>NZ_JBFTOQ010000003.1:0-339920 GCF_056398045.1 Cupriavidus sp. 05L411 | reverse complement strand
TTTCTTTTCGTTAGTTTTCTTTGCCGGTCAAAGAAAAGTGACCGGCAGCCCCCGCAGGGGGATGTCGTATGGCCCTTGGGTGCAAAAACCAACGCCGATGAAACAAACAGCGACCAACCCCGCAGGCAGATGTCGTACGGCCCTTGGGTCCAAAAACCAACACCGCCAGCAAACACCCCAATACCCCCTACCCCCTTACCCCCCATCCGTCTCCGCCAAAGTCCTCAAATACTCCCTCCTCCACCAATGCACATCCTGCGCCCGAATCCGCTCCAGCARCTTCTGATGCCGGGACTGCCGCTCCGCCAGCGGCATATGCAAGGCCTGCTGAATCGCCTGCGCGGTAGCATTGATATCGTATGGATTCACCAGCAACGCCTCGCGCAACTGCTCGGCAGCACCAGCAAACCGCGATAGCACCAGGACCCCGGGATCGTCCGGATCCTGCGCGGCAACAAACTCCTTCGCGACCAGGTTCATCCCATCGCGCAACGGCGTCACCAGCGCCACGCGGCAAGCGCGGCAAAGGCCCGGCAAACGGCGCCGTGCCGTGGTGCGGTGGATATAGCGCACCGGCATCCAGTCCAGCTCGCCATACTCGCCATTGATCGCCCCCGACAACCCTTCCAGCTCGCGCCGCAGATCCGCGTAGGCATCTACCGTTTCGCGCGATGGCGCGGCAATCTGGATCAGCGTGGCGCTGCGGCGGTTCTCCGGATACTGCGCCATCAGCGTCCTGACCGCCTTGAGCCGCTGCGGCAGCCCCTTGGAGTAATCGAGCCGGTCGATGCCAAGCAGAAGACGGCGGCTCGAATACTGGCCGCGCATCATCTCGTACGTCTCGCGCGATTCCTCGCACTGGCCCAGCGCGGCGAATTCGTCGACGTCGATGCCGATCGGAAACGCCTGCGCGCGCACGGTGCGGTGGAAAGCCCGGAAGCGATACTCGCCCATGGGCTCGGCCTGCGCTTCGCTTTGCACGTAGCGCGAGAAATGCTCGAGATCGAGCTGGCTCTGGAAGCCAACCAGGTCATAGGCGAACAGCGCCCGCATCAGCCATTCGTGCTGTGGGATGGCGGCAAGGATCAGCGGCGGGGGCAGCGGGATATGCAGGAAAAAACCCATGCGCTGGCCGCAGCCCATGGCGCGCAGCTCCGACGCAAGCGGGATCAGGTGGTAGTCGTGGATCCAGATCACATCGTCCGGGCGCAGCAGCGGGGCAAGCTTGCGTGCAAAGAGCTGGTTGACGCGGCGGTAGATGTTGAGATAACCGGAGTCGAAATCCGCCAGGTCGATGCGATAGTGGAACACCGGCCACAGCACGCCATTGCTGTAGCCTTGGTAGTACGCGTCGTGGTCCTCGCGGCACAGGTCGACCGTAGCCAGCGTGACATTGCCGGCTTGCTGGATATGCAGCTCTCCCTCGCCCGGCGTGCCACCCTGCGCGGCCTCCACAATCTTGCCACTCCAGCCGAACCACATGCCGCCGGTAGCCTTGAGCGCTTCGCCCAGTGCCACGGCGAGGCCGCCCGCGGCAAGATTGCGCGGATCGGCCACGCGGTTGGATACCGCTACTAGTCTGCCCATACATTCCTTTGCGCTGGCCTTGCCGCGCGCGCCTTCAGATCACGGAATCCCACGGCGCGGACAGGCGCGTGGCGCCGTTGATCAGGCCCACCATCGAGTAGGTCTGCGGAAAATTGCCCCACATCTCGCCGGTCACGGGGTGCGTATCCTCGGACAGCAGGCCAAGCGGATTGCGCGCCGCCAGCATGGCCTCGAAGATCTCGCGCGCTTCCTCCCGGCGCCCCACGCGCGCGAGCGCATCGATACGCCAGAAGGTGCAGATGTTGAAGGCGGTCTCGGGCTTGCCGAAGTCGTCCGGGGCCTCGTAGCGGCGCATATAAGGCCCGTCGCAAAGTGACGCTTCCATGGCCTTGAGCGTGGACATGAAACGTTCATCCCTGGGCTCGATAAAGCCGACCTCGGCCATCAGCAACACGCTGGCATCGAGCTCGCGCCCGCCGAAGCTCTCGGCGAACGCCTGTCGTTCCTCGCTCCAGGACTCGCGCACGATGCGCACCTTCATGCCGTCGGCATGCTGGCGCCAGTAAGCCGCGCGATCGGGCAATTGCAGCGCATCGCCGATCTTGGCGAGGCGGTCGCAGGCGGCCCAGCTCATCAGCGCGGACGAGGTATGCACCCGCGCGCGCGTGCGCAGCTCCCACATGCCCGCATCGGGCGTGCCGAACACGCGTACCGCCTGCTCGCCCACGGTTTCCAGCACGTGGTACTCGGCCGCCCCGCCGCGGTGCAGCAGGCGATGGTCGTGGAAAGCCTGGGCCGCACCCAGCACCACGTTGCCGTAGACATCATGCTGGAAGTGCTCCTGTGCCTGGTTGCCCACGCGCACCGGACCCATGCCACGGTAGCCGGACAAATGATCGAGCATGCTCTCCGGCAATTCGAGCTCCAGCCCGATGCCATACAGCGGCTGGATATGGCCATTCTTGGATTGCATCACCACGTTGGACAACCAGCGCAGGTAGTCCTCCATGGTGCCGACCTCGGACAAGCTGTTGAGCGCGCGGATCACGAAGAAAGCATCGCGCAGCCAGCAGAAGCGGTAATCCCAGTTGCGCCCGCTGCCGGGCGCCTCGGGAATGCTGGTGGTCATGGCCGCGACGATGGCGCCCGTCTCTTCATACAGCGACAGCTTGAGCGTAATGGCGGCGCGGATCACCGCGTCCTGCCACTCGCGCGGCACCGCGAGGCGGCGGCTCCACATCTTCCAGTAAGCCGTGGTTTCCTGCTCGAAGTCGCGTGCGATTTCCTCCACGCCGCCTTGCAGGGTTTCGTCCGGCCCGAGGATGAAGTTGAGGTCGCGCGTGAGCAGGAAAGGCGTGTGCGACAGCACGTAGGTCAGCGGCGCGTCGGTGGTCATGCGCAGCGTGGTGCCGTCGCCGATATAGCGCACGTGGCTGCTGCCGCGCGTGATCTCGGGCTTGATGCGCCCCCAGTCGAAACGCGGCGCCAACGTCACGCGCACACGCGGCGCGCCCTGTATCGGGCGGATGCGGCGAATCAGCGAGGTGGGGCGGAAGTAACGTCCGATGCGGAAAAAACGCGGTGCAAAATCGGTGATCTCAAGACTGTTGCCATGCTGGTCGGTCAGCCGGGTCCGCAGCACGGCCGTATTGGGCTCGTACCACTGGTGCGCTTCCTGGAAGTCCTCGATTTCGATGGCAAAGTGGCCAGCGTTCTCGCCCGGATCGAGCAGGGCGTTGAAGACCGGGTCGCCGTCAAAGCGCGGCAGGCAGCACCACACAATGCGCCCGCGCCCGTCGACCAGCGCGGAGATCGCGCAGTTGCCGATCATGCCCAGCGATAGCGAAGGATCGGCGTAGCGGCCGGCACCTCCGGCACGCGCCGGATTATCCTCGGTGGATGGGTTGCTCACAGCGAATCCCCCTCAAGACGTCGTTGTGGATGTAGCTCCGGAAACCTGCGTGCCCTGCGCGGCGGCCATGACTTCGAGTGCCTTGGCGGAGCGATGCAGCCAGCAGCGCAGCGCGGCCGGGCCGGTCACGCTGGCGGTGGCGGCGCTGGGGCGCGCGCCAACCAGCAAGCCGATGCCGCCAAGGCGGCGCACCACGGCAAAGCCAGCCTCGTCGGTAATATCGTCGCCGGCAAACAGCGGCGTGCGCCGCGCAAATGGCGGGCTGCGCATAAAGGCATCGATGGCGCCGCCCTTGTCGATGCCTGCCGGCTTGAGCTCCACCACCATCTTGCCGTGCAGGACTTCGATGCCCGGCACGCCGCTGGCGAGTTCGGCCGCGAAGTGGCGCACCATGCCTTCGAGGTGGGGAACGGCGCGGTAATGCACCGCGACCGCAACCGACTTGCGCTCGAGCTGCAAGCCGGGATGCGCGCCAACCAGCGCTTCGAGCGGCGGGAGCAGCAGCGGCACGCCGGGGTCAGGCTGGCGCAGGCGGTGGCCGCCCGCGTCGCGCAGCTCCGCGCCATGCACGCCGGCGCACGGCAGTTGCAGCGGATGCAGGAAATGATCCAGCTCGGCAATCGGCCGGCCGGAAACCAGGGCTAGCGCGCCGCCCAGATGCAGATGCAGGGCGCGCAGCGTCCCCACCAGTTCCGGTTCGACCTGCACGAGGTCAGGACGCGGCGCAAGGTCGGCCAGCGTACCGTCGAAATCCAGGAACAGCGCGGTGTTCGGTTCGATAAGAGGTAGGGAAGGCATTGCGTTACACCGTATCACGAGTGTTCCGGCAGCGTCCACCGGGCTTCGTCCTACAAGCTGCACAAACGCCCCTTCGGCGCGCCACGGCGGTGCCTGCACCGCTGCAGTGCGCAACGCGCCTCGCGCACGAAGGTGAGCTTGCCTGCCCTTCGCGGCCGCTTGCACAGGGGTGCAGCCATCGCCGCCCCCCCGCCATCCATTATCATTACCGGTTTCCGCCAATCCCCGCCCCGGCTGTCCACGATGACCCGCAAACCCGATTACCTGAGAAAGATCCTGACCGCCAAGGTGTACGACGTGGCCCAGGAGACCGATCTCACCTATGCAAACCTGCTCTCCACGCGCACCGGCAACAAGGTGTGGTTCAAGCGCGAGGACACCCAGCCGGTGTTTTCGTTCAAGCTGCGCGGCGCGTACAACAAGATGGCCTCGCTGTCGCCGGAAGAGCTCAAGCGCGGCGTGATCGCCGCCTCGGCCGGCAATCACGCGCAGGGCGTGGCGCTGTCGGCCGCGCGCCTGAAGTGCAAGGCGCTGATCGCGATGCCGGTCACCACCCCGCAGGTGAAGATCGACGCGGTACGCGAGCGCGGCGGCGAGTGGGTGGAAATCGTGCTGCACGGCGACTCGTACAGCGACGCCTACAACCATGCCGCGGTGCTGGAGAAAAAGCACAAGCTGACCTTCATCCACCCCTTCGACGATCCCGAAGTCATCGCCGGCCAAGGCACCATCGCCATGGAGATCCTGCGCCAGCACCCGGGCCCGCTGCATGCGGTGTTCGTGGCGATCGGCGGTGGCGGGCTGATCTCCGGCATTGCGTCCTACATCAAGGCCGTGCGCCCGGAGATCAAGGTGATCGGCGTGCAGACCGTGGACTCCGACGCGATGAAGCGCTCGGTGGACGCGGGCAAGCGCGTGGAGCTCAAGGAAGTGGGCCTGTTCTCGGACGGCACCGCCGTGAAGCTGGTCGGCAAGGAAACCTTCCGCATCACGCGCGAGCTGGTCGACGAGATCATCCTGGTGGACACCGACGCCATCTGCGCCGGGCTCAAGGACGTGTTCCAGGATACCCGCAGCATCCTGGAGCCGGCCGGTGCCATGGCCGTGGCCGGCCTGAAGCTCTACGCCGAGCGCGAGAAGCTCAAGGGCCAGCACCTGGTGGCCATTGCCTGCGGCGCGAACATGAACTTCGACCGCCTGCGCTTCGTGGCGGAGCGCGCCGAGGTGGGCGAGGCGCGCGAGGCGGTCTTCGCGGTCAGCATCCCCGAGGAACGCGGCAGCTTCAAGCGCTTCTGCGAGCAGCTCGGCACGCGCAATGTGACCGAGTTCAACTACCGCATCGCCGACAAGAGCATGGCGCATATCTTCGTCGGCGTGCAGATTGCGAGCCGCGCGGAGAACGAGAAGATCGCCGCCGGATTCCGCCGCCACGGCTTCGATACGCTGGACCTGTCCAACGATGAACTGGCCAAGCAGCACATCCGCTACATGGTGGGCGGGCACTCGCCGCTGGCGCATGACGAACTGCTGTACCGATTCGAGTTTCCCGAGCGGCCGGGCGCGCTGATGC
This sequence comes from Cupriavidus sp. 05L411, assembly GCF_056398045.1. NCBI lineage: Bacteria > Pseudomonadati > Pseudomonadota > Betaproteobacteria > Burkholderiales > Burkholderiaceae > Cupriavidus > Cupriavidus sp. 05L411. The sequence continues at coordinate 334,092 of NZ_JBFTOQ010000003.1, read as the reverse complement.
GCTTCCTGTCGAGCATGAGCCCGAACTGGAATATCAGCCTGTTCCACTACCGCAACCAGGGCGGCGACACCTCCAACATCCTGGTTGGCATCCAGGTGCCCAAGAACGAGAAGCGCGCCTTCCGCGCCTTCCTCGCCACGCTGGGCTATGTACACTGGGAAGAGACCGAAAATCCCGTGTACAAGCTGTTCCTGTCCTGATCATCCGAGGCAACCATGAGCCTTCCCGAACAATCGCCGCTAGGCAAACCCTCGGCCTACAAGACCGAGTACGACCCGACGTTGCTGTTCCCGATCCCGCGCCAGCCCAAGCGCACGGAGATCGGGCTGGCGCAAGGCCGCGCGCTGCCGTTCTTCGGCGTGGACATCTGGAACGCGTACGAGCTGTCGTGGCTGAACATGAAGGGCAAGCCGCAGGTGGCGCTGGCCAGCTTCATCATTCCGGCCGACACGCCCAACATCGTCGAGTCCAAGTCGTTCAAGCTCTACCTGAATTCGTTCAACCAGAGCAAGATCGCCTCGCCCGAGGCGTTGCAGCAGCTGCTGCACCACGACCTGTCCGAGGCCACCGGCGGCACGGTGCAGGTGCGCCTGGTAACCGAGGCTGATCTCGGCACGCAGAAGATGGCCGAGCTGGACGGCGTGCAGCTGGACCGGCTCGACATCGAAACTGACATCTACGAGCCGGCGCCGCACTTGCTGCATGCCGCCCAGGACGAATCGCCGGTGGAAGAAACGCTGGTCTCGCACCTGCTCAAGTCGAACTGCCTGGTAACCGGCCAGCCGGACTGGGGCAGCGTGCAGATCCGCTACGTGGGCGCGCCGATCAACCAGGAAGGACTGCTCAAGTACCTGATCTCGTTTCGCAACCACAACGAGTTCCACGAGCAATGCGTGGAGCGGATCTTTACCGACGTGATGCGGCAGTGCAAGCCGGTGAAGCTGGCGGTTTATGCGCGCTATACGCGGCGCGGCGGGCTGGATATCAATCCGTTCCGCACCAACTTCAACACGCCGTGGCCGGACAACCGGCGCAACGCACGGCAGTGATGCCGTAGGCCTTGCAGCCAGCAGAGAAGAGAGAAGGCCCGGCGTGTGCGCCGGGCTTTTTTACGCCATCAGAACTTGTGCCAGTCTCCCGATTGCTCGAAGGCATGCGCGGCACGGTAGATGGTCGCCTCATCCCAATGCTTGCCCACCAGCATCAAGCCGATCGGCAGCCCGTTGCCCAGCCCGCAGGGCACACTCATGGCCGGATGGCCGGTGGCGTCGAACGGCGCCGTATTGACCACCATCTCGAAGGCGCGCTGGATCACTTCGGCCAGCGGCGCACCGGGCGCGGGAATCGGCTGCGCCTTCAAAGGCAAGGTCGGCATCAGCAGCAAGTCATAGCGCTGCAAGGTGTCGTCATAAGCCTGGCACAGCTGACGCGCGAGGTTCTGCGCCTTGGCATAGAAACGCCCGCCATACTGCTGCATGAAGAACTCGCCGACGAACATCGACAGCTTGAGCGAAGGGGAAAGCTGGTCCGCCTGCTCACGCCAGCCCGCATGGCGCTCCAGCAGGCTTGTAGTGTAAAGGCCCTTCCAGTTGAAGCCCATGCCGTTGCCATGCATCATCTGCGCCTGCAAGCCTTCCAGCGCGATCGGCGTCCAGATGGCGGCGCCGTCCAGATGCATGGGAATGCTGACTTCCTCCACCACCGCGCCAAGCCGCGCCAGGCGCTGGGCGCCCTCGCGTACCTTGGCATCGACATCAGCCTCGCTGTTGGCCAGGCCGAATCCTTCGCGCACCACGCCGATGCGCAAGCCCGCCACGCCCCTGCCGAGCGCCTCGGTATAGCGCTCGACCCTCGGCGCGTACTGGCGCGGGTCCAGGCCATCGGGACCGGCGATCACCTCCAGCAGCAAGGCGTTGTCAGCCACGGTGCGGGTCATCGGGCCCGTGTGGTCGATGGTGGATTCGATCGGCATGATGCCGGTATAGGGAACCAGCCCATGCGTGGGCTTCATGCCATAGCAGCCGGAAAACGCGGCGGGAATGCGGATCGAGCCGCCCTGGTCGCCGCCGATCGCCATTTCCACCTCGCCCGCCCCGACCAGTGCGCCGCAACCGGAGGACGACCCACCCGCGATATAGCCCATCCGATAGGGGTTGTGCACGGGGCCGGTGGCGTTGGTATGGCTGCCGCCGGACAGACAGAAGCACTCGCAATGCGCCTTGCCGACGATGGTGCCGCCGGCGTCGAGGATGCGCGTCACCACGGTGGCGTCGATATCGGGGACGTAGCCTTGCAGCGTCGATGAGCCGTTCATCATCGGCACCCCGGCCAGACAGATATTGTCCTTGAGCACGATCGAGCGCCCTGCCAGCGCGCCGCCGGCGGCCCCCTTCACTTCGGTCTTGACGTACCAGGCATTGAGGCGGTTTTCCTGGGGTGGTGGCTGGTAGCCCGCGCTGCGCGGGTACTTCGGCTCGGGCAGGAAGTCAGGCAGTTCGTCGACGCGGTCGTAGGCCTGGATGCTGCCTTCCATCAAGGCGAGGTACTCGGCGCATTCGGCCTCGCTCATCGTCATGTGCAGGCTGGCGATCAGCTCGCGCATCTGGGCCTGGGTGGGGCGCTTCACGGTCATGGCGTACTCCTGTGCAAGGTGGGAAAGGCATGAGAAGAATGGCCCGCAATCCTGGGGCAGCCGTCATATTATTTTCCAAAGAAATAATTTCCAAGGGAAATATTTGACGGCTAGGGAAAACCATGGCGACACGGCCGTGGACTCAGAGTTGCCTGACGACGTTGAAAAAGTGGCCGTTGGCCTCGGCAAGAAAAACCGGTTGCTGCACCCGTGCATTGCCGCGCCAGGACAGTCCGCGCACGCTGCGGAACACCAGCGGCGCGCTGCGCCGCGCACGCTGCGGCGCAGAAGCCAGCGCCGCCAGGAAGTGCACGCCATCGTAGACGGACTGCCCCAGCGCATTCAACACCGGTGCCCGTTCGCCAAAGCGGCCGTGATAGCGTTCCTTGAAGGCCATGTTGGCCTCGTTGGGCAGGGCGGCGAAATAGCCGGCGGCCGCGAACAACCCCTCGGTATTGGCGGCCCCGATGGCAAGCAAGCCGTTTTCCTCGATGGCGCACGACAGCCGGCGCACACGCCGCTGCAGGCCCGATGCGCCGAACTCGCGGTTAAAACGCACGGCATCCTGCCCGATCAGCGAAAGCAGGACCGCATCTGGCCGCAGCATCTCGATCTCCTGCAGGACCTTGCGATAGGACGCGCAACCGTGTTCCATATAGCGATCGGCCAGCACTTCCCCGCCCAGCGCCCTCAGTGCGCCGCTGGCCAGCCCGTGCGAGGCACGCGGCCAGACGCAGTCATTGCCGACGAACACCCAGCGGCGCGCGCGGTACTGGCGATACATCGCCGCCAGCGCGGGCAAGAGTTGCTGATCCGGTGTTTCGCCGATCGCGTAGACACCGGGCGCGCATTCGCCACCTTCGTAGAGCGGCGTATAGACAAACGGAATCCGCCCCCTCGTGGCGGCGCGCACGCGTGAGCGCACCGCGCTGGTATGCATGCCGACCACAGCGTCGATTTCGCCCTCGCGCACCAGGCCGCCGAGCAAGTCGGGGATATCGCGGCACTCGTCAACGGCGTTGAACACCTGGAGGCAGATCTCCCGCCCGCGTATGCCGCCCTGCCGGTTCAGTTCTTCCGCCGCGAGCTGCGCGCAGGCGCGTGCCGACGGGCCCCAGATCCCTGCGGCGCCCCGCACCGGCACTAGCAGGCCGACGTTCAGGCAATCGGCGCGGCGCGCGCCGTAGCCAGCCGGCGGCGCATCGACCAGGCAGGTCAAAGCCGGGTCGTCCGACGCCGGGGCGCAACTGGGCTGCAGTGGCTTCCATTGCATGGCTTCGTCTCCTTGCCGGGCGGGGCGGCAACGCCGCGTCTTGTCAGCGCGCCTCGATCCGCAAGAATAGCAAGCGAGGACAAGGCCAGAAAGCTTTCCTGGGAAAGTTTTCCCGTATTTTTCCCGTATACTAACGCAGTGTTTCACGCAGGCCTGCCCCATGAGCGATTTCGACAGCTACCTAGCCCAACTCCTGTCACGCGCCCACATCGCCGTCCACGCCCGACTGGAACAGGCGCTGGCGGCGGAAGGCGTACAGGTCGAACATTGGAAAGTACTGCGGGTGCTGGCTGACGAGCAAGGGCACGCCATGGGCGAGGTGGCCCAGGCGCTGGCGATGCATCCGCCCACCCTGACCAAGCTGGTTGACCGCATGATCGGCCATGGCCTGGCCATGCGCAGCCCCGACCTGCACGACAACCGCCGCGTGCTGCTTTACGCCACCGACGATGGACTGGCGCTGTCCAAGCGGCTCAATCGGCTGGTGCAGCAGCATGAGGACGGCATCGTGCGCAGCCTTGGGCCCGCCAAGGCGAAACAGCTCAGGGCATTGTTGAGCGCGCTGGGCGACTGAACCACCGGCAAGGCGCAGCGCCCGGGACTCAGAACTCCGCGTGAAGGCGCACGCCGTAGAACATCGCCGGGCCGCGGTCGCGGTTGTAGCCAGGATTGCGGATGTACTGGAAATCCGGGCTGATGCTCAGGTACTTGACCGGCTGGAAGCTATAGAACAGCTCAACGACTTGCTCAGGACCATAGCGCAACGCGCCATCGCCAAGAAAGGCGCCCTGCCCGCCGGCGGCCAGGTAAGCCTGGTGCCGCGACCCCAGCATATTCACCGACATCGCCAACCCAACCACATCGCGCGGCCGGCCCCACGCATTGCCGTTGAGCACGCCGCCGATGGCGACCTGGCGGCCGATTTCCGTAAAGGCGTAGGTCTCGGTCTTGTCGTCCGACATATTGGCGCGCGCGAACACGCCGAGCGATTCGTTGACCCGTTGCATCAGCGACAATCCCGCGCCGATCTTGGCGTGCTCCTCGCGCACATTGGCCACGTCCGGCGCGGCGCCAGTGGCGGCGCCGAGTTGCACCGCATCGCTGAACGCGCCCATGCGCGCCTTGTTGCGCCAGAGCAGCAGGCGCGCCACGCCGGGCTGGCCGGCCAGGTTGTAGCGCTTCTCGAACTCGAGGATGTCGCCATAGTGCTGGAACATCCGCGTATCGAGCTCCAGCCCGTTGGACTCCAGCGGTTGCAGGAAGCGGCCAAGCCGCACCGACCACATGTCGCCGATGTACTCGAGCGCTACGCCCCAGTTGTAGCCGCGCGCATCGGCCGGGTAATCGAAGGAGCCGTGCGCCATGAACGACCAGTTCATGAACTGGGTGCGCGGGTCGGAACCGTACTCGTTCTGGTCGAACACATCGAGCACGCCGAAGTTGCCGGCGGTCAGCACCACGCGGCGCTTGTCGACGCTGCCGGCCAGCTGGTTGAAATCGGCGTCCAGCTGTTCGCTGCCGCCGCCCAGCCCCCAGGTCTGGCGGACAAACGCGCGCGCCCGGTAGAACACCGGATTGGTGCTGGAGACCTTGGCCAGCTCGCCGTTGCTCAGCCCGCCCAGGCCGTGCAGCTCGGAAAACGGCACGCCCTGCGTCACCTCCGGGTTGAAGTGGAACTCCGCACCGCGCCACAGTCGCAAGCCAAGATCGAGCGTGGTGCTGAACGAGTAGCTCTTGGCGCGGTCCGCCGTCAGGCTGTTGGCGCCGGAGTAGGCCGCGCCGAAGGACGGCTTGCGCTGCCAGATATAGGTGGTCTGGCCATGGAAGGCGTAGTCCTCGGGGGCATCGGCCTGCGCGGGTGCGTCGCTGCTTGTCCCGGCTTTTTCCTGCGCCTGTGCGGGCATGGCCGCCATGCCGGCAAGGCCGGCCAGCGACAAGGCCACACCCGCCAGGCGAGTGGCAAAGAACAGGCGTAGCCGCGCTGGGGCGGCGTGGAAGCGACAAAGCGGCATGAAAAAAATCCGGGGAACAGCAGCAGGCACATGAATGGGCAAGCCCGGCTGGGGGGCGGACGAAGCATAGCCAAGCGTTTATGACATGTCTACCTTGCATTGCTGCGACGCAACATAGCGAGAAGGCAAGTGGCTGAAACACCACGCTGTAATTGGCCTTGAATTAATTAATTCATGAATTAATATTATCTGCAGATTCAGGAGCCGCCATGCCGCCTGCTACTGCCACCCCGCCCCCAAGCCGCCGTCCGGGCCGGCCTGCCGCCGGGCATGGGGGCAGCGCGGGCCAGCGCGGGCAATTGCTCGACGCCGCCACCGAGCTGTTCGCCCAGCGCGGCGTTGCCGCCACGCCGATCAAGACCATCGCTATCCATGCTGGCGTCACCCCGGCGCTCGTGCACTACTACTTCCGCGATCGCGACCAGTTGCTTGACGCGGTGGTCGACGAGCGCCTGCAGCCGCTGGTGGAACAGGTGTTCGCGCCGGCCGCCGCCGACAGCGCGGACGCAGCAGCCATGCTGGTGGGCATCGCCGGGCGGCTGATCCGCACCGCCGCCGCCACGCCATGGTTTCCCGGGCTGTGGATCCGCGAGATCGTTGGCGCGGACGGCCAGCTGCATCAGCGCGTGCTGCAGAAGATCGCGCTGCAGCGCGCCGGCCTGGTGATCGGCCCGCTGGCGGCGGCGCGCGCGCGCGGCGAGATCAACGCCAGCCTGGAGCCCGCGCTGCTGATGGTGTCGCTGATCGGCCTGACGCTGCTGCCGCTGGCCACCACCCATATCTGGCGCCGCCTGCCCGGCGCCGGCACCATCGACAGCGAGGCGCTGGTGCGCCACGTGAGCGCGCTGCTGGCGCACGGCCTGGGGGTACCGCCGATCGCGCCGATCGCGCCGATACCGCGGCCCGGGCCGGTCACGCCGCCGCCCGCCTGAACCCAGCCTGCCCGTCACGGAGCCCGCATGCCTCGCCACGCTCAGCCTCATTCCTCCCGCCCTGTCCCGAACCTGCGTGCGGGCTGGCCATCGGCCGCCCTGATCGGCGCGGCGCTGCTATCTGCCTGTGGCGAGCCTGCACCACCCTCCTGGCAAGGCTATGTGGAGGGCGAATTCGTCAGCGTGGCCTCCCCCTTTGCCGGCCGGCTGGACCAGATCTCCGTCCAGCGCGGGCAGCAGGTGGCAGGTGGCGCGCCGCTGTTCGCGCTGGAGGCCGACGACGAGCGCGCGGCCCGGCAGCAAGCGGCGGAACAAGTGCGTGTGGCCGAGTCCCAGCTTGCCGACCTGCAGACCGGCAAGCGCGTGCCGGAAGTCGACGTGAGCCGAGCCCAGCTGGCGCAGGCGCAAGCCGCCTCGTTGCGCAGCGCCGCGCAACGCAAGCGCGACGAAGCCCAGTACGCCATCGGCGGGATCGCGCTGGCGCAGCTGGAAGAGAGCCTCGCCACCGCCGCCTCCGACGCCGCCCGCGTGCGCGAGCTGCAGCGCGATATCGACGTGGCCCGGCTGCCGGGACGCACCGCGCAGCAGGCGGCCCAGCAAGCCCAGGTGGCCGCCGCGCGCGCCGCGCTGGCGCAGGCCGAGTGGAAGCTGTCGCGCAAGACCGTGAGCGCGACCCAGGCCGGCCTGGTCTACGACACGCCCTTCCGCCTTGGCGACTGGGTGCCAGCCGGCAGCCCGGTGGTGCGGCTGCTGCCACCGGGCAACGTCAAGGTGCGCTTCTACGTGCCGCAGGCCGTGCTCGGCGCGTTCAAGAACGGCGAGGCCGTGCGCGTGCGCTGCGATGGCTGCGCCGCGCCCATTGCGGCCATTGTCACCTACATCTCCAGCCAGGCCGAGTACACGCCGCCAGTGATCTACAGCAATGAAACGCGCAACAAGCTGGTGTTCCTGGTGGAAGCGCGGCCCGCACCGGCCGACGCGCCGAAGCTCCATCCGGGCCAGCCGGTCGAGGTGGCAAGGCCATGAACGCGACCGTTGCTCCCCTGGACGGCGGGCCCGGCAAAGCCAGCGCCCTGGCCATCGACGTGCACGGCATCAACAAGCACTACGGTGACAAGCACGTCGTCAACAACCTGACGATGCAAGTCGCGCGCGGCGAGATCTTTGGCTTCCTCGGCCCCAACGGCAGCGGCAAGACCACGTCCATCCGCATGATGTGCGGGCTGCTGACGCCGGACTCGGGCACCGGCACCTGCCTGGGCTACGACATCCTGCGCGAGACCGCCGAGATCAAGCGGCGCGTGGGGTACATGACGCAGAAGTTCTCCTACTGGGACGATCTCTCCATCCGCGAGAACCTGGATTTCGTGGCGCGCGTGTATGGCATGCCGCGCCGGCGCGAGGTGGTGGACCAGGCGCTCGAGCACCTCGGCCTGGCCAGCCGCGCACAGCAACTGGCCGGCGCGCTCTCGGGCGGCTGGAAGCAGCGCCTGGCGCTGGCCGCCTGCCTGCTACATGAACCGGAACTGTTGCTGCTGGACGAGCCCACCGCCGGGGTCGACCCGAAGGCGCGCCGCGATTTCTGGGAGCAACTGCACCAGCTAGCCGCGCGCGGCATCTCGGTGCTGGTCAGCACGCACTACATGGATGAAGCCGAGCGTTGCCACAAGCTCGCCTATATCGCCTACGGCAAGCTGCTGGCGCAGGGCACGGCAAGCGAAGTGGTGGCCAGCCAGAAGCTCGTCACCTGGAGCGTGCAGGGCGAGCAGCTTTCCACGTTGTCGGATCAGCTCAAGGGTGCGCCGGGCGTGGAGCAGACCGTGGTGTTCGGCAGCGCGCTGCACATCACCGGGCACGATGCGCCCGCGCTGGAGGCCACGCTGCGCCGCATTGCCGGCCCGCAGCACCGGATCGAACCGATCGAGACCAGCCTGGAAGACGTCTTCATCCACATGATGAGCGGCGCTGAGGACAATATGCGCGCGGGCAAGGAAATGCAAAAAACCGGGCAGGACGGCAAGGAGGCCCGGGCATGACGCGCGACGCAGGCGAACCGGCCAAGGCAACCAACCGCGCACGCTTCCCGCTCTCCTTTCAGCGCTGGTGGAGCATCGTGCTCAAGGAGTTCCTGCAACTGCGGCGGGACCGCGTTACCTTCGGCATGATCGTCGGCCTGCCCATCGTGCAGCTGATGCTGTTCGGCTTCGCCATCAACACCGATCCGCGCCACCTCACCACTGCGGTCATCGCCGCGGACCAGAGCGAGTTCACCCGCTCCTTCGTGGCCGGCATGCAGGCAACCACCTACTTCAACGTGGTCGGCACCCTGCCCGACGAAGCCGCCGGGCGCGAGGCGCTGATGAAGGGCGAGGTGCAGTTCGTGCTCAGCATCCCGCCCGACTTCACCAGCCGGCTGCTGCGCGGCGAACGCCCGGCGCTGCTGGTGGAGGCCGATGCCACCGACCCGTCCGCCACCGGCTCGGCCATCGCCGCGCTGTCGCAGCTGCCGTTCTCGGTCGCGGACAAGGACCTGCAGGGCGCGCTGGCGCATCTGGCGGGCGGCAAGCCGCCCTTCGACGTGCAGGTGCAGCGGCTTTATAACCCGGAGGGACTCACGCAGTACAACATCATTCCCGGATTGATGGGCGTGATCCTGACCATGACCATGGTCATGATGACGGGCCTGGCAATGACCCGCGAACGCGAGCGCGGCACCATGGAAAACCTGCTTGCCACGCCGGTCAGGCCGCTGGAGGTGATCAGCGGCAAGATCGTGCCCTACATCTTCATCGGCCTGATCCAGTCCACCATCATCCTGCTGGCCGCGCGCTGGGTCTTCGGCGTGCCCTTTGTCGGCTCGGTGGTCGCGGTCTACCTGGCGGCGCTGCTGTTTATCGCCGCCAACCTGACCGTGGGCATCACACTGTCGTCGCTTGCGCAAAACCAGTTGCAAGCGGTGCAGCTGACGTTCTTTTACTTCCTGCCGAACCTGCTGCTGTCGGGGTTCATGTTTCCCTTCCAGGGGATGCCGCGCTGGGCGCAGGCCATTGGCAACGTGCTGCCGATGACCTACTTCAACCGCCTGATCCGCGGGATCCTGCTCAAGGGCAACAGCTGGACCGAGCTATGGCCGAACGTGTGGCCGATGGCCCTGTTCACGGTCGTCGTCATGACCATTGCAGTGCGTTTTTATCGCCGCACGCTGGATTGAGGAGCCTGCCATGCAAGCCTCGCCACACGGTAAATCCACATCCCGCACGGTCCTCGCCGTACTGGCGGCTGCCATGCTTTCGGCATGCGCGGTGGGCCCGGACTTCACCGAGCCGGCCGCGCCCGCCGCGCCGTCCTATACCGAGGGCACGCAGCCAACGCGCACCAGCGCCGCCGACGCACCGCACGGCCAGGCGCAAACGCTGGAGAGCGGCGCCGACGTGCCGGCGCAATGGTGGACGCTGTTCCGCAGCCCCGCGCTGGACCGCACCATCCGCGCGGCGCTGGATGCCAGCCCAACGCTGGCGCAAGCACAGGCCCGCATCGAACAGGCGCGCCAGGAACTGGTGGCCACCACGGGCGCGCGCCTGCTGCCGCGGGTGGACGCCAAGCTCAACACCACGCGCCAGCAGGTCGACTTCAACTCGCTCGGCATCACCGCCTTTCCCAGTCCCGGGCCGTTCACGCTGTACGGCGCCAGCGTGGAAATCTCCTACACGCTCGACCTGTTCGGCGGCCAGCGCCGCGAGCTGGAAGGCCTGCGCGCGGCGGTGGACTACCAACGCTTCGAGCTGGAAGCCGCACGCCTGACGCTGGCCGGCAACGTGGCCACGGCCGCCATCCGCGAGGCTGGCTTGCGCGCGCAGATTGCCGACACCGAGGCCATCGTGGCGGCGCAGCAGCGCCAGCTCGCCATCACCGAGCAACGCTTGCGCGCAGGCGGCGTGGCGCAGGTGGACGCGCAGCGCCAGCGCAATGAACTGGCGCAGAGCCAGGCCTTGCTGCCGGGCCTGGTGCAGCAGCTTGCGGCCACGCGGCATCAGCTTGCCGTGTACCTGGGACAGGCGCCCGCGAGCGCCCAGCTGCCCGAGTTCCGGCTGGAGGATCTCACCTTGCCCGCCACGCTTCCGGTAAGCCTGCCCTCCGCCATGGCGAGGCGGCGCCCGGATATCCGCGCGGCCGAGGCGCTGCTGCACCAGGCGTCAGCCAATATCGGCGTGGCCACCGCGCAGCTCTACCCGCAGCTCACGCTGTCCGGCAGCGCCGGCACGCAGGCGCTCTCCGCGCGCGATCTGTTTGGCAGCCTCAACGTGTGGTCGCTGGCCGCGGGGCTGGCGCAGCCGGTGTTCCGGGGCGGCGAGCTGGTGGCGCGCAAGCGCGCGGCGCAAGCGGCCTACGCGCAATCGCTCGCGGCCTACCAGCAAACGGTGCTGCAGGGCCTGCGTGAAGTCGCGGATTCGCTGCGCGCGCTGGAGGCCGATGCCAACACCTTGCAGGCGCGCGCCGACAGTGCGAAGCAGGCCGCCGATACGCTATCGATCGTGACCGGCCAGTATCGTCTCGGCGGCGTCAGCCAGCTTGCGGTGCTCGATGCCGAGCGGCAGTACCGGCAGGCCGCGCTTTCGCTGTCGCAGGCTACCGCCAGCCGCTTTACCGATTCCGCGGCGCTGCTGCAGGCGCTGGGGGGCGGCTGGTGGCAGGCAGAGGCGGCCGCTGCGCAGTGAAGTGCTAGTGCTAGTGCTAGCGGTGCCGTCTCGACATGAAGATGGCGCACGCCAGCCCGAGCGCACCGCGAGCGGCGCGGCGCTCAACGCCCCAGAAACCCGCGCAACCGTCGCACACCCTCATCCAGCCTCGCCGGATCACACGCATAGCACCACCGCACAAAGCCCTCCCCCTCGTCCCCGAACGCGCTCCCCGGCGCCAGCCCGAGCCGTGCCTCGCGCACCAGCTGCTTGCACAGCGCCAGGCTGTCGCTGGCGCCGGCCAGCCGGAAGAACACATACATGGCGCCCTCGGGCGCATGCACATCCACGCCCGGCACCACAGCCAACGCACCCACCAGGTGATCGCGCGCCGCGCGCAGCCTGCCGACCAGTTCACGGGTAAAGGCCTCGCCCTCCCGCACCGCCACAATGCCGGCTTCCTGCACGAAGGACGGCGCGCACGATGTGTTGTACTCAACCAGCTTGCCCAGGTCGTCGGTAAGCGCCGCGGGCAGCACCATCCAGCCCAGCCGCCAGCCAGTCATCAACCAGGCCTTGGAGAACGAGTTGACGCAGATCACCCGCTCGTCGCGGCTGGCGATATCCAGGAACGACGGCGCGATGGCGCCATCGCCTTCGCCGTAATACAGCCGTTCGTACACTTCATCGGCAATGATCCAGATGCCATGGCGCCGGCAGTGCGCGAGCACCGCTTGCTGGTCCGCGCGCGACATCACCCAGCCGGTAGGGTTGTTCGGCGAGTTGATCATCAGCAAGCGCGTATCAGGCGTCAGCGCGGCCAGCAGCTTGTCCAGATCCAGGGTCCAGCCGTGCGTGCCGTAATCGAGCGAGACGGTTTCCACTTCGGCGCCAAGGATCTTGGGGATTTCCACCAGGTTGGGCCACAGCGGCGTGACGGCAACCGCGCGGTCGCCGGGCCCGGCCACCAGTTGGGCAGCCAGCATCAGCGCGTTGACGCCGGCGCTGGTCACCACCACATTGTCCAGGGCGGTGGCGCCATGCAGTGCGCTGACGTAGTCGGCCAGCGCGCTGCGCAGCGGGGCGATGCCCAGGTTGTGCGTGTAGAACGTCGCCCCGCCGGCCAGTGCCCGGCTGGCGGCGTCGCGGATAAAGGCGGGCGTGACCTGGTCGGATTCGCCGAACCAGAAGGGCAGCACGTCGGGCAGGCCGATGCCAGCATTGGCCACCTCGCGGATGCGCGAGGCGCGCAGGTGATGGACGGTGGCGCGGGCTGCGGCCGGGGCGCACGCAAAGCCGGACGGGCTGGTGGACATCTGAGCTCCTTGCGGTGTAAGGGTCGGACTGCGGGTCGGACTACGGAACCCACAGAGCGTACCGCAAAGGCACTGCCGCCGGTATGCCCGGCAGCATGCCGAGCTGGCTGGCTAACGCCCGGGCCCGGCGGAATCGTCCTGCTGCGGCCAGCCGGGTTTCATCCGCAGGCCAAAGCTGCTGCGCGGCTGCACGTCGCGCTCGGGGCGCAGTGCGTATTGGTCATGGTTGACCTGCGGCGCGGTGGTGGCTTGCTGAACGGCCCGGGAGGTTGGCGTCGGCGCCGAGGCCGCGCGCTTGCCCGCCTTGGCAGGCGCGCGTGGGCCGCTAGCGTCCGATGCGGCAGCGGGTGCCGCCAGCGCGGACGTGCTGGCCAGGGCGAGCCAAAGCGCCGTCACGATGGCGGGTAGGGAGAGGAGGGAGAAAAGGGAAAGGGGTTTTGCTATCACGCTGTCATGCGGCGGCTACGCATGGCCCGCCCGGCCGCCACCTCTGTGGCGCACGGCTGGACCGGCGGCGGCCACCAGTTGCTGAATCCGTCATTGTGTCAGCTACCGGGGCCGCCGGGTGAAAACGGCCTGCAGCCTCGCCCTCCGGGTAGGGGCGAGGCCGCCACGCTGGCTTTACTGCGCCGCCGCAAGGCGGTGCCTGGCGTCGTTGCCGCTCTCTGGCGTTGCCTTGCCAGCCGCCTTGCCGCGGGCCAGCACCGGCGCCAGCGCCGCGCCGGTGTGGCTGGCCCGCACCCGCACCAGCCCCTCGGGATCGGTCGCGGCGACAATGCCGCCACCCGCCACGCCGCCTTCCGGGCCCAGGTCGAGGATCCAGTCGGCCTCGGCGATCACGTCGAGATCATGCTCGATCACCACCACGCTGTGCCCGCCATCGGCCAGCCGGTGCAGCACGCGGATCAGCTTGGCCACGTCGGCCATGTGCAGGCCCACGGTAGGTTCATCCAGCACGTACAGCGTATGCGGCGCCTGCTGCCCACGGCGGGTGATGTCGTCCCGCACCTTGGACAGCTCGGTCACCAGCTTGATGCGCTGCGCCTCGCCGCCGGACAGCGTGGGCGACGGCTGGCCCAGCGTCAGGTAGCCCAGGCCCACGTCCTTCATCAGCTGCAGCGGGTGCGCGATATTGGACATGGCGGAGAAGAACTCCACCGCCTCGTCGATCTCCATCGTCAGCACGTCGCCGATATTCTTGCCGCGCCAGGTAACCGCCAGCGTCTCCGGGTTGAAGCGCTGGCCATGGCAGACATCGCAATGCACCTTCACGTCCGGCAGGAAGCTCATGCCGATGGTGCGCACGCCCTGCCCCTCGCAGGCCGGGCAGCGCCCGTCGCCGGTGTTGAAGGAAAAGCGCGAGGCGGAATAGCCGCGCGCCTTGGCCTCCAGCGTCTGCGCGAACAGCTTGCGGATGGTGTCCCACACGCCGATATACGTGGCCGGGCAGGAGCGCGGCGTCTTGCCGATCGGGGTCTGGTCGACCTCCAGCACGCGGTCGATGCTCTCATACCCGGTGATGGACTCGCAGCCCTGCCAGTTGTGCGTGACCTCCAGCTTGCGGCGCGGCTCGGTGCGCGCCGTGGCCTGCGAGCGCGCGGGCGCCTCGCTGCCCGCCGCCTTGCGCGCGCGCCGCGTGGCCGGCGACGACATYACCGAGCGSCCCACSGCGTCSAGCAGGTTGGCCATCAGCACATCGCGCGCCAGCGTGGACTTGCCGGAACCGCTGACGCCCGTGATGGCGACCAGCCGCGCCAACGGAATGCTGGCGGTCACGTTGCGCAGGTTGTGCTTCGTGGCGTGATGCACGGTCAGCCAGCGCTCGGGTACGGCCTCGCCGTTCTTGCCCGCCGGCTTCACCTCACGGCGCGGCTGCAACGGATGCAGGATCGGATGGGCGAGAAACTGTCCGGTCAGCGAATCCGCACTGGCCGACAGCGCGGCCACGCCGCCTTGCGCCACCAGCGTGCCGCCGCGCTTGCCGGCGCCAGGACCGATGTCGATGATATGGTCGGCGCGGCGGATGGTGTCCTCGTCGTGCTCCACCACCACCAGCGTGTTGCCCTTCTCGCCGAGCTTGCGCAGGGCGCCGAGCAGGATCTGGTTATCGCGCGGATGCAGGCCGATGGTGGGCTCGTCAAGCACGTAGCACACGCCCTGCAGGTTGCTGCCAAGCTGCGCCGCCAGCCGGATGCGCTGCGCCTCGCCGCCGGACAAGCTAGGCGCGGCGCGGTCCAGGCTCAGGTAGCCCAGGCCGACCTCCTCCAGGAACTGCAGGCGGCTGCGGATCTCGCTCACCACGTCGCGCGCGATCTCGCCTTCGCGCCCGGCCAGGTGCAGGCCCTGCACCCAGCGGTGCGTGTCGGACACCGTCCACTGCGCCACTTCCACGATGGGGTGCGCGTCGAAGGTGACCGCGCGCGCCACCGGGTTCAGCCGCGTGCCGCCGCAATCCGCGCACGGGGTATCGGCAACGTCATCGGGCTCTTGCTGCTCCGAGGGCAGCGTCTGCTCGCGCCCGCGGTTGTCGTCGGCCATCACGGTATCGTCGTAGGCCGCACGCTGCTCGCGCGTGAGGGTCAGGCCGGTGCCCACGCAGCTGGTGCACCAGCCGTGCTTGCTGTTGTAGGAGAACAGGCGCGGGTCCAGTTCCGGATAGCTGGTGCTGCACACCGGGCAAGCGCGCTTGGTCGAGAACACCGTGGTGCTGCCGACGCGAGCGGTGCCGCCGTTGCCCATGGCATGCTGCAGGCCATCGAGCGGCGCCAGCAGGTGCATCACGCCCTTGCCGGCTTCCAGCGCCTGCCCGAGCAGCGCGCGCAATGCGGCTTCGTTGTCCGCGGACACGATGATGTCACCCACCGGCAGTTCAATGGTGTGCTCGCGGAAACGGTCCAGGCGCGGCCATGGGTCCACCGGCAGGAATTCGCCGTCCACGCGCAGGTGCGTGTTGCCGCGCGCCTTGGCCCATTTGGCCAGGTCGGTATAGACCCCCTTGCGGTTGACCACCAGCGGCGCCAGCAGGCCCACATGCTGGCCCTTGTAGTCGCGCAGCAACTGCGCCGCGATGGACTCGGGGCTTTGCGAGGTGACTGGCGTGCCGTCGTGGATGCAATGCTGGATGCCCAGCTTCACATACATCAGCCGCAGGAAGTGCCAGACCTCGGAAGTGGTCGCCACCGTGCTCTTGCGGCCGCCACGCGACAGGCGCTGCTCGATGGCCACCGTGGGCGGAATGCCGTACACCGCATCCACCTCCGGCCGCCCGGCGGGCTGCACGATGGAGCGCGCGTAGGCATTGAGGGATTCGAGATAGCGACGCTGCCCTTCATGGAACAGGATGTCGAAAGCAAGCGTGGATTTGCCCGATCCCGACACACCGGTGATGACGTTGAACTTGCCATGCGGGATATCGACGTTGAGCGCCTTCAGGTTGTGCTCGTGCGCGTTGACGATGCGCACCACGTCCTCGCCCTCGATGGCGCGGCGCGCGCGCGCCGCGCGCAAGGCGGCCTGCAAGGGCACGCCCGCGTCCTCCGCGACAAAGGCATGGCCGACGGCGCGGTCGTATTGCAGCAGCGCCTTGCCGGTGTGCGAGTGCGCGCAGCGCTTGACGTCTTCCGGCGTGCCCACGCACAGCACTTCACCGCCCGCGTCGCCGCCCTCGGGGCCGAGGTCGATGATCCAGTCGGCGGCGCGCACCACGTCGAGGTTGTGCTCGATCACGATCAGCGAGTGGCCGCCATCGAGCAGCTTGCCGAAAGCGCGCATCAGCTTGGCGATGTCGTCGAAGTGCAGCCCGGTGGTGGGCTCGTCGAACATGAACAGCTTGCATTCGTACGGCATCGGCTTGACGCGCGTATTGCTCGCCTGCGCGGTCTCGGCCAGGTAGCCGGCCAGCTTCAGCCGCTGGGCCTCGCCCCCCGACAATGTTGGCACCGGCTGGCCCAGCTTCACATATTCCAGGCCCACGTCGACGATCGGCTGCAGCACGCGCAGCACCGCCGCGTCGCCGGCAAAGTACGCCACGGCCTCGCTCACGGTCAGCTCGAGCACATCGGCCACGCTGAGCGCGCGCGGCGGCTGGCCCGGCAGCGCGCGCTCGATCTTTACTTCGAGGATTTCAGCGCGGTAGCGCCGGCCATCGCAATCCGGGCAGCGCAGGTAGACGTCGGAGAGGAACTGCATCTCGACGTGCTCGAAGCCCGAGCCACCGCAGGTGGGGCAGCGCCCGTCGCCGGAATTGAAACTGAACATGCCGGCGGTATAGCTGCGCTGCAGCGCCATGGGCGCCTTGGCGAACAGCTTGCGGATCTCGTCGAAGGCCCCCACATAGCTGGCCGGGTTGGAGCGCGCGGTCTTGCCGATGGGCGACTGGTCGACGAACACCACATCGGCCACCTGTTCCGCGCCGGTGAGGCTGCGAAAGGCGCCGGGCGCATCCGTGGACTTGCCGAACTGGCGCGCCATGGCGGGATACAGCACGTCCTGCAGCAAGGTGGACTTGCCCGAGCCGGAAACGCCGGTCACGCACACCAGGCGCTGCAGCGGGATCTCCACGGTGACGTCACGCAGGTTGTGCTCGGAGGCGCCTTCGAGCACGATGCGCGGCGTCGCAGCGTCGACCGTGCGCGGCATCCAGCGGGAGAGATCGGTCACCTGGCGATGGCCGGCAAGATATTCGCCGGTGAGCGTGCCCGAGCCGCGGATATCGGCAGGCGTGCCGTCAAAGATGATGTTGCCACCGCGCTCGCCCGGCCCGGGGCCCATGTCGATCAGCCGGTCTGCCGCGAGCATCACCGAAGGATCGTGCTCCACCACCACTAGCGTATTGCCGGCGTCACGCAGGCGATGCATGGCCTCGACGATGCGGTTCAGGTCGCGCGGGTGCAGGCCGATGCTGGGCTCGTCCAGCACGAACAGCGTCTTGACCAGCGAGGTGCCGAGTGCGGTGGTCAGGTTGATCCGTTGCACCTCGCCGCCGGACAGCGTGCGGCTCTGGCGGTCCAGCGTGAGGTAGCCCAGGCCCACATCGCACAAATATTTCAGGCGTGTGCGCACCTCGGCCAGCAACAGCTTGAGCGCGTCATCGAGCATCAGGCTCGGCAGCGTGAGCTCGTCGAAGAACTTGCGGATGCGCTCGATCGGCATCAGCATCAGATCGTGCACGGTGAGGCCCGGCAGCGCTTCGAGCTGCGTGCGGTCCCAGTCCACGCCGCGCGGCAGGAAGCGCTTCTCCGGCGCGCATACGGCGTCCGCACCCGGCTTGCTGCCCAGGCGCCACAACAGCGCCTCGGTCTTCAGCCGCGCGCCGCCGCAGGTCTCGCACGGCGTATAGCTGCGGTACTTCGATAGCAGCACGCGGATATGCATCTTGTACGCCTTCGACTCCAGGTAGTCGAAGAAGCGCTTGACGCCATACCAGTGGGTATTCCACTTGCCGTTCCAATCCGGCGAGCCGTCGATGACCCAGGCGCGCTCGGCCGGGGTAAGGCTTGACCACGCCACGTCGCGCGGGATGCCCGCCTTGGCGGCGTAGCGCATCAGGTCGTCCTGGCACTCCTTCCAGGCCGGCGTCTGCATCGGCTTGATGGCGCCGCCGCGCAGCGTCTTGCGCTCGTCCGGGATCACCAGTCCGAGGTCCACGCCAATCACGCGGCCGAAGCCGCGGCAGGTCTCGCAAGCACCGTAGGCGGAGTTGAAGGAGAACAGCGCGGGCTGCGGATCGGCATAGCGGATATCGCTTTCCGGGCTGTGCAGGCCGGTCGAGAACCGCCACACCTGCGCCTGCGCGCCCTCGTCCGCCGCGTCGATCACGTAGACGTTGACACGGCCGCTGCCGCGCTTGAGCGAGGCCTCGATGGCTTCCAGCACCCGCACCTTTTCGGTATTGCCCAGGCGGAAGCGGTCGGCCACCACGTCCAGCACCTTGCGCGGGCCGGTGGGCGAGGCCACCACGCGCTGCGCCTGCACGCGTGTGTAGCCGCTGACGGAGAGCCACTGCTCGATCTCGGCATCGGTGGTGGTTTCCGGCAGTTCCACCGGGAAGGTGACAACCAGGCGCGGATCGCCCTGGGCGGCACGTGCTTGCAGCTCCGCGTAGATGGTCTCCGGCGAGTCATGCCGCACAGGCTGCGCGGTCTGGCGGTCGAACAGCTCGGCGGCGCGCGCGTACAGCAGCTTCAAGTGATCGTTGAGCTCCGTCATCGTGCCGACCGTGGAGCGCGAGCTGCGCACCGGGTTGGTCTGGTCGATGGCGATGGCCGGCGGCACGCCGTCCACCCGGTCCACCTGCGGCCGGTCCATGCGGTCCAGGAACTGGCGCGCATAGGCGCTGAAGGTTTCGACATAGCGCCGCTGCCCTTCGGCGTAGAGCGTATCGAACACCAGGCTCGATTTGCCCGAGCCCGACGGCCCCGTCACCACGGTCATTTCGCCGGTGTGCAGATCGAGGTCGAGATTCTTGAGATTGTGCTGACGGGCTCCGCGGATACGGATGACACCGGATGACATGGGATGCGTCCTTTAAAGCGTGGCTTGCGAGTGGCTAGCTGATAGCTTGCGTGCGGCATGCGATTGGCGAAGACAGGCCTGGCAGGGCACACGGGCCCCGGGAGCGCGGCGAAAGCCATCGCGAATCGCGGTATTGGTACGGTCAGGCCGCTATCCTATCCCGAAGGACGGCAGCGTGCCGCGCGCTGAAGTGTGGCGCTGACATCTCCTGACAGCACGGTGTCAGGAGGAAATGGGGACGGATTGAAAAAAGGAAAGGCCTGCGAGGCGCCCGGCACGTTGCCGGGCGCTTGCCCACCCGCCAATGCGTGCTAACCCGTAAGTACCGGCAAACAGCCACTGCCGCCCGGCCCCTCAACGGGTTGCAGGCAAGCGGTAGCCGTCGTTGAGGGTCTTCAGGAACGCGATGACGTCGCGGATCTCCGCCTCCGACAGGGCGCCCTTGCTGCCAGGCGCGCCGCCGAACGGAGGCTCCATATTGACGTTGTCACGATACCGCACCGGCAGGTCGTCGAACTTGTCGATGCTGCCGTCGGCCTTGCGCGGGTACCACTTACCGGGATTGCTGTCCCGTTGCACGTAGAAACGCAACACCTCTTCCAGCGAATGAAGGGCGCCGTTGTGGAAGAAGGTCTTACGTTGCGCCACGTTGCGCAGGCCAGGGGTGCGAAACAGGCCACAGTACTCGGCGCGCGCCTTCAGGTCCGTGCGATCCGGCCCGCACAGGCCCATGTCGAAGAAGGCCGGATCGGCATTGACCGCCAGCTTGCGGTTGCGCGGCACGCCCAGCGCGATGAAGCCAAAATCGCTGAAGGCGGGAAAGACGCCATCGGCGCTGATCGCGCTGGGGTGGCAGGCCGCGCAGTTGCCCTTGGCGGGATCGTTGAACAGGCGCAGGCCGCGCGCTTCCTGCTCGCTCAGCTTGACCTGCCGCCGCAGGAACGCATCGTACTTGCTGCTGTAGGGATAGAACTCGGACGGCGTTTCCTGGAACACCTCGAGCGCCATCAGCGCGGCCTGGAAGGCTACCTCGTCGCGCTCCAGGATGTCGGCGCCAAACACCTCGCGCAGGGTCTGCACATGCTTGCCGGTGCGCAGCCTGACGGCCACCGCTGCCGCGTCCGCGTTCGCCATCTCATGCGGTGACAGCAAGGGAATGCCGGCCTGCTCGTGCGTGGAAGACGCCCGCCCGTCCCAGTTGTGGCCGCCGGTGGGACCCTGGTCTTCGCTGTCGTTGCCGTCGTTCTCGTGGAAATGCTCGGAGAACGGCGGCACGTTCTGCACATAGCGCAGCGACGGCGCCGCGCGCGCGCCGGCGCGCAGCATGTCGGGGCCGCCCCGTTGCACCGACAGGCCGTTGGCCGGCCCATAGGCGTGTTCCGGGCTGTGGCAGCTTGCGCACGCGAGCCGGCCGGACGCCGACAAGGCGGGATCAAAGAACAGCGCCTTGCCAAGCGCGGCCATGGCCGGCACCTGCGGCCGGCGCGTTGCCATCATGGTGTAGAACGCGTCGGCATAGGCTGGCCGCGAAGGCGCGGCGACCTGGCTGGCAGCCGGCGTGGATGCCGGGGCCGCGGCCACGCCCTCCTTTCCGGACTTGCCACAGCCCGCCAGGGTCAGGGCGAAAGACAGCAGCAAGGCCCCCGTGGCAAGGCGGCGGATCGGGGAAGGAACTGGCGGCAGAACAAAGCACGGTGGCATCTGTGCGGCGAAGTGGAATGGCCAGGGCGGGATGAGTGCGGCAGCCCAGGCACAGGAGATTCAGGAACGGGCCGCCACGCTAGCACGCGTGCATGACAACGGCGTGTCATGCGTGGCCGGATGTCGCTTTCTCGTCCCGGCGCCATCATCAATCTGACATGGAGCGGCGCGAGAATCGCGCGGCTGTCCCAAAAAAAACCGCCTTACACATAACGAAAAAAGGATATTCCATGCGCCGAGCCTTAAGACTTTATCCCCTTGCAGCGGTGGCCGCCGCTGCCATGGCCGCCTGCGGCGGCAGCGACTCCGGGAGCGGAAGCACGCCCGCAGCCGTCACCACCTCGGGCGTGGTGACCGGCAGCTATTTCGAGCACGCCAAGGTCTGCATCGATGCCAACAACAATGGCAAGTGCGAAAGCACGGAGACCAGTACCTACACCGACAAGAACGGCGCCTTTACGCTCACCGGCCAGGGCGCGATCGCCGCCGAGATCGGCAGCGACGCCTTCCGCAACGATGACACCGGCGGCCACGCAGCCGTGACCCGTCCGCTGGTGTTCCGCGCACCGGCCAGCGCCAACGGCGTGCTCAGCGCCATCACGACCGAACTGGTCGCGCTCATGGAGTCCAACGGTGGCGACCTCACCGCGGCCAAGGCACGTCTGGCCGCCCGCATCGGCGTGACGGCGGACAAGCTGCTGACCGACCACAACAAGGAAACCGACAAGACCATCAAGGCGACCCTGCAGGCGGAGATCGATCAGACCATCGACCTGATCGCCGACTCGGTGGCCGGCGGCGGCGACATCGCCCAGGCGCTGCGCGACGGCGTCGCCAAGCGGGTCGCCCTCGACAACATCAAGACCGTGGTGGTGATCTATGCCGAGAACCGCGGCTTCGATAATCTCTACGGCCTGTTCCCGGGCGCCAACGGCGTGCCCGGCGTGAACCCCACCTCGACCGGCACCGTCGAGCCGCAGAAGGACTTCGATGGCTCCGTGCTGCCGGTGCTGCCGCCGACCTGGGGCGGGCTCACCGCAGCAGGCCAGGGCGTGCAACTGCCGCAGGCCAGCACCGCCAACTGGGCGAACAAGCCGTTCCAGATCGACACGCCGCTCGCGTCCGGCGGCATCAACGGCAGCAACGTGGAGATTGCGCAGTCCGTCACCACGCGCGACCTGGTGCACCGCTTCTATAACAACCAGATGCAGATCAACGGCGGCAAGAACGACAAGTACGCCGCGTTCTCGGACGCCGGCGGCCTGACGATGGGCTATTACGACGGCAGCCAGATGCAGATGTGGCAGCTCGCCAAGCAATATGTGCTGGCCGACAATTTCTACATGGGTGCCTTTGGCGGCTCGTTCCTGAACCACCAGTACCTGATCTGCGCCTGCGCGCCGCAGTACCCGAACGCCGACGCGGCCACCTCGCCGGCCAAGAACTCGATCTCCGCGATCGACGTCGACGCCAACGGCAACTTCGTGCGCCTGACCCCCGGCACCGGCAACCCCACCTCGGTCCTCTCCGGCAAGGCGGTGTACCAGAACGACAGCACGCTGACGCCCAAGGACGCCAGCGGCATGTTCTACGCGGTCAACACCATGCAGCCGGACTACCAGCCGAGCGGCAACAAGCCCGCCACCACCGATGCCACAGGCCTCTACGCCGACCCCACCAAGGCGACCACGCTGCCGCCGCAGACCCAGACCACCATCGGCGACCTGCTGAACGCGCGCGGCGTGAGCTGGGCCTGGTACGCCGGTGCCTGGGCCAAGGCCACGCAGGACCCGACCGCCATCTATAACAACACGGTGCCCAACTTCCAGGCGCACCACCAGCCGTTCAACTACTACGCCAACTTTGACCCGGTCACCCAGGCCGCCAACCGCAGCGCGCACCTGAAGGACTTCGACAGCCAGTTCCTGCAGGATGCCGCTGCCGGCAACCTCCCTGCGGTCACCTTCTACAAGCCGCAGGGCAACCTGAACCAGCACCCCGGCTACGCGAGCGTGGCCGACGGCGACAAGCATATCGCCAGCGTGATCGCGCAGCTCCAGCAGAGCCCGCAGTGGAAGAACATGCTGATTCTCGTCACCTACGACGAAAACGGCGGCTTCTACGACCACGCGCAAGTGCCCACCGGCGACCGCTGGGGCCCGGGCACGCGCATCCCGGCGATCCTGGTGTCGCCGTATGTGAAAAAGGGCTTTGTCGACCACACGCAATACGACACGGCCTCGGCGCTGCGCTTCATCACCCGCCGCTTTGTCCTGCCGACCCTGCCGGGCCTGCAGCAACGCGATACCGCCCTGCTCGCCAACAAGGGCAAGGCCATGGGCGACCTGACCAACGCGCTGGACTTCACCGCCATGCCGCACTGAGCACGCACGGCGCCTTCGAGGGGCCAAGAAACAAAAAACCCCGGGAATCAACGACTCCCGGGGTTTTTCGTTTGCCGGTGCAGGCCGTACCGACTGTGTCGGCCTGGGATGGCGGGGATGCTCAGAACGGTCAGATCGTCAGAACGGAATATCGTCGTCCATGTCTTCAAAGCCGTTCGACGGAGCCTGCTGCTGGCGACGCGCGCCGCCAGCACCTTGCTGGCCGCCGGCAGCCTGGCCGCCACCGCTGCGCGCACCGCCGCCGTAACCACCGCCACCGCCCGACGATTCGCGGCCAYCACCATAGCCACCGCCGCCACCACCCATGTCGTCGCCACCGCCGCCGCCACCACCGCCCATGCCCTGGCGCGAACCCAGCATCTGCATTTGCTCAGCCACGATTTCGGTGCTGTACTTTTCCGCGCCAGACTGGTCGGTCCACTTGCGGGTGCGGATGCGCCCTTCGATATAGACCTGCGAGCCCTTGCGCAGGTACTGGCCGGCGATCTCGGCCAGCTTGCCGAAGAAGGCGATGCGGTGCCACTCGGTGGCTTCCTTCATCTCGCCGCTGGTCTTGTCCTTGTAACGATCGGTGGTCGCCAGGCGGATGTTGCTCACGGCGTCGCCGCTGGGCAGGTAGCGGGTTTCCGGATCCGCGCCCAGGTTGCCGACGAGGATGACTTTGTTGATCGATGCCATGTGAATGTTCTCCCAGGGCCACGCCCTCTGCTGCAAGCGGCGTGGCGATGCCTTGACTGTTGACTGATGCGTAAACGAATAACGCGCCCCCGGCCAAGAAGTCGGGCGCGCGGTCATGCTAGTGCCAATTCTTGGCAAAAAACTTTACGAAGTGATGCGAACGTGACTCAAAACCGACCTCACGCCGCCGCGGTCCGACTGCTGGCGCTTGCCCGAGCCGGAGGTGGCTTCATACTCCAAGCGATTATAAGCCAGAGCATCAACAACACCGCACAGCCCACAAACACTGCGCTTCTACCCTCATGCTGGAGCAACCAACCTCCGGCAGGCCCTCCTAATGCCATGCCCAGAGCCTGAGTAGTGTTGTAGACGCCCAGGGCCGCACCTCGAGAGGCGGCAGCATAGCGAGACACTAGCGATGGCTGCATGGCCTCCAGCAAATTAAAGGCAACAAAGAACAACAGCAAGACGCCCGTGATGGCCCACAGGCCATGAACTGCCGCAAACAACAGCTGTACCGCAGTCATCAGCGCTACCGAACCGAGCAGCACAGGACGTATCTTTCCGTATCGCTCCGCGGCCATCATTGGCGCCAGCATCAGGACAAATGACACTAGCACCACCGGCAGATAAACTTTCCAATGCTGATCAAGTGGCATACCCGCATCTGTCAGCATGGCAGGCACCACCATAAACATGGCGACCTGGGAGACATGAAGGGCCAGAACGCCAACATTGAGGCGAATCAGGTCGGGATTCATCAGCACAGTGCGAAATGGTAGCCGTACCGGATGCGGCGGCGGAGGCGTAGGCACCACGAACAGTGTGACCAAGATCGCTAACACCCCAAACACGGACATCAGTGCAAAGATGCCGGGCATGCCGATGATGTGCAACAGCGGAGAGGCGATCACTAGCGACAATGCGAAGGTCAACCCGATGCTGCCGCCGACCATGGCCATGGCCTTGGTGCGGTGCTGCTCCCTGGTGAGATCCGCAATGCACGCCGTAATGGCCGCGGAGATAGCCCCCATCCCCTGCAGCGAACGGCCAATGATGATGCCCGTCAGGGTGTCGGAAAAGGCAGCCACCAGAGCGCCAGCAGCAAACATCAGCAGGCCACCTACCATCACCGGCTTTCGCCCCACCCGGTCGGACAGCCAGCCGAGCGGAATATGGAGAAAAGCCTGCATCAGCCCGTATATGCCCATGCCAATGCCAACCCGGAGCCCGTCGTGGCCGTCCGGAAGGGTTCGCGCATATTCCGCGAAAATTGGCAGGATCAGGAACAGGCCCAGCATGCGCAGCGCAAAAATACTGGCGAGCGAAATGCTGGCCCGCACTTCCGTGCCGGTCATGCGGTCGCGCCCGGCAGCGGGCTGAACCTTGGAATCGTCGGCCTTGGCCGCATCTTGGGAGGAGCTATGGATCGACGACATTGCGATCGTGGGGAATTTCTATGACGGATTGCCGGGTCGTGCACCGCGCACGCACCGCATCACCCCAATGCTGACGGGGCGGCGACAACTTCGATCCATGGCCGGAGCGGAAGTTGCGGCGCTTCTGCCACCGTTGCTGCAGGGCGCAGTCTCATGGCCCAAGCAACCCCCGGAAACCGAAGTTCGGTATATTAACAGGTTTGCTCCGCTGCGCTTTCGGCTCCGAATCGGACACCGCAAGCCCCGGCACGGGCTGGCAAAGCCCGGCCTGAGGCTGGCCTGAAGCCGGTCGCAGCTCTGCTGGCATGCTTTTTTCTTGAAATTCCGTGAGACCCGGCCTGTCGACCCGACCGGCGGCCCCGCCTGGCGAAGACAATCGGTATATGGAAGAAATTAGAATCCGTGGTGCCCGTACCCACAACCTGAAGAACATCAATCTCGATCTGCCGCGCAACAAGCTGATCGTGATTACCGGGCTGTCCGGATCGGGCAAGTCCTCGCTCGCCTTCGATACGCTGTACGCGGAGGGCCAGCGCCGCTACGTGGAGTCGCTGTCGGCCTACGCGCGCCAGTTCCTGCAGCTGATGGAAAAGCCGGACGTCGACCTGATCGAGGGGCTATCGCCCGCGATCGCCATCGAACAGAAGGCAACCAGCCACAACCCGCGCTCGACCGTGGGCACGGTCACCGAGATCCACGACTACCTGCGGCTGCTGTTCGCGCGCGCGGGCACGCCTTACTGCCCCGACCACAACCTGGCGTTGCARGCGCAAAGCGTCTCGCAGATGGTCGACGCCGCGCTGGCGCTGCCGGAAGACACCAAGCTGATGATCCTGGCGCCGGTGGTGGCCAACCGCAAGGGTGAACATTCCGACCTGTTCGACACCATGCAGGCGCAGGGTTTCGTGCGCTTTCGCATCCGCTCCGGCGGCGGCACCACACATGAGGCACCGGCGGTGGTCTACGAGGTGGACGCGCTGCCCAAGCTGAAAAAGACGGAGAAGCATTCCATCGACGTGGTGGTGGATCGCGTCAAGGTGCGCCCGGACATCAAGCAACGACTGGCGGAATCGTTTGAGACCGCGCTGCGCCTGGCCGACGGCCGCGCCATCGCGCTGGAGATCGACACCGACCAGGAGCACGGGTTCAGCTCCAAGTTTGCCTGCCCGATCTGCTCGTACTCGCTGCAGGAGCTGGAACCGCGGCTGTTCTCATTCAACAACCCGATGGGCGCCTGCCCGAGCTGCGACGGCCTGGGCCAGATCACCTTCTTCGATCCCAAGCGGGTGGTGGCCTTCCCTAACCTGTCGCTGGCCTCGGGCGCCATCAAGGGCTGGGACCGCCGCAACCAGTTTTACTTCCAGATGCTGCAAAGCCTGGCGGCCTACTACGACTTCGAGCTCGATACGGCCTTCGAGGACCTGCCGGCCGAGGTGCAGGAAGTCGTGCTGCACGGCTCGGGCGACGTGGAGATCCCGTTCACCTACATGAACGAACGTGGCCGCACCACGGTGCGCGAGCATGCCTTCGAGGGCATCATTCCCAACCTGGAGCGCCGCTACCGCGAGACCGACTCCATCGCGGTGCGCGAGGAGCTCGCCAAGTACCAGAACAACCAGGCCTGCCCCGCCTGCCACGGTACCCGCCTGCGCACCGAGGCGCGCCACGTCAAGCTGGGCGAGAACGACCAGGCGCGCGCCATCTACGAGATCAACGGCTGGCCGCTGCGCGATGCACTCACCTATTTCCTCACGCTGGACATGCACGGCGCCAAGCGCGAGATCGCCGACAAGATCGTCAAGGAAATCAGCGCGCGCCTGAACTTCCTCAACAACGTGGGGCTGGATTACCTGTCGCTCGAGCGCAGCGCCGACACGCTGTCGGGCGGCGAGGCGCAGCGCATCCGGCTGGCGTCGCAGATCGGCTCCGGCCTGACCGGCGTGATGTACGTGCTGGACGAGCCTTCCATCGGCCTGCACCAGCGCGACAACGACCGCCTGATCGGCACGCTCAAGCACCTGCGCGACATCGGCAACTCCGTGCTGGTGGTGGAGCACGACGAAGACATGATCCGCGCCTGCGACTACGTGGTCGACATCGGCCCGGGCGCCGGCGTGCACGGCGGCATGATCGTGGCCGAAGGCACGCCGCAGCAGATCGAGCAGTCGGCCAATTCGCTCACCGGGCAGTACATGTCCGGCGCGCGCCGCATCGAGGTGCCGAAAGAGCGTGCCGCGCCCGACGAGGAAAAGCTGCTGCGCATCATCAACGCAACCGGCAACAACCTGCGCAACGTCAGCGCCGAGATCCCGGTGGGCCTGCTCACCTGCGTGACCGGCGTGTCCGGCTCGGGCAAGTCGACGCTGATCAACGACACGCTCTACCACGCGGTGGCGCGCCACCTGTATGGCTCCACGGCGGAGCCAGCCGCGCACGACCGCATCGACGGACTGGAGCATTTCGACAAGGTCATCAACGTCGACCAGAGCCCGATCGGCCGCACCCCGCGCTCCAACCCCGCTACGTACACCGGCCTGTTCACGCCGATCCGCGAGCTGTTCGCGGGCGTGCCTTCCGCCAAGGAGCGTGGCTACGATCCGGGCCGCTTCTCGTTCAACGTCAAGGGTGGGCGCTGCGAGGCCTGCCAGGGCGATGGCGTGATCAAGGTCGAGATGCATTTCCTGCCGGACGTGTACGTGCCTTGCGACGTCTGCCACGGCAAGCGCTACAACCGCGAAACGCTGGAGGTGCTCTACAAGGGCAAGAACATCCACGAAGTGCTCGACATGACGGTAGAACACGCGCACGAGTTCTTCCTGGCGGTGCCTGTCGTGCGGCGCAAGCTCAAGACGCTGCTGGACGTGGGCCTTGGCTATATCCGGCTGGGCCAGTCCGCCACCACGCTCTCGGGTGGCGAGGCGCAGCGCGTCAAGCTGTCGCTGGAGTTGTCCAAGCGCGACACCGGCCGCACGCTCTACATCCTGGACGAGCCCACCACGGGCCTGCACTTCCACGATATCGAGCTGCTGCTCAAGGTCATCCACAAGCTGCGCGACCAGGGCAACACGGTGGTCATCATCGAGCACAACCTGGACGTGATCAAGACCGCGGACTGGCTGCTCGACATGGGCCCGGAGGGCGGTGCGGGCGGTGGCCAGGTGATCGCCAAGGGCACGCCGGAAACGGTGGCAGCTAGCCGCGTGAGCTTCACCGGCAAGTACCTGGCGCCGCTGCTCGAGCGCCGCTGACCACCGTGCGCACGCGCTCCCGCCTCATCCTTTGCGCCTGGCAATGCGCGCTGCTGCTCGGCAGCGCAGCCGTTGCCGGCCCGGCTGCGGCGCAGGCCACCGTCACGCCGATCGACCTGGCCGCGCCGGCGGCGCGAGCGCTCGATGAACCTGCTGCGCCAGCAGCATCCGCCCCGCCCGCGCAAGCCGCCCGGGAGGCCAGCGCCGCCAGCGCTGCCAGCGCTGCCCAGGTACCTGCCAAGGCGAGCGGCGCTGTATCCGGCAATCTGGCGCTGACGCTGGGCGGCGCGGCCGTGCTTGTGGCCATCGCCGCGATGCTGCAGCGCGCGCGCCGCAGACGCCGCCCGCCTTCCTCAAAGTAGGCCGGCGCGGCGCCTTGCATTCGACCTTGCCCGGCCTACCATAGACTGCGGAAGGCCGCGCCTCTTGAAGCCCTTTCCGGGGCTGGCACAGGCCAATGCAGGAGCACGGCCATGGAACTCACCGTAGTGCCGATCGCCAAGCCCGAGGCGACCAACTTCATTTTCGGGCAATCCCACTTCATCAAGACCGTGGACGACATCCACGAGGCGCTGGCCGGCGCGGTGCCGGGCATCCGCTTTGGACTAGCGTTCTGCGAGGCCTCGGGCAAGCGCCTGGTGCGCTGGTCCGGCACCGACGAGGCGATGATCGACCTGGCGTGCCAGAACGCGCTGGCAATCGGCGCCGGCCACTGCTTCCTGCTGTTCCTTGGCGACGGCTTCTACCCGGTCAATGTGCTCGCGACCGTGCGCGCGGTGCCGGAGGTATGCCGGATCTATTGCGCCACGGCAAACCCGACCGAGGTGGTGGTAGCGCAGACCGCGCAGGGGCGCGCGGTGCTTGGCGTGGTGGATGGCGCTTCGCCGCTCGGGCTGGAAACCGAGGCTGACATTGCCTCGCGGCGGAACCTGCTGCGGGAGATCGGCTACAAGCTGTAGCCCTCCTTGGTGGCGCCTTCGTGGCTCCTTGGTGCTCCCTCAGTGCGCCTGCGCAGACGGCACCGCCCTGGCCGGAGGCTCGCCATCATCTTCCTTCATGCGGCTGCGGTTAAGCACGCCAGCTTCTTCCAGCACCGGGTAGGCGGTGGCGCAAAACAACGAGTTCAGGCGCTTGAGATCGCTGATCACGTCGAGGTGCAGCGAACTGGTCTCGATGCTCTCGGCGGTCTGCACGGCGACGCGTTGCAGGTGAGTGCGCGCGTACTGGCGCTCCATCTCGCGGAAGGTCGCCTTCTCCGCCATCAGTTGCTGCGCGCTTTTCAGGTCGCCGGAGAGGAAGACCGACAGCCCGAGCCGCAGGTTGGCCACTACGCGCGCGTGCATCTGCGAGATCTCCTGCATGCCCGCTTCCGAGAAGGCCAGGTTGTGGGCAATCTTCTTTTCGCGCGCGTCCTGCAGGATGCGCTCGATGATGTCGCCGGCGTGCTCGAGGTTGATGGTGAGCGAGATGATCTCCGTCCAGCGCCGGCCGTCGCGCTCGTCCAGCGCCTCCAGGCTGATCCGGGTCAGGTAGAGCTTGATCGCGGTGTAGAGATCGTCCACCTCGTCGTCGATGCGGCAGGTGGCGGTGGCGAGCTTGGCATCGTTGGTGCGCAGCACGCGCAGCATGTTGTCCAGCATCTGCTCGATGCGGTCGCCGATGCGCAGCACCTCGCGCGCGGCATTGGACAGCGCCAGCGCCGGCGTGGGCAGCGCGGCGGGATCGAGGTGGCGCGGGGTGACCTGGCTGTCGCCGGTGTTGCGCCCGGGCAGCACCGCCTCGCACAGGCGCGCCAGCGGACCGGTGGCGCCCAGCAGCAGCACCGCCAGCGCCACATTGAAGAGCAGGTGGAAATTCACGACCAGCCGCTGCGGATCGGCATCGACCAGCGCCAGCAGGTGTTCGGCCTGCCCCAGCAAAGGCAGCGCGATCACGCAGCCGAGCAGGCGCGACAGCAGGTTGCCCAGCGTGACGCGCTTGCCGGGCTGGTTGTTGCCGGAGGTGGTCAGCAATGCGGAAATGCCCGAGCCCAGGTTGGCGCCCAGCACCAGCGCCATCGCCACATGCAGCGACACCACCCCGGCCGAGGCCAGCGCCCCGCAGAACAGCACCACCGCCAGGCTGGAATAGCAAAGGATGGTCAGGAAGGCGCCAATCAGCATGTCCAGCGTAGGGTCTCCAGTGAGCGTGCCGAACAACACCTTGACGCCGGCTGCTTCCACCACCGGGCGGGTGGCAATGGAGATCAGCTCCAGCGCCAGCGTGATCAGCCCCAGGCCGATCAGCACGCGGCCCACGTGGCCAGGCTTGTTGCCCTTCCAGGACAGATGCAGGATCACGCCAATGAAGATCAGCAGCGGCGACAGCCAGGACAGGTCCAGCGAGAACACCTGCACCATGATGGCGGTACCGACGTTGGCGCCCAGCATGATGGCCAGCGCCGGGGCCACGGCAATCAGGCCCTGGCCGACGAAGGAACTGACGATGACGGCGGTCGCGTTGCTGCTCTGGACCAGGCCCGTCACGCCGAGGCCGGCGGCAAAGGCCGTGAACCGGTTGGAAATGCTGGACGAGAGCACGTGGCGCAGGTTGGCGCCATACACGCGCAGGATGCCGACCTTGACGATGTTGGTGCCCCACACCAGCAGCGCCACGCCGGAAAGCAAATGAAGTAGTACGCCCATGCTGCGCCCTTATGCCCTTATGTGACCGGTGCCTCCATTGCGGATCGCAAGATTTCGCCCGGCCATCGTATCGTAGTCAATGGGGCATTATGCGCCTGCCGGCATGTGTGGGCAACGCCATGTCCACGCGGTGGAAATGGCCGCAAGCCCAATGCGCAAGCCGCTCGGAGAGCGGCCGTCAATGCGTGTCAATGCCCGTCAAAGCGGCAAACCGTGAACAACGGCAGGCCGCTATCCAGGAGGTGGCGAGAGCCGCCGAGCTCGGGCAGGTCGACGATGGCGGCGCCTTCCACCACGGTGGCGCCCAGCCGCTCAAGCAGCTTGCGGCCAGCCATCATGGTGCCGCCGGTGGCGATCAGGTCGTCCACCAGCAGCACGCGGTCACCCGGCTTGCAGGCATCGGCGTGGATCTCCACCGTGGCGCTGCCGTACTCCAGCTCATATTCTTCGGCCACGGTCTCGAACGGCAGCTTGCCCTTCTTGCGGATCGGCACGAAGCCCAGGTTCAGCTCGTACGCCACGATGGCGCCCAGGATAAAGCCGCGTGCGTCGATGCCGGCCACCACGTCGAGCTTGGCGTCCATGTAGCGGTGCACAAAGACGTCGATCAGCACGCGCAGGGACTTGGGATCCTGCAGCAACGGCGTGATGTCGCGGAACATCACGCCGGGCTGGGGCCAGTCCGGCACGGTACGGATGCGTTCGCGCAGGTAGTGGGTAACGTCGCCAAGGGCGGACGACTGGATAGTGGTGTTGGGCATGGGGACTCGTTCGGGCAGCCCGCCAAATCGGCAGGCTGGATGCGGTAATGGGTTACCACCCGGGCTGCCGCAAACGGCAACACAATGGGCAACGCCTGGGCGGATGGCACGCTTTGCGGCGTGGCTCCCCCGGGACAACCGTAACCATACAGGAGACAGCGATGGCGAAAAAGATCTTGATGCTGGTCGGCGACTACGCCGAAGACTATGAAACCATGGTGCCTTTCCAGGCACTCCAGATGGTGGGCCACACAGTCCATGCGGTGTGTCCGGACAAGGCGGCCGGCGCCAGCTGCCCCACCGCCATCCATGATTTCGAGGGCGACCAGACCTATAGCGAAAAGCGCGGCCACAACTTCGCGCTGAACGCGAGCTTTGCCGATGTGGATCCGGCGGCCTACGACGGGCTGGTCATTCCGGGCGGGCGCGCCCCGGAATACCTGCGCCTGAACGAGCGGGTGCTGGAGATCGTGCGGCACTTTGCCAGCACCAACAAACCGATCGCCGCGGTGTGCCACGGCGCCCAGCTGCTAGCCGCGGCCGGCGTCCTGGAAGGCCGGACCTGCTCGGCCTATCCGGCCTGCGCACCCGAAGTGCGCCTGGCGGGCGGAAAATATGCCGACATCCCGGTCGACCAGGCTTACACCGATGGCAACCTGGTAAGCGCACCGGCCTGGCCCGCGCACCCGGCATGGCTGGCGCAGTTCCTTGCCGTCCTGGGCACCAGGATCGTACATTAGAGGCTACCGAACGCGGCCCGCGAGCCTGCATAGGGCGATCGCGGGCCG
Organism: Cupriavidus sp. 05L411; assembly: GCF_056398045.1. Classification (NCBI taxonomy): domain Bacteria; kingdom Pseudomonadati; phylum Pseudomonadota; class Betaproteobacteria; order Burkholderiales; family Burkholderiaceae; genus Cupriavidus; species Cupriavidus sp. 05L411. The sequence continues at coordinate 301,034 of NZ_JBFTOQ010000003.1, read as the reverse complement.
TTAAGTACGGGAGTTCTTCTATGTGTGAAATCTTCATCCGGGCCACCCCGCAGTCGTACCAGGGCCAGTCGCGCTCGCTCCGGCTGCACGGCGTGGCCACCAGCATCCGGCTGGAAAGCCTGTTCTGGGAAGTGCTCGAAACGCTGGCGCGCCGCGACGGCATGAGCGTGGGCCAACTCATCACCCGGCTGCACGACGAACTGGTCGCCTACCGGGGCGAGGCCGCAAACTTTACGTCCTTCCTGCGTGTATGCTGCCTGCGCTACCTGATGCTGCAAGGCGAAGGCCGCATTCCCGCCGACCCGCGCATCCCGATTGGCTCGCTCGATGCGCGCTCCGTGCTGGAGGGCCTGCCGCCATCGTGGGCGGAAGAGGCACACGCCGGCAGCCGCGTGGCGGCATGAACCCGAACTTGCGGCGCCACTGAGCGCATAGCGCGGGCTCAGCCGGCCAGCATGCGCGCCTCGGCCGCTTCCAGCGCCTCTGGCTGGCCGCGCAATACCACAATATCGCCCGGCTCCAGTACGGTATCGGGCTCCGGATCGAACGCGCGGATGCCACGCCGGCGCACCGCCGTCACCTCCACCCCGATACGGTCCAGCCCGAGCGCGCCCAGGCGCCGCCCCACCGACGTGGCCTCTGGGCCGAGCGAAATAGAGTGCAGCCGCACGGACTCTCGCTCCACCATGTCTTCCTCGTCGTCGCGGCCGTGGAAGTAGCCGCGCAGCAGGCTGTAGCGCGCATCGCGCGCCTCCTGCACCCCGCGCACCACGCGCCGCATCGGCACGCCCAGCAGCACCAGCGCATGCGAGGCCAGCATCAGGCTGCCCTCGATGCTTTCGGGCACCACCTCGGTGGCGCCCGCCTTTTGCAGGATGTCGAGCTCCGAGTCGTCCATGGTGCGCACGATCACGGGCAGCGCCGGCTCCAGTTCCTGCACATGATGCAGCACCTTGAGGGCCGAGGGCGTGTTGTTGTAAGTGATGATCAAGGCTGCCGCGCGATGCAGGCCCGCCGCGATCAGCGCCTCGCGCCGGCCGGCATCGCCATACACCACCGTATCGCCCGCGCCGGCGGCTTCGCGCACCCGGTCCGGGTCGAGGTCCAGCGCCACGTAGGTAATGCCCTCGCGCTCCAGCATGTGCGCCAGGTTCTGGCCGCTGCGGCCAAACCCGCAGATGATGGCGTGCTTCTCGGTCTGCAGGCTCTGCACCGCGATGCGCGTCATGTTGAGCGACTGCATCAGCCATTCGTTGGCGGTAAAGCGCAGCACGATGGCGTCGCTGTACTGGATCAGGAACGGTGCCGCCAGCATCGACAACAACATGGAGGCCAGGATGACCTGGATCAGCACCGGGTCGACCAGGTTCAGGCCGTCGATCTGGTTAAGCAGCACGAAGCCGAACTCGCCGGCCTGCGCCAGGCCCAGGCCGGTACGGATCGCCACCCCCTGGCGCGAACCGAACAAGCGGGCCAGGCCCGATATCAGCACCAGCTTGAAGACAATGGGCACCACCAGCAGCGCCAGCACCAGCCACAAGTGATCGAGCACCACATGGATATTGAGCAGCATGCCGATGGTGACGAAGAACAGCCCCAGCAGCACGTCGCGGAAGGGCTTGATATCCTCCTCCACCTGATGGCGATAGGGCGTCTCGGAGATCAGCATGCCGGCCATGAAGGCGCCCAGCGCCATCGACAGGCCGAGCCGCTCGGTCAGCGCGGCCATGCCCAGCGTGACCAGCAGCAGGTTGAGCATGAACAGCTCTTGCGAGCGGCGCGCCGCCACGATGTGGAACCATCGGCTCATGAGACGCTGGCCGACGAAGAAGATCAGGCTCAGGGCCACCACGATCTTCACCGTGGCCAGGCCCAGCGCCATCATCAGGTCGCCCGGATCGCGCGAGAGCGCCGGGATCACGATCAGCAGCGGCACCACGGCCAGGTCCTGGAACAGCAGGATGCTGATGATGTTGCGCCCGTGCTCGCTCTCCAGCTCAAGCCGCTCCGACAGCATCTTGGACACAATGGCGGTAGATGACATGGCCAGCGCGCCGCCCAGCGCCACCGAGGCCTGCCAGGACAGCGGAAACAGCCAGTTGAACGCCCAGCTCGCCGGAATCACGGCCAGGAGCGACAGCACCACCTGCGAGCCACCCAGGCCGAACACCTGCCGTTTCATCGCCTTGAGCTTGCCCAGGCTGAACTCCAGGCCGATCGAGAACATCAAAAAGACCACGCCGAACTCGGCCAGGTATTTGGTTTGCGCGGTATCGCTGGCCAGGCCGAGCGCATGCGGCCCGATCAGGATGCCCACGACCAGGTACCCCAGCATCGGCGGCAACTGCAACATGCGAAACGCGACCACGCCAAACACGGCGGCGGCCAGCAGGACAAGGGTAAGGTCCAGCGGAGAGTGCATCGACAGGGTCAGGGTACGCCGCGCCGGGCACCGGGCCGGCCCGGTGCGGGCGGCCCTGCCGGCGGATTACGGCAAGCGCGATGGGCGCCCCGGCCGCCCGATCCCAGGAACAGCCCAAGCGCCATCGCATTCGTTGGTATACTTCGTCGCCATGATAGCTAATTTCAATGCGGATCGAGCACTTAGGCTCGCTCGCGAAACCCTCCAGATCGAAGCCGACGCCGTCGCCGCCCTCGCAGGCCGCCTGGACGACGGATTTGCGCAGGCCGTGCAACTGACGCTCAATTGCAGCGGGCGCGTCGTCGTGTCCGGCATCGGCAAGTCGGGCCACATCGGCCGCAAGGTCGCGGCCACGCTGGCCTCGACCGGCACGCCCGCGTTTTTCGTGCATCCGGCCGAAGCCAGCCACGGCGACCTGGGCATGGTCACGCGCGACGACGTGCTGATCGCCTTTTCCAATTCCGGAGAGACCGCCGAGTTGCTTTCGATCGTCCCGATCGTCAAGCGCATCGGCGCCAAGCTCATCTCCGTGACCGGCAACCCCGCGTCCACGCTGGCCAAGCTGGCCGACGCGCACCTCAATGCCGGCGTGGAAAAAGAAGCCTGCCCGCTCAACCTGGCCCCGACCGCCAGCACCACCGCCGCACTGGCGATGGGCGACGCGCTCGCGGTGGCGGTGCTGGATGCCCGCGGCTTTGGCGAGGAAGACTTTGCCCGCTCGCATCCGGGCGGCGCGCTCGGGCGCAAGCTGCTGACCCACGTGCGCGACGTCATGCGCAGCGGCAACGCGGTGCCCAAGGTGCGCGAGAGCACACCACTGGCGCAGGCCCTGATGGAAATCACCCGCAAAGGCATGGCAATGACCGCGGTGGTGGACCCGGACGACCGCCTGATCGGCGTCTTCACCGATGGCGACCTGCGCCGCCTGCTCGAAACCCCGCGCGACTGGAAGACCGTACCCATCAGCGAGGTCATGCACCGCACACCGCATACCGTCGGGCCGGACCAGCTGGCCGTGGAAGCCGTGCAGGTCATGGAGGCGAATCGCATCAACCAGATGCTGGTGGTCGACGCGGAGCGGCGCCTGGTCGGCGCGCTCCACATCCACGACCTGACCCGCGCCAAGGTCATCTGAGGCCAGCCCATGCCTATGCGGGAAATCCTGTCCTCCCTGAGCCGGCTTGCCATGCGAGCCCTGCCCCTGCTACTGATGGCGCTGGTGGCGGGCAGCACCTTCTGGCTGGTGCAGGTCAACTCCCCGAAAGAAGCGGACACCGGGCCGGTAGGCAAGAAGCATGAACCGGATTACTACATGATCCGTTTTTCCGCGACCGAGCTTGCCGAGGACGGCAACACCAAGCTGCGCTTCACCGGCGACAAGATGATCCACTTCGAGGACGACCAGACCTACGATGTGACGCGTCCGGCCATGCGTTCCTATGAAATCGACCGTCCGCCCGTCACCGGCCACTCCGATCGCGGCACGATGAACGCGGAAGGCTCGGTCATCGACCTGTTCGGCAATGCCTTCATCGTGCGCGCCCAGGGTCCCGACCCCGCCAAGGATCCGCAGATGACGGCCGCCTCGGAGTACTTCCAGGTGCTGGTGAACGATGACATCGTCAAGACCGACAAGGCTGTCAAGCTGACCCGCGGCCCATCGGTGATGACCGCCAACGGCCTGGTCTTCAACAATGTCACTCGCGAAGTACAATTGCTGGGTAACGTACGCGGCACCATCATCACGGGGCCGCCGCCGGCGAGTCCCGCAAAGTAGCCCTGAAGCCGCCCGCGGGCACCAGCCGCCCGCGTCAACCGCCATCACGCCAACATGAATCCATTCCCGACGACTTCGTCCTGTCTGCGCCGCAGCACGGCCGCCTTGCTGACGCTGGCCGCCGTCCTTGGCCTCACGCTGGCCGCGCCCGCCAGCGCCGAAAAGGCCGACCGCGAAAAGCCGCTGGTCCTGGAGGCCGACAATGCCAGCTACGATGACGTCAAGCAGGTCTATGTACTGACCGGCAACGTGGTGCTGACCAAGGGCACCATGGTGCTCAAATCCGACGCAGCCGAAGTCCGTACCGATCCCGAGGGCTACCAGTACGCGGTCGCGACCTCCAAGGGCAGCAAGCAAGCCTATATCCGCCAGAAGCGCGACAACGTCGACGAGTACATCGACGGCTGGGGCGACCGCATCGAATATGACGGCAAGCAGGAGTTGTCCAAGCTGATCGGGCGCGCCCGCATGGCCCGCCTGGCCGGCGCCAAGCTGGTCGACGAGATCCGCGGCGCGGTGATCACCTATGACAGCCGCAACGAGTTCTACACGGCCAGCGGTGGCGCCGAGAACGCGACCGCGGGCAGCCCGTCGGGCCGCGTGCGCGCCGTGCTGTCGCCGCGCCAGGAGCAGCCCGCCAGCGGTGCCGCAGCCAGCCCTCTGCCGCTCAAGCCGGCAACTGCCCCCGTCAACCCCTGACCCACGGATTCTGACTTCACCTTCATGACCGCTACCCAAACCGCACCGTCCCAGCCCGCCACCCTGAAGGACGGCAGCACGCTGGTCGTGCGCCACCTGAAGAAGCGCTACGGCTCGCGCACCGTGGTCAAGGACGTGTCGCTCGACGTGAAGAGCGGCGAGGTGGTTGGCTTGCTGGGCCCCAACGGCGCGGGCAAGACGACGTCGTTCTACATGATCGTGGGGCTGGTGGCGCTGGACGAGGGCGATATCGTGCTCGACGACAAGCACATCAGCGGCCTGGCCATCCATGAGCGAGCGCGCATGGGCCTGTCCTACCTGCCGCAGGAAGCCTCCGTGTTCCGCAAGCTCAATGTGCAGGAGAACATCCGCGCAGTGCTGGAGCTGCAGCTCAACGATGGCAAACCCCTGGGCAAGGTCGAGATCGAGCGCCGGCTGGACACCCTGCTGGATGACCTGCAGATTGCCCACCTGCGCGACAACCCGGCGCTATCGCTGTCCGGCGGCGAGCGCCGCCGCGTGGAAATCGCCCGCGCGCTGGCCTCCGCGCCGCGCTTCATCCTGCTCGACGAGCCCTTCGCCGGCGTCGACCCGATCGCGGTGGGCGAAATCCAGCGCATCGTCAGCTTCCTCAAGGCACGCAATATCGGCGTGCTGATCACCGACCACAACGTGCGCGAGACACTGGGCATCTGCGACCACGCCTACATCATCAGCGAAGGCGCGGTGCTGGCGTCCGGGCAGCCTGAAGACATCATCGCCAACGAGTCGGTGCGCAAGGTCTACCTGGGCGAGAACTTCCGTATGTAAGGGCGCGCGGCGCCTGCCGCGCATCGCCCCCCGGCGGCTTCAGTGTCGCCTTTTATCCTTCAAACGATCATAGCGACACCAGCGATAGCAATTTCCGTTCCACCAGTACGGAAGTTGGGCATAAAATAGGTCGCATGAAACCGTCGCTACAGCTCCGCCTCTCGCAGCATCTCGCGCTTACGCCGCAACTCCAGCAGTCGATCCGGCTGCTGCAACTGTCCACGCTTGAACTGCAGCAGGAAGTGGAACAGGCGCTGACCGAGAACCCCTTGCTCGAGCGTGAGAACGACTGGCTGGACAGCCCGTTGCGCGTATCTTCGGACGGCTCGGTGAACCTGCAGAGCGCGCCCGCGCCGGCGCCAGCCGATGGCCAGGGCACCAGCGAGAACCGCCCCGATGGCGCCCCCGAAGCCGACGACAGCTACTCTGACAGCAATGAGGATTACGGCAGCGACTGGAGCCTGGACGACTTCGCACGCCGCCCGCAAGGCGAAGACGACGAAAAAACCCCGATGCAGCTGCGCGATGCCGAGCCCACGCTGCGTGAACACCTCATGGAGCAGCTGGCGCCGCTCAAGATTTCCCTGCGCGACAAAGGGCTGGCCATCTTCCTGGTCGAATCCCTGGACGATGATGGCTACCTGAGCACCACGCTCGAGGAAATCTGCAGCGAGCTGCCGGAGGAGCTCGAGTTCGAGGTCGACGAGATCCAGGCTGTGCTCACGCTGCTGCAGAGCTTCGATCCGCCGGGCGTCGGGGCGCGCAACGCCGCCGAGTGCCTGGCGCTGCAATTGCGCAGGCTCAAGCATCCGCAGCGCGAACTGGCGCTGAGCATCGTCACCAATCACCTGGAGCTGCTGGCGGTGCGCGATTACACGCGCCTGAAAAAAGCGCTGCAAGTGGACGAGCCGGAACTCAAGGCAGCACATGAACTGATCCGCTCGCTCGCGCCCTATCCAGGCCACGCCTACAGCCGGCCAGAAGCGGACTTCGTGGTGCCCGATGTTTTTGTTCGAAAGTTGAGCGGCGGATGGATCGCCCACCTCAACCCGGATGTGATGCCGCGGCTACGCATCAACGACATGTACGCGCAGATTTTGCGCGGTGCAAAAGGCGACGCTGGCGCGGCCGGGCTGCAGCAAAAACTGCAGGAAGCACGCTGGTTGATCAAGAATATCCAGCAAAGGTTCGATACGATATTGCGCGTCGCACAAGCCATTGTCGAACGTCAAAAGAACTTCTTCACCCACGGTGAAATTGCGATGCGCCCCTTGGTTTTGCGGGAGATTGCCGATACACTGGGTTTACACGAGTCCACCATCTCTCGGGTGACTACCAATAAATACATGGCAACGCCGATGGGGACTTTCGAGCTGAAGTATTTTTTCGGCTCTCACGTATCCACAGAAACCGGCGGCGCGGCCTCATCAACGGCAATCCGTGCGTTGATCAAGCAATTGATAGGAGCCGAAGACGCTAGGAACCCCTTGTCCGACAGCCGGATTGCCGAATTGCTCGGCGAGCAAGGCTTTGTGGTGGCACGGCGTACCGTTGCCAAATACCGCGAAGCGCTCAAGATTCCCGCGGTAAATCTCCGTAAGACTTTGTAGCCGAGCTGCATCGCCTGCCTGATGCAGCTCTTTCAGAAGGAGAAACGCTATGAACTTCAAGATCAGTGGACACCACTTGGACATCACGCCCCCTCTGCGTGAGTACGTGGAAACGAAACTGGAGCGTATCGTCAGGCATTTCGATCAAGTCATTGGCGTAAGTGTGCTGCTCTCTGTCGACAATACAAAAGAAAAGGACCGGCGGCAGTACGCGGAAATCAATCTACATCTCAAGGGCAAGGACATCTTTGTCGAAGCGCATCATGAAGACCTGTATGCCGCTATCGACGCACTGGTCGACAAGCTCGACCGGCAGGTGATTCGCCACAAGGATCGCGTGCAGAGCCACGACCGTGAAGCGGTCAAGTATCAGATGGCCGCATCGCAGATGCAGCAATGACCGTGCCTGGCGGCCCACATACCGGGCCGTCGGTGTCAGTCCCTTGAAAAACGGAATCAAGCCGCGCCCAGAGCGCGGCTTTTTCGTTGCAGCCTGCCCGATCGGGCCACGCAGGGGATTCCGCAACGCATATGTAGCAGTGTATGCTGTGCAATACATGGTTGACTGGCCTAGCCATTCCGGTGCATGCAGCACCGCTTGAGCGCATCGGCTATTGCAATGCACAAAGCGGAAGCGGGCCTGCTCTATAATGGCCAGACGCCTGACACCGGCATGGGGGGACACCCGGTGGAAACCTCGGGCCCTGGTTCTTATCCTCTTTCCGCCCGGCGGGACGCCTCCTGGCCCCGGGCCTGCTTACTAGAAAACCCTGCGCATTCCACATGAATCGTTTGGCTAAATTGCTGCCACCCGGCAACATCAACCTCGACGTCAGCGTCACCAGCAAGAAGCGCGTGTTCGAACAGGCCGGGCTCCTCTTCGAGAACAACCATGGCGTAGCGCGCGCGACCGTGACCGACAACCTGTTCGCCCGCGAGTCGCTCGGGTCCACCGGCCTTGGCGCGGGGGTTGCGATCCCCCATGGCCGCATCAAGGGACTGAAACAGCCACTGGCCGCCTTCATGCGCCTGGCCGAGCCGATCCCCTTCGAGTCGCCCGACGGCAAGCCGGTCGCACTGCTGATCTTCCTGCTGGTGCCCGAACAGGCCACCCAGCAGCATCTGGAAATCCTCTCCGAGATCGCCCAGCTGCTGTCTGACCGCGAGATGCGCGAAGGACTGGCTACCCTGCCCACCCCCAACGACGTGCATCAGTTGCTGACGCAATGGCACCCTTGATCCGGCACTGAAAGCCCGTCCCTGAAAGCACCCGAATGGAACTCACTGGCGTCACCTCGCAGTCGATCTTCGACGACAACGCAGCCGATATCAAACTCTCCTGGGTAGCAGGACTGGAGGGCGCGGACCGGGCCTTCGATGTCGAGTTTGCGCGTGAAGCCACGTCCGCGGCCGATCTCGTCGGCCACTTGAACCTGATCCACCCGAACCGGATCCAGGTGCTGGGCAAGCCCGAAATCACGTATTACCAGCGCCTCGATGACGAGATGCGCAAGCGCCAGATGGGCGAGCTGATCCTGCTGGAGCCGCCGTTCCTGGTGATCGCCGACGGCATGGAGCCGCCGCCCGACCTGGAACTGCGCTGCACGCGCTCGTCCACCCCGCTGTTCACCACGCCGGTGTCTTCGGCCGCGGTGATCGACCACCTGCGCCTCTATCTGTCGCGCATTTCCGCGCCGCGCGTGACCATGCACGGCGTGTTCCTCGACATCCTCGGCATGGGCGTGCTGGTGATGGGCGAATCCGGCCTGGGCAAGAGCGAACTCGGCCTGGAACTGATCTCGCGCGGACATGGGCTGGTGGCGGACGATGCCGTCGATTTCGTACGCCTCGGGCCGGACTTCATCGAGGGCCGCTGCCCGCCGCTGCTGCAGAACCTGCTGGAAGTGCGCGGCCTGGGCCTGCTCGACATCAAGACCATCTTTGGCGAGACTGCGGTACGCCGCAAGATGAAGCTCAAGCTGGTGGTGCAGCTGGTACGCCGCAACGATGGCGAATTCGAGCGCCTGCCGCTGGACTCCCAGTATCTCGACGTGCTCGGCCTGCCCATCCACATGGTCAAGATCCAGGTGGCGGCCGGCCGAAATCTCGCCGTGCTGGTCGAGGCCGCGGTGCGCAACACCATCCTGCGCCTGCGCGGCATCGACACGCTGCGCGACTTCATGGACCGCCAGCGCGCCGCGATGCAGGCCGATGTCGCATCGCGGGGCCAGGGCCGGCTACTCTAGGTTTGACCGGCCCACGTCGTACCACCACGACGGGGCCGTTTTCAATTGCTTACATCCGGCCGCGCTTCGATGGTCAACGCGATGGGGTCATAGGCCGTTTTGTGCAGTAATGGGCATTGGGCCCAGCCCCGAGTTGCCGAGCCGACAGGCCAGCAGCCATGAAGTTTCCCACAGCCAGGAGAGCAAGCATGAAAAAATTGATCGCGATGTGCGTGCTGGTAGCCCCGCTTTTTGCCACCGGCGCCTTCGCCCAGAATGCACCGGCCGCTGCACCCGCGGCACCGGCGGCAGCCAACACCCAGCAGGACAAGATGAAGGCTTGCAACACGCAGGCCACCGGCAAGAAGGGCGATGAGCGCAAGGCCTTCATGAGCGATTGCCTGTCCAATAAGCCCGCGGCCGCACCCGCCAAGAACAGCCAGCAGGAAAAGATGAAGACCTGCAACGCCCAGGCCACCGGCAAGAAGGGCGACGAGCGCAAGGCCTTCATGAGCGACTGCTTGTCCAAGTAAGCTGCCGGCATCATTTGCGGCGCGGACGTGTAAAAATGGCGAACCCCTTCGGTTCGCCATTTTTACTGGCGCCGCGCCGTCATGACGGCGTCATCACCTGATGTTATGCTTGTCGTGCTATGCGCATCATACTTATCACCGGGATCTCCGGCTCCGGCAAATCCGTTGCCTTGAACGTACTGGAAGACGCGGGCTACTACTGCGTCGACAACCTGCCGGCGCAGTTTATCCCGGAGTTGGCCCAGTACCTCGCAGCACAGGGCTACACCCATCTGGGCGTCGCCACCGATATCCGTAGCCGCGAATCGCTGGACGAGCTGCCCGGCACGCTTCGCAACCTCGCCTCCGAACACCAGGTCCGGGTGGTCTTCCTGACCGCCAATACCGATGCGTTGGTGCAGCGCTATTCCGAGACGAGGCGGCGGCATCCGCTATCGATGCGCGCAGCCATGGCTGGCCTCTCGGCCAATCCCAAGAACGAGAATCTCGCCGACAGTACCGCCGAAGCCGCATTCAACGACACCTCGCTGATCGAGGCCATCGAGATGGAGCGCGAGCTCCTGAGCCCGCTGGCGGAGGCTGCGCACCGCATCGACACCAGCAATGTGCGCACCAATACATTGCGCGCGTGGATCAAGGAATTCGTGCGCGGCGATGACCTCAAGCTCACATTGCTGTTCGAGTCGTTCGGCTTCAAGCACGGCGTGCCCAGCGACGCCGATCTGGTGTTCGACGTGCGCTCGCTGCCCAACCCCTACTACGACCTGGCGCTGCGCCCGCTGACCGGCCGCGACGAGCCCGTGATCGATTTCCTGCAAAGCCAGCCGATGGTGCTGGCCATGGCCGAGGACATACGCGCCTATGTGGAAAAGTGGCTGCCAAGTTTCATCGCTGACAATCGCAGTTACCTGACCGTCGCAATCGGTTGCACTGGTGGGCAGCATCGCTCCGTGTACATCGCGGAAAGACTTGCCAACTATTTTCGCGCCCATGGTAATGTGCTGGTGAGACACCGCGAGCTCGCACCAGGCGGCTAAACGCCGCACCGCCAGGTTTCGTGGTCAGGCTCGGCAATCCTCGCCCGAAACCTTTGCTGGTTCAGCATGTCCTCACCCGCCACGCCCGGCTCATCCGCATCGTTCGCCGCCTCGCACAGCACGTCGGCGGGGCCTACGCTGGATAGCCTGCCGCTGTTTCCGCTGCATACCGTACTCTTTCCCGATGGGCTGCTGCCACTGCGCGTGTTCGAAGCGCGCTACGTGGACATGGTGCGCGCCTGCATGCGCGATCGCACCCCCTTCGGGGTCTGCCTGATCGCCAGCGGCAATGAAGTCGCCCGCCCGGACGAGCCCACCATGCCCGAGACGATCGGCTGCCTGGCCGACATCATCGACTGCAATATGGAGCAACTGGGCGTGCTGCTGATCAGTGCGCGCGGCCGCCAACGCTTCCGGTTGCTGGGCCACAGCGTGAACCCGGACGGCTTGCTGGTCGGCCAGGCGGTATTGCTGCCGCCCGACATCATCGACTGCAAGCTCGAACTGCTGGGCGAATGCCTGGCCGTGCTGCGGCGTATCGTTGCCTCGCTCCATGCCGAGCATCCGGGCGAGCTGCCTTTCTGCGAGCCGTTCCTGTGGGATGACCCCAGCTGGGTGGCCAATCGGCTGTGCGAGTTCTTGCCGGTGCCGCTCAAGGCCAAGCAGATGCTGATGGCGCTGCCGGACGCGGGCATGCGGATCGAGATCGTGCATAAGTACATGCACCAGCACCACATTCTCTAAGCAACGTTAAAACAATCCGCCTTGGGCTTGCGTCTCCAGCAGCTTGCGCACCGGCGCGGGCGTGCCTACCGCATCCAGATCGTCCAGTGACAGCCAGCGTAGCGCGGGGCCGTTGGCGGCATCGCGCGCGGTGAGGCCGGTGACGTCGACGCGAATGGCGCGGATCAGCAGGCGGAAGTGAGTGAATACGTGGGTGAGCTCGCCAACCATATTGGCCGTGCTGGGATTGCCGAATTCGCGGGCGCGTTCCAGCGCGGCGTCTTCGGCCAGTTCCGCATCGAAGGGCACGGTATCGACCGGCATTTCGGGCAAGCTCCACAGCCCGCCCCAGATGCCGCTGTCCGGGCGCAGTGCGAGCAGGACCTCGCGGCCGCGGCGGACCAGCAGCATCACTGTGCTGCGCTCGGGAATGGCTGCACGTGGCTTCGGCGTGGGCAGCACGCCGGTCAGCCCGTCGCGGCGCGCCACGCAGTCGCTGGCCAGCGGGCACGACGCGGCGGCGGCGAGGCAGGCTGGCTTGCCGCGCGAACAGACAGTGGCGCCAAGGTCCATCACGCCCTGGGTGTAGGACACCATGTCCTCGGCTTGCGCCGGTCCCTTGGCGGGCAGGACAGCATCGGCTAGTTGCCACATGCGGTTCTCCACCGCCTTGACGCCGGGATGGCCATGGATGCCAAAGAACCTGGCAAAGACGCGTTTGACGTTGCCATCCAGGATCGGCGAGCGCACGCCGGCGCTGAACGCGGCCACGGCAGCAGCGGTGGAGCGGCCGATGCCGGGCAGCGTCACCAGCACCTCGGGGTCGGTCGGGAACACACCGCCATGCTCGCTCATCACGGCCTTGGCACAGCGGTGCAGGTTGCGCGCGCGCGAGTAGTAGCCAAGCCCGGCCCACAGCGCCATCACCTCATCCGCGCTGGCCTCAGCCAATGCGGCCACGGTTGGCAGCCGGCCGACGAAACGCTGAAAATACTCGATCACCGCGCTGACCTGGGTCTGCTGCAGCATGATCTCGGACAGCCAGATACGGTAAGGGTCGCGGGTGTTCTGCCACGGCAGGTCATGGCGCCCGTGCACGCGCTGCCAGCCCACCACGCGCGCGGCGAAATCGGCAGGAACCACGGCGGGGGAAAGATCGGATGAAACGGCAGGAGAAGCAGCGGGCTTGCGGGGCATCGGGTACGTGACGGGTAAGGCAACACAGCAACAGCGCCGGAAGCGGCGGCGCGTCATGATACCGCCTCGCCGCCACCCGCACTCGCCACCTGCATTCGCCGCCGGACTTGCGCCGGCCGCGCTTCAGGCCGCGAACGCCCTGAGCTGCCCCTCGTCGGCGTCCGGCTGCAGGATCCGCCTGGAGAAAATTTCGATGCGCCCGCTGCGATCGTCCAGGCCGTTGAGCACTTCCTCGAGCTGCGCGATGCGGCTCTCGAGCGTGTCGGTGGCCTCGTGGATGCGCTCGATCGAATCGACCCGGCGGCGCAACTGTTTCTGGTGCTCGCGCACCTGCGCCTCCAGCGGCGTCATCACCGACTTGAGCCAGATCTCGATATCGCGGTTCAGATCCCGGAAGGTTTCCAGCACGCGCGTGGCGATGGTGGAAAACGCGCTCTGCACCAGCTGCGGGCGCGAGCGCGTGAGCATGTTCATGGCGCCGAAGTGCGTATGGGCCAACGCCAGCGTCTGCTGCAATTCGCTGACGTAGCGCGCGGTGACGAACTGGATCGGCGCGGGCAGCGTAAAGCCATGCTCGGCATTGAAGCGGCGGTACATGCTGTCGGTGAGCTGGTGGAGCTGGGTGATCTTCTGGTCGGACTCGCTGACCAGTTCGCCAAGCCGCGCGAACAAGGCGTCCATATCCTCGCGCATGCCGCGCGAGAAGAAACGCTCCTTCATCTGCTCGCGGCGCTCGCGCATGGTGCGGCGCACGTCGCGCAGCTGCAGGCTCTTTATGATGTCCGCGCTATGGCGCCCGAACACCAGCCGCAGCGCCTGGAACTTGGCGATGCTCTGCTCGAACTCTTCTTTCTCCGACTGCACGCGCATCAGCATGTGCTTGACCATCGCATGGTTCTTGCCGCGCAGCCCGCGCAACTCGAACAACTGCTCGACGATGCTGCGGCGGCGGCTTTGCAGCAGTTGCTGCGCGCCGCGCGCCATCTCCTCGACCGAGCGCTGCACCTGGTCGGCGACGATCTCGCGCCGCTGCGGGATCAACTGGTCAGACAGCACGTGCTCGAACTGCGGCAGGCCGCTGCGCGCCAGCAAGTCGTCGTCGTTGGTGACCTTGGCCACCAGGCCCTTCTGCGCCGACACCGGGTAGACGCGCGACTCGTCGATGCCCAGCACATGAGCGCTGGTTGTGACCTGGCGCGTGATCTCGGCCGCGGTCTCTGCCGGCGACTTGAGCGGGTCCCACAGGCCATCGATCTTGTTGAGCACCGCCAGGCACCCCTTGCGGTGGCCTGCGCTCACATGGCTGCGCCAGAGGTCGAGGTCGCTCTTGGTCACGCCGGCGTCGGCCGCCAGCATGAACACCACGACATGCGCGTCCGGAATCAGGCGCAGCGTCAGCTCGGGCTCGGTGCCGATCGCGTTGAGGCCCGGCGTGTCGAGGATGACCAGGCCCTGGCGCAACAGCGGATGCGGGAAGTTGATGACCGCGTGGCGCCAGCGGGAAATCTCGACCATGCCGTCGGCATCGAGCGCGTAGGCGGCGTCGGGATCGTTCTCGTTGTACAGGCCAAGCGACTGGGCCATCTCGCGCGTGACACGGTTGGTCTCGACCACGTGCCGGAACGCATCCAGCATGCCGTCGGGCGACGAGGGGTCGAGCGGCACGGTATGCCAGTGCGCATCGACGTCAAGGAAATCGGCGGTGGAAGCTTCCTGCAGGCGCGTCTCGATCGGCAGCAGCCGGATGCACGGCGCCTCGGCTTCGTCGTAGCGTAGCTCGGTCGGGCACATCGTGGTGCGCCCGGCGGAAGACGGCAGGATGCGACGGCCGTAGTCGGCAAAGAAAATCGCGTTGATCAGCTCGCTCTTGCCCCGCGAGAACTCCGCGATGAACGCCACCTTGAGCCGGTCGCTCTTGAGCACGCCCTGGATGCGCTGGACGCGTTCGTCGGCCTGGGCGTCGTAGAGATCGTGCTGCTGCAGCCAGGAGCGGAATTCGGCCAGGGAGTGGAGTACCCCGGTTCTCCAGGCGCCGTATTGTTCGAATTGAAGGGCGAGGGTTGTCATTGGCACTGGGATCGGCTTGGCGAAAAGCCCCCGCGACGGCGCTGCAGGCCTGACATCTCGATGTCCGATGGCCGGCACCCGGGCGGTGACATGGTGTCTTTGTAACACTTTTTTACGTTCTTCAAGATACAGGTTTACGGCGGATTTTTGTGAAATTCGAGTCGCCCGCCGCCGTCCCTGTTGTGCCGGGCCATCGGGTTGGCGCCACATTCGCAAGAAGATAGGCAATCATCACTCTCGTACGGCCCGCGCAACGAGAGCCGCTGGCACGGCGCCGCCGCGCTCAACGCTGGCAGCTCGGGCAGTAGAATGTGGAGCGCTGCCCCTGGACGATCTGCCGGATGGTGGTACCGCAGACCCGGCATGGATGGCCGGCGCGGTCGTACACGGCGCAATCCAGTTGGAAATAGCCACTGCTGCCATCGCTGCCGACAAAGTCGCGCAACGTGCTGCCGCCGCGCTCGATCGCGCGGGCCAGGGTATCGCGCACGGCCTCGGCCAGGCGTTCGCAACGCGCCAAAGACAAGCGCCCGGCCGGCGTGGTGGGGCGGATGCCAGCGGCAAACAGGCTTTCCGATGCATAGATATTGCCCACGCCCACCACAATGTCGCCCGCGAGAAGCACGGTCTTGATGGCCGCGCTGCGCCCGCGTCCCAGGCGATAGAGCCAGGCCCCGTCGAAACGTGGGTCGAAAGGCTCGATGCCGAGCTTGCTCAGCAGAGGATGGGTCGGCAATTGCGACTCTTCAAGCAAGCTCCACAGCACCGCGCCAAAGCGCCTCGGATCGCGAAAGCGCAGCACCAGGCTGGTGGCTGCGCCGGGCTGCGCATTGCCCGCGCCGTCGGGCTCGGCAAGGACCAGATCAAGGTGATCGTGCGTGCCCGGCGGCGGCGCCTGAGGCAACACCCGCAGCGTGCCGGTCATGCCGAGGTGGATCAGCAGCCATCCGGGAGCCTCGCCGTCCGGGCGCACGCACTCCAGCAGCAGGTATTTGCCGCGCCGCTCGATGCGCGCGATCACCCGCCCGGCCAGCTGCGACTCCAGGTCCGGCTCGACCGGCCAGCGCAGGCCGCGATGGCGCACCACCACATCGGCAATGCGCCGCCCAACCACATGCGGCAGCAAGCCGCGCCGGGTCACTTCGACCTCCGGCAACTCAGGCATCGAACCTCTCCCTTTTGTGCCACTCAAACCGCCAGAGACCCCAGCCGTGCCGGTGCCATGCGGATATGCAGAGCATTGTAGCGGCAGGCTACAATGCCTTTACCTTCCCCATCGCCTTTGAGTGCTGGAGCACCCACCCACATGTCGGACCGCCTGGACCGTACCCCGATGACCACCGCTCAACTTCTCTTCCCCCGGCGGCCGCTGCGTCACAGGCTCGCGGCCACGGCTGCGGCCGCCGTGGCAGTCTGCGCCCTGGCGCCGCTCGCCAGCCACGCCGCGCCCGCGGACGGCAAGCCCGCGATGAAGGTCGCCGCGGAGGCCACCACGCCAATCCGCTCGAACCCGCTGCCGCCGAAGATGCCCCTGCCGACGGTGCCGCTGACCGCGGACATCCTCTACCGGGTGCTGGCCGCGGAAATCTCCGCCCAGCGCGGCGTGGTCGGCCCCGCTTACCAGACGTACCTGGAACTGGCGCGCAATACGCGCGACCCGCGCTTTGCCCAACGCGCCACCGAGATCGCGTTCAATGCCCGCAGCGCCCAGCAAGCGCTTGACGCCGCGCGGCTGTGGACCGAGCTTGCGCCCACCTCCGCCGGTGCGCGGCAGGTGCTGTCGACCCTGCTGGTCCTTAGCGGCCGATGGGACGAAGCCGAACCCCTGCTGGCTCTGCAGCTCAATGGCGTGCCGCCGAGCCAGCGGCCGGAGGCCATCCTGCAGATGCAGCAGCAGCTTTCACGCACCAGCGATCCCGCCGGTGCGGCCGCGCTGCTGCAGCGCCTGGTGGCGAACGACCTGAAGTCGGCCGAGACTCACCTTGCCCTTGCGCGCGCCAAGGAAGCCGCCAGCGATATTCCCGGCGCCCTGGCGGAGCTCGACGAGGCCCAGAAGATCCGTCCCGACTTCGAAGGCGCCGCGCTGATGGCCGCCGAGCTGCGCGCCGACAGCGCGCCGGACCAGGCCATTGCCGGGCTCAAGGCGTTCGTCAACAAGGCCCCGGCCTCGGTCAACGGACACATCACGCTGGCCCGCCTCTACCTGCAGCAAAACGACCTGCAAGCCGCGCGCTCGGAGTTCGAGACGCTGCGCAAGATTGCGCCGAAGGATCCGCGTGTGCCGCTCGCCCTCGGCCTCACCAGCCTGCAGTCCAAGCGCTACGACGAAGCCGAGCTGTACCTGAAGGAATACCTGCAACTCGCCGAGCAAGTGCCGGCGGCCAGCCCGGATATCGCCTACCAGTACCTGGCGCAGATCGCCGAGGAAAAGAAGGACTACCCGGCGGCCGTAGCCTGGCTCGACCGCATCGACGACGCCCGCCTCGCGCCGGCTGCAGCCGTCAAGCGCGCGCAGCTGCTGGGCCGCATGGGCAAGCTCGACGACGCCCAGGCGGTATTCAACGACATGCTGGCCGATGCCGAGGATATACCCGAGCCCGACCAGCGCGCGCAGCGCATGACCGCTATCCGCCAGGCAGAAGTTGGCATGCTGATCGACGCCAAGTCCTACGACCGCGCCCGCAAGGTGCTGGAAGAACGCGCCGCGGCGGAGCCCGACAACTCGGACTGGGTCTATGAACTCGCCATGCTCGATGAGCGCGAGAAGCGCTACGACAGCATGGAAAAGCTGCTGCGCCGCGTGATCGCCATGCAGCCGGAAGCCAAGCAGGGCTATAACGCCCTGGGCTATTCGCTTGCGGACCGCAACGTGCGCCTGCCCGAAGCCCTCAAGCTGCTGGAAAAAGCCTCAGCGCTGGGCCCGGACGATCCCTACATCATGGATAGCCTGGCCTGGGTCAAGTTCCGCCTGGGCCAGTTGCAGCCGGCCGCTGAACTGCTGCGCAACGCTTACGCCAAGGCGCCCGAGGCCGAAATCGGCGCCCACCTCGGTGAGGTGCTATGGCAGCTCGGCCAGCAGGACGAGGCCCGCAAGACCTGGACCGAAGCCGCCAAGATCGAGCCGGATAACGTCATCCTGATCGACACCCTGCGCCGCTATAACGTCCCGCTCTCCGCGCTGTCCAAGTAGCATCCTGCCGTCCGCAGCCGTCACGCAGCACTCCGATCACCCGCAATCATCCGCCGCCCGGCCCTCGCGCCGGGCCGGCAGCCCGGCGCCCGGCGGCGCCGGCGCGCACGCCAAACGCCATGCCCACATCCCGACGCCTTGCCCTGCTCTGCCTGAGCGCCCCCTTATGGCTCGCCGCCTGCGCCAGCATCACGCCCACGCGGCAGTTCGACGCCGGCGAGACCGCCCAGGCTCGCGACCTCAGCGGCCGCTTCGCCGCCAACTACGTGCGCTACGGCCGCGATGAAGGCGTGCAGGGCAGCTTCCAATGGCATGAGCAAGGCCGCAATGTGCGCCTGGACCTGATCTCGCCGCTGGGCCAGACCCTGGCGGTGGTCACCTCGACGCCTTCGGGGGCCACGCTCGACCTGCCCAACCAGCCGCCGCGCAACGCGCCCGAAGTCGATACCTTGCTGGAGGAAGCGCTTGGATTTTCGCTGCCGGTGGCAGGCCTGCGCGACTGGCTGCACGCCCGCCCCGCGCCCGGCAGCCCGGCGCGCGCCACGCGTGACGACAACGGACGGCTAGCTACCCTGGCGCAGAACGGCTGGACCGTGCGCTACGTAGCATGGCAGGAAGCCGCACCCACAACACCATCCACGCCGGCCGCGGCAAGCCCGCGCCGCATCGACCTCGCGCGCGACGGCGCAGCCAACCCGCTCTCGGTACGTCTGGTCATCGATCCGGAGCAAGCACAATGAGCGCTGCCCGCCCCCTGCCTCCGCCTGCGCTGCGCGACTGCCCCGCGCCCGCCAAGCTGAATCTCTTCCTGCATGTGACCGGACGCCGCGCGGATGGCTACCACACGCTGCAGACAGTTTTCCAACTGGTGGACTGGAGCGATACGCTCGACTTTTTCCGCCGCGACGATGGCCGCATCGAGCGCATCAGCGACGTGCCGGGCGTACCGGCGCAGAGCGACCTGATCGTGCGCGCCGCGCAGGCCTTGCAGCAAGCTGGCGGCACCCGCTTTGGCGCGGATATCGCCATTGCCAAGCGGCTGCCGATGGGCGGCGGCATCGGCGGCGGATCGTCGGACGCGGCGACCACACTGCTGGCACTGAATCATCTTTGGGGGCTGGGCCTGGGGCGCGACGAACTCAAGCGCATCGGCCTTTCACTAGGTGCCGACGTGCCGTTCTTCGTGCATGGAGAAAACGCGTTCGCGCAAGGGATTGGCGAGGAACTGACGACGGTCGAATTGCCTGAAAGCTGGTTCGTGATCATCCATCCGCGGCAGCATGTTCCGACCGCTGCAATTTTCTCAGACAAGCGCTTGACAAGGGATACGGCGATCTCCATAATAGCGGACTTCACTGGATGCACAAACAAGTTCGGTTTCGGTCGCAACGACCTGGAAGCGATAGCAACAGTGAAGTTCGGCGAAGTTGCCCGAGCCCTTGAATGGTTGAGACAGTACAGTCCACATGCAAGGATGACCGGTTCCGGAGCCTGCGTGTTTGCACGATTTAACGACGAGCAAACTGCGCAGCAGGTACTAGACCGGTTGCCTCCCGAATGGGATGGCAGGTGTGCGAAGAGTTTATCGCAACACCCACTCGCAACGCTCGCATAAAAGTTTTTCGTTCGGCGTCGCAGGCAGTTGAATGTGACGATGGACGTACCCGGTTGTGTAGGGGAGTCGCCAAGTTGGTCAAGGCACCGGATTTTGATTCCGGCATTCGAAGGTTCGAATCCTTCTTCCCCTGCCATTACATCCTACAGTGTCCTTACGGACCTGCACGAAAAGCTGCCGGCACTAGCCGGCAGCAATCGTTCCCCCCTCCAGTAGCAAGACAGGTGCACCGAATGAGCAGCGAAGGCTTGATGGTTTTTACCGGCAACGCCAACCCCAAACTCGCGGAGGCTGTCGTTCAGCACCTCGGCATCCCGCTCGGGAAGGCCCAGGTCGGTCGGTTCTCCGACGGCGAAGTCCAAGTTGAAATCCAGGAAAATGTTCGCGGCAAGCACGTCATCGTGCTGCAGTCCACCTGCGCGCCGACCAACGACAACCTGATGGAACTGATGGTGATGGTCGATGCGCTCAAGCGCGCTTCGGCACGCAGCATCACTGCCGCCATGCCCTACTTCGGCTATGCCCGCCAGGACCGCCGCCCGCGTTCAGCACGCGTCGCGATCTCGGCCAAGGTGGTAGCCAACATGCTGGAAGTTGCCGGCGTCGAGCGGGTCCTGACCATGGACCTCCACGCCGACCAGATCCAGGGCTTCTTCGATATCCCGGTTGATAACATCTACGCCTCCCCGGTTCTGCTGGGCGACCTGCGCGAGAAGAACTACGGCAATCTGCTGGTCGTCTCGCCCGACGTCGGCGGCGTGGTGCGCGCCCGCGCGCTGGCCAAGCAGTTGAACTGCGACCTGGCCATCATCGACAAGCGTCGCCCCAAGGCCAACGTGGCCGAGGTGATGAACATCATCGGTGAAGTCGACGGCCGCAACTGCGTGATCATGGATGACATGATCGACACCGGCGGCACCCTGTGCAAGGCGGCCCAGGTGCTCAAGGAACGCGGCGCGCTGAAGGTATTCGCTTACTGTACCCACCCGGTCCTGTCCGGTGGCGCGGCTGCCCGCATCGCCGACTCCGAACTGGATGAAGTGGTGGTGTGCGACACGATTCCGCTGCGCGACGATGCCATCCAGTCCGGCAAGATTCGCCAGCTCTCGACCGCATCGCTGCTGGCAGAGACCTTTACCCGGATCGTCAAGGGCGACTCGATCATGTCGCTGTTCGCCGATTCCTGATAGAATTCAAGGCTTTACCGCGTTTGCGGCTGTTTTTGGGGAGTAAGACCCCGATTACGGCACGTGACGGGGTTCATCGGGCTGTCTGGTCGCGGACAGCCCTCTTACATTTGGAGTCATCATGAAAGTAGTAGCCTTCGAGCGTAGCGTACAGGGAACGGGTGCGAGCCGCCGCCTGCGCAACGCCGGCAAGACCCCCGGCATCATCTATGGCGGCGCAGCCGAACCCAAGATGATCGAACTCGATCACAACGCACTGTTCCACGCGCTGAAGAAAGAAGCATTCCACTCGTCGATTCTCGACCTCGAAGTGGAAGGCAAGGCTGAAAAGGCCCTGCTGCGCGCTTTCCAGATGCACCCGTTCAAGCCGCTGGTCCTGCACGTTGACTTCCAACGCGTGTCGGCCACCGACAAGATCCACGTCAAGGTGCCGCTGCACTTCATGAACCAGGAAGACGCCCCGGGCGTGAAGCTGGGCCATGGCATCGTCAACCACATCCTGAACGAACTGGAAGTGTCGTGCCTGCCGGCCGACCTGCCTGAGTTCATCGAAGTGGACCTTGGCAATGCAGAACTGGGCCAGACCCTGCACCTGTCCGACGTGAAGCTGCCGAAGGGCGTGAGCGCCATCACCCACGGCGACGAAAACCCCGCTATCGCCAGCATCTCGCTGCCGGCCGGCGGCGTGTCGGAAGCTGCCGAAGGCGAAACGCCTGCTGCCTGAGTACCCTGAACGCGGCCTTTGGGCCGTGCAACAGGACGGCTCCCGCAGCCGCAAGAAAAAACCGCCGGCGCGTCCGGCGGTTTTTTTTCGTCCCGAGGTTCGCGTATGCTTGGCTTCTGGCAGCACTTTCGCGCCCCTCTCAACCAAGTAGTGCAACGCATGATCAAACTCATCGTCGGCCTCGGAAACCCCGGGGCGGAATACGAAGCCACGCGCCACAATGCCGGCTTCTGGCTGGTCGACCAGCTGGCCCGCATGGGCGGCGTCACCCTGCGCGTGGAAGGCCGCTTCCACGGGCTGGCAGCGCGCGCCCGGCTGTGGGACCAGGAGATCTGGCTGCTCAAGCCGTCCACCTTCATGAACCGTTCCGGGCTGTCCGTGGTATCGCTCGCGCGCTTCTACAAGATCCTGCCGGACGAGATCGCGGTGGCCCATGACGAGATGGACCTGCCCTCGGGCACCGTCAAGCTCAAGCGTGGCGGTGGCGCGGGCGGCCACAATGGCCTCAAGGATATTTCCGCACACCTGACCACCCAGGACTACTGGCGCCTGCGCATTGGCGTCGGCCATCCGCGCAATTCGGCCGGTGGCGGCGGCGAGCGCGAGGATGTGATCAATTTTGTGCTGAAGCCGCCGCGCCGCGAGGAGCAGCAGGCCATCGACGAAGCCATCGACCGCAGCATCGCACCGCTTGGGTTGCTGGCCAAAGGCGAGTCCGAACGCGCCATGCTGGAACTGCATACGAACCGCTGAAACCGCTGAACGCGCGCGCCCAAACGAAAAGCCCCATCACCGCGAAGGTCATGGGGCTTTTCGTTTGCTGCGAACTTCGTGCCGCAAGCCGCAGTGGTAGCTCAGGCTGCCCGTTTGGCCGCCGTAAGGAGACGGTAGCGATCCATCAGGATCTCGCGCGTCTCAATGCGGTTGGGATCGTGCGGGATGCAAGCCACGGGACAAACCTGCTGGCATTGTGGCTCGTCGAAGTGCCCAACGCATTCGGTACATTTGTTGGGGTCGATCTCATAGATCTCGGGCCCCATCGAAATGGCTTCGTTTGGGCACTCCGGCTCACAAACGTCGCAATTGATGCAGTCGTCGGTGATCAATAGTGCCATGGTATTTCCTTTGAACCCAGCATGCCCCGCGCCCGACTGGCCGCGGCCGACATGTTGCAAGACTCCATTTTATTCCGTTTTGCTGCTGATCTTCTCCGCAAGCCAGCGTTCGACCGAGGGGAACACAAACTTGCTGACATCGCCGCCAAGCACCGCGATCTCGCGCACGAAGGTGCCGGAGATGAACTGGTACTGGTCGGACGGCGTCAGGAACATGGTTTCCACGTCCGGCAGCAGGTAACGGTTCATGCCCGCCATCTGGAACTCGTACTCGAAGTCGGAAACCGCGCGCAAACCCCGCACGATCACGCGCGCATTGTTCTTGCGGACAAAATCCTTGAGCAGGCCGGAGAAACCTTCGACGCGCACATTGGGATAGTGGCCCAGGACTTCACGGGCGATGCCTATGCGCTCTTCCAGCGAAAAGAACGGGCGCTTGTTGGGGCTATGCGCCACGCCGACCACGAGCTCATCGAAGATATTGGATGCTCTGCGCACCAGATCCTCGTGGCCCCGGGTCATTGGGTCGAAAGTGCCGGGATAGACCGCGACGACCATGCTTCCTCCTTGTTCTGCCCGCCGCCGGTCCTGGATGGACCGATCGACCCCGCCCACTATGGTGAGGGCTGGAGCCAAGGCTGCGTGACGAGCGTTGGCGACAGCGGCGTAGTGTAACTCTAAACGCGGCACTTGCAAGCCGCCACATCGCGGTTTTGCCGCGCCGCCGCATCTTGCGTGCAGGTGGCCGGTCGCAATGCTCGCGGCCACCGGCTCTTCAAAGGTTCCTGTGCTGCAGCAAATGGAAGTGCACCGCGCCAGCCCGCGCATGCCGCACGATCTCCAGCGCCGCCGGCACGGGCGCGTCGGGGCCAATCAGGGCGCGATCCGTTTCCACATACACGGCGCCGCCTGGACGTGATAGCCGCGCCGCATGCTCCAGCGCGGGGCCAAGCCAGTCTTCGGCAAAGGGCGGATCGAGGAACACCACGTCGAAGCTGGCCGACGGCATCTGCGCCGCAGTCGCGAATGCATCGCCTTGCACCACCCGGATCTGCTGGGCGTCGAGCCGGTACTGGTTGTCGCGCAGCTGCTTGGCCACGCGCGGATTCGCTTCGACCATGGTGACCTGCTGGGCACCCCGGGAGGCAGCCTCGAAACCCAGTGCGCCGGAGCCGGCAAACAGGTCGAGGCAAGCCAGCCCTGACATGTCCTGCCCAAGCCAGTTGAACAGGGTCTCACGCACGCGGTCAGGGGTGGGACGCAGGCCTTCGGCATCGAGCACGGGCAGCGGCGTGCGCTTCCACTTGCCGCCAATGATGCGGACCTGGGCAGGAGACTGCCGCGGCGAGGGGGATGGGGTTCGCCCGCTGGCTGCGGGCGAGGGAGATCGGGTACGCGAATTCATGCCGTGATTGTAGAGCCTGCGGCGCGGAAAAGCGCGGGCGCCGGAAACGCCTCCCGGCGCCCGCGCCTGTCGCTGCGTTATTCCGGTCCACCCACAATGACGGTCGCCATGGCGTCCGGGAACACGTGGCGCTGGAAGGCTTCGCGGACCTGGGTACGGGTGACCTTGCCGATCTGGGCGGTCCAGGTGTCAAGGTAGTCCAGCGGCAGCCCATACCAGCCGATATTGGCCACATTGGTCAGCAGTTTGCGATTGCTGTCGATGCGCAGCGGGAAGCCGTTGACCAGATTGTCCTTGGCGGCCTTCAGTTCGGTGTCGGTGGGGCCTTCCGCCACGTACTGCGCCAGCACCTTGCGCACCAGCGCCAGTGCTTCGTTGGTCTGTGCCTTCTTGGTCTGCAAGCCGATGCCGAAGGGTCCTGCCTGCTTGGCGGGTGCGAAGTAGCTGTCGACGCCGTAGGTGAGGCCGCGCTTTTCCCGCACCTCGTCGGTCAGGCGCGAGCTGAAGCCGCCGCCGCCGAGCACGTAGTTGCCCACCAGCAGGGCAAAGTAGTCGGGATCACCACGCGCGATGGCGGGCTGACTAATGGCTACCGTAGCCTGCTGAGCCGGATGCGGCACGCGCTGCTCGCTAGCCGGGATCTTGAGTTGCACGGGCGGCATTGTAGGCGGCGTGGCGCCAGCCGGCAGGCCGCGCGTCAGCTGCTCGGCAATGGACTCAGCCTGCTTGCGGTCGATAGCGCCGATCAGCGTCAAGACGGCGCGCGACGCCGCGAAATTATCCCGCCAGAAGCGCTCGATATCGGCTCGCGTGATTGATTCGACACTGGCCTCGGTCGGCGACACGCCATACGGATGCGACGGATAGATCGCACGCGACACCATCTTGTCGGCGATCACGCCGGGCTTGGTATCGGCCTCGCGGATGGCGGTGATCAGGCGTTGCTTCTCGCGCGCCACCACGGCATCCGGGTAGGACGGCGCCTTGATCAGCTGCCCGGCCAGCGCGAGCGACTGGCTGAGTTCCGGCTCGGAGGTCAGCGTGCGCAGGCCGATGCCGCCGCGATCGCTGCTGGCGGCGCCGCCGAAGTCAGCGCCGGTGTCGGCGAAGGCATCAGCCACCTGCGCTTCATTGCGGGCCGGCTGGCCATCCTGCGCGGCCGCGCCCTTATCGAGCAGGGCCGAGGCGAGCGTGGCAAGGCCGGCCTTGCCGGCCGGGTCGTAGCGGCTGCCGGCGTCGAAATCCATATTGACGTCGAGCATGGGAATGGACGGGCTGCGCACGAAATACACGCGGGCGCCGGTGGAGGTGGTCCACTGCTCGATCGGGATCGCAGCCAGCGCGGCCTGCGAGGCGATCAGGGCAAGCGCACCGCAAGCCGCGCCTGCCAGGCGGCGCAACAGGCGTGGCGACGGGATCGTCGGGGCAAAGAGAGGCATCTTGGGTCCTGTCCTCTAGAGAGCTCAGCGGAGCGAGTCGGCGGCGGCCGGAGCCTTCGCCTTGTTCGGGTCGATCGGCTGCGGCAGCAGGGTCGCCACGGTCAGGTTATCGTCGTTGAAGTATTTGCCCGCCACCGCCTGCACCTGTTCCGGCGTGACGGCCTTGATCTTGTCGAGCATGCGGTCGAGCTGGCGCCAGGAAATGCCGGCGATCTCGGCCACGCCGATCTCCATGCCCTGCCCGAACACCGAGTCGCGCTTGTAGATCTGCGCCGCCACCACCTGCGCCTTGACCCGCTTGAGCTCTGCTGGCGAGACGCCTTCGCGCGCAATGCGGGCGATCTCGTCGCGCAGCGCGCGCTCGATCTCCTCGGTGGTATGGCCAGTGGCCGGCGTACCGTCGAGCACCATCAGGGACTCGCCGCGGTTGATGCTGTCGTAGCCCACGTTGACGTCGTCGGCGATGCGGCGCTCGCGCACCAGGTCGCGCGTCAGGCGGGCGTTGTCATAGCCATTGAGCACGGCAGAGAGGACCTCCAGGGCGTAGGGGTCGACGTCCTTCTCGACATCGTGCAGGCGCGGCACCTTGTACGCCAAGACCACGTAGGGGTTCTCGGCCGGGGCCTTGACCCAGATCCGCTTGATGCCCTTCTGCGCCGGCTCCTGCTGGTCCTTGCGCAGCGGCAGCGGGCGGGCCTTGAGCTTGCCGTAGGTGCGCTCCGCCAGCGCCTTGACCTCGGCCGCCGTGACGTCGCCCGTTACCACCAGCAGCGCGTTGTCGGGCACGTACCAGTTCTTGTACCAGGCCTGCACGTCTTCCACGCGCATGTTGACCAGGTCGGCCGGCCAGCCGATCACGGGATGCCGGTAGGGTCCGGCGGTGTAGACGGTGGCCAGCAACTGCTCGTAGACGGTGCCGCGCGCGGAGTCGTCCGTGCGCAGGCGCCGCTCTTCCATCACGACCTTCATTTCCCGCTCGAACTCATCCTTCTTGATGATGAGGTTGGCCATGCGGTCGGCTTCCAGCTCCATCATCTTCGGCAGGTACTGCTTGCTGATCTGCTGGTAATAGAGCGTGAAGTCGCGGTTGGTCATGGCGTTCTCGCGCCCGCCCAATGCGGCGATCTGCTTGGAAAACTCGCCCGGCCCGACCTTTGGTGTACCCTTGAACATCATGTGTTCAAGCATGTGCGCCACGCCAGTGGTGCCACTGACCTCGTCCATGCCGCCCACGCGATACCAGATCTGGTGGGCTACGGTGGGCGCGCGATGGTCTTCCTTGACGATGACCCGCATGCCATTGGACAGCTTGAACTCGGTGGTATCGGCCTGCGCCGCGGCGGTTTGCGCGGCGGTGGCCTGGCCAGTCGGCAACGGCGGCGCCACCACGGCGGTCTGCGCATAGGCAGCGCCGAACCAGGGCATCGCAATCAACAAAAGGGTGGGAACGAGGCGCCGGGAGAAAGCGGCCGGGTGAACAGCGCCGGCGCCGGCAAGAAGCGAAGCGGTACGGGCGGCGCCCGACCTGGACCTGACAGCACAATGGTTCATGCGACCCCGTCTGCTAGAATTTTGGCGATTGATTCTACCGGGGTATTGACCCCTTTCCCAATGTTTAGTTTCTGGAAGAAGCGCAAGGCCGAACCGGCCAGTGCGCCGCCCGAGGTGCAAAGCCCGGCGCCCGCCGCCACCCCGGCCGCGGCGCCCGCCAGCGCGCCACCCCCAATTCCTGCGGCCGGGCCTGCCCCGGCCGCCGTCGTTCCCGTCCCGCCAACCGCCGCCCTGCCAGTCCAGAGCGCGACCCCGGCCGCTGCCGAGGAACTGGTCCTGACCCCGCCGCCGGCCGCCTCCGCCGAGGCCAAGCGCGGCTGGATGCAGCGCTTGCGCACCGGCCTGTCCAAGACCAGCCGCAATCTGGGCACGCTGTTTGTTGGCGTCAAGGTCGACGAAGACCTGTTCGAGGACCTGGAAACAGCCCTGATCATGGCCGACGCCGGYGTCGAGGCTACCGAGCACCTGCTGAGCGCGCTGCGCCGCCGCGTCAAGACCGAACGCATCGAAACCGCCGAAGGCGTCAAGGCCGCGCTGCGCGAGCTGCTGACCGACCTGCTGCGCCCGCTCGAGAAGACCATGTCTCTGGGCCGCGAGCAGCCGCTGGTGATGATGATCTCGGGTGTGAACGGCGCCGGCAAGACCACCAGCATCGGCAAGCTGTGCAAGCACTTCCAGAGCTATGACCAGTCCGTGCTGCTGGCCGCGGGCGACACCTTCCGCGCCGCCGCGCGCGAGCAGCTGACCATCTGGGGCGAGCGCAACAATGTCACCGTGGTCTCGCAGGAAAGCGGCGACCCGGCGGCGGTGATCTTCGACGCGGTCAACGCGGCACGCGCACGCGGCATCGATATCGTGATGGCCGATACCGCGGGCCGCCTGCCCACACAGTTGCACCTGATGGAAGAGCTGAAGAAGGTCAAGCGTGTCATCGCCAAGGCGATGCCGAACGCGCCACACGAATCGCTGCTGGTGATCGACGCCAACACCGGCCAGAACGCGCTGTCCCAGGTCAAGGCGTTCGACGACGCGCTGGGCCTGACCGGGCTGATCGTGACCAAGCTCGACGGCACCGCCAAGGGCGGCATCCTGGCCGCGATCGCGCGCCAGCGCCCGGTGCCGGTCTACTTCATCGGCGTGGGCGAGAAGGTCGAGGACCTGCAGCCCTTCAAGGCCGAGGAATTCGCCGACGCACTGCTCGGCTGAACAGCCCACCCGGCTCGCCAGTAAAAAAGCCCCGCAATCGCTCGCGGGGCTTCTTGCTTTTTGCGGCCTGCCGAACCTGGCGTGGCAACTTATTCGGCGTCCGGCTGCGCCTTGGGCTCGGCCTGCTGGAACGCGGGCAGCGCCATGCAGGAGTCGAACACCTTGGCAATGGCTGGGTAGCGGGCCACGTCGATATTGAAGCGCTGCGCGTTGAACACCTGCGGCACCAGGCAGATGTCCGCCAGCGTCGGCGTATCGCCAAAGCAGAAACGCCCTGCCTTGCCCGAGCGTACGAGGTTGGTATTGACCGACTCGAAACCCAGCTCGACCCAGTGGCGATACCACGCGTCCTTGGCCTCCTCCGCCACGCCCAGCGTGTGCTTGATGTACTTCAGCACGCGCAGGTTATTCAGCGGATGGATCTCGCACGCGACCTCCAGCGCCAGCGCGCGGATGTAGGCGCGGTCGAGCGCGCTGCCCGGCAGCAGGGGCGGCTCGGGATGCGTCTCGTCGAGGTACTCGACCATCGCCACGGACTGGATCAATACGTGATCGTCATCCAGCAGGGTCGGCACCAGCGCATCGGGGTTCAGCGCCCGGTAGGCCGGCAGCAGTTGCTGGCCGCCGTCGCGCAACAGATGCACCGGCAGGTACTCGTAAGGCAAGCCCTTCAACTGCAGGGCAATGCGCACCCGGTACGAGGCGGAGCTGCGAAAGTAGCTGTAAAGCTTGAGCATGGACTCAGACTACCTTGACGGTGAGCTCGCCCACGCCTTCGATCTTGCACAGCATGACATCGCCCTTGACCACCGGGCCCACGCCTTCAGGCGTACCGCTGTAGATCAGGTCGCCGGGTTGCAGCTCGAACAGCTTGGAGAGATAGGACACCATCTCGGGCACCGACCAGATCAGGTCCGACAGGTCGCCGCGCTGCTTCTCCACGCCGTTGACGGACAGCGTGACCGCGCCCTTCTCCGGATGGCCGATGGCGGACACCGGCACGATCGGGCCGATCGGGGCGGACTTATCGAAGGCCTTGCCGGTTTCCCAGGGGCGGCCGGTCTTCTTCGATTCGTTCTGCAGGTCGCGGCGCGTCATGTCGAGGCCGAGCGCGTAGCCAAACACGTGGCTCGCGGCATCCGCCTCGGCGATGTCCTTGCCGCCCTTGCCGATGGCAACGACCAGCTCCACTTCATAGTGGCAATTGCTGGTGCCCTGCGGATAGGGAAAGGCGCCTTCGGTACCGTCAGCCACATAGCTCACGGCGTCGGCAGGCTTGCAGAAGAAGAACGGCGGCTCGCGGTCGGGATCCGAACCCATTTCACGGGCATGGGCGGCATAGTTGCGGCCCACGCAGTAGACCCGGCGCACCGGGAACTGAGCGCTGCTGCCGCGCACGGGCACGCCATTGGGCGCCGGCGGGGCAAATACGAATTCGGTCATCCATCTCTCCAAGCATATTCTGTGTTTTAGACTACGCGCCAGCATGCTGGCATCGCCAGTAGACGCCCTGCCGCGCAGCAGGGCAATAGCATACACCGGCGGTTCTGGCCGCGTGCGCCGGCAGCCATTGAATCCGGGAAACCCCGCAATACAATGAAAGGCATCTCGGCGCGAATCTTGCATGGCAAGAGGCATTCCAAGTGACGCCATGAACAGACGCCCCACAGCCCCCTCCACCCCGACGAGTCCTGCCAGCCCCGCGCCCGCCGCGTCGGGTTCACGCGCGCTGCGCATTTTGCTGGTGCGCGATCCGCATGACGAGGATCCGCTCAATATCGAGACGATCCGCGCTGGGCTTGTGTCTGCGGGCTTCACGGACATCGAAACGGTGGACGCCGACCTGCGGCTGCCCGATGCAATCGCCGCGCGGCAGCCGGACCTGATCATCATCGCCTCGGAGTCGGCCGCGCGCGATACGGTCGAGCATGTGTGCGTGTCGACCCAGCATGCGCCGCGCCCCATCGTGCTCTTCACGGACAACGACGACGCCCAGCGCATCAAGGCCGCGCTAACCGCAGGGATCACCGCCTACATCGTCGACGGCCTGCGCGCCGAGCGCGTCAAGACCGTGCTGGATGTGGCCTATGCGCGCTTCGAACTGGACCAGGAACTGCGCGCGGAGCTTGATGCCACGCGGCTGCAGCTGGCCGAGCGCAAGGAAGTGGAGCGTGCCAAGGGCCTGCTGATGAAGGAGCGCGGCATGACCGAGGACGAGGCTTACAAGCGGCTGCGCAGCATGGCGATGGAGCGCGGCATCAAGCTCGTCGAGGCGGCGCGGCGGGTCATCGATGTGATGAGCTAAGCCCGGAACAAACCATGATCGGGCGCCTCGATGCGCCCCGCACGCGCTTGGTGCAATGCACAAGGATGGCGCGACCGCATCACCTTTCACGCACCGGCAGCGCACGGACGCCGCTTCGGCGCGCCCGCTTCTGGCTCCTTGCCCACGCTCGCTGGCAGTCAGGCCCCGACAACAGCCCTCCCGACCCTTGGCACGCGGCTTGCATAATCGAAGCATCGGCCAACGACGGCCGATCACATACCGATGTGCGCCGCCAACGACGGCCGCGCCGCATCACGGGACAACGGCGTCCTGACCTGCCCCCCGCATTTCTGGCGAAAGCGGAGCAGTTCAGGACGCTTTTTATTTGGAGCCGCGTCAATGCCCTCTCGCCTGAAGATTGCCAAGTCTCTGCATGCAGCAGTTGCCACCGACGCCAGCACCACGGGAGCCGATGCGGTGCCCGCCAGCAACGGACGGCGCCGCGCCCTGGCTACCATCGCCGGCGCCAGCGTGATCACCCTGGTCGATCCCCTGGTACGCGCTGGCGCATGGGCGGCAGGCTCCGACGCGCCGGAAAAACCGGAGGTGCGGATCGGCTTCATCCCGCTGACAGACTGCGCCTCGGTCGTGATGGCCGGCACGCTCGGCTTCGACAAGAAGTACGGCATCAAGATCACGCCCACCAAGGAAGCCTCCTGGGCCGGCGTGCGCGACAAGCTGGTCAATGGCGAACTCGATGCGGCGCATGTGCTGTACGGGCTGATCTATGGCGTGCAGCTTGGCATTGGCGGCCCAAAGAAAGACATGGCGGTGCTGATGAACCTGAACCACAACGGCCAAGCCATCACGCTGTCGTCCAAGCTGGCGGAGAAAGGCGTCAAGGACGGCGCCAGCCTGAAGGCGCTGATGATGAAGGAAAAGCGCGAGTACACCTTTGCCCAGACCTTCCCCACCGGCACCCATGCCATGTGGCTGTACTACTGGCTGGCCGCCAACGGCATCAACCCGATGCAGGACGCCAAGGCCATCACCGTGCCGCCGCCGCAGATGGTGGCCAACATGCGCGTGGGCAACATGGACGGCTTCTGTGTGGGCGAGCCGTGGGGCGCGCGCGCCATCGCCGACAAGATCGGCTTTACCGCGGAGACCACGCAGGCGATCTGGAAGGATCATCCGGAAAAGACCCTGGGCACCACGGCGGAATTCGTGCAGAAGTATCCCAACACGGCACGCGCGATGGTGGCCGCCGTGCTGGATGCCTCGAAGTATATCGACGCATCGGCATCCAACCGCCGCAAGACCGCCGAGACCATTGCCGCCAAGTCCTACGTCAACACCGACATGGACATCATCCTGGACCGCATGCTGGGCCGCTATAACAACGGCCTGGGCAAGACCTGGGACGACCCGGATTCGATGAAGTTCTACCAGGACGGCGCCGCCAACTATCCCTTCCTCTCCGACGGCATGTGGTTCCTCACGCAGCAAAAGCGCTGGGGCTTGCTCAAGGATCACCCTGACTACCTGGAGGTGGCGAAGAAGGTCAACCGCATCGACATCTACAAACAGGCCGCTGCGGCCGCGCAGGTGCCACTGCCCAAGAGCGACTTCCGTACCGCGAAGCTGATCGACGGCGTGGTGTGGGACGCCAGCAAGGACCCCAAGGCCTACGCCGACGATTTCAAGATCAAGGCCTGAAGCGCACGCGCCCCGGCGTGATTCCGATGTTGATTGCCGCTTGAACGCCGGCGTGGCGACACGCCGGCCACCGAAGGAGCCAGACGTGAATGCACTAGCCCAGCCGGCCCCGCATGCCGCCAACCAAGCCGCCCCTGCCGATGCCGGCGCCAATGCCGAGGTTGCCGTGGTTGGCGACCAGCAAGCCCATGAACGCGCCGAGCGCCGCGCGCTCGCCGCCCAAGCCGAGGCCCGCCGCGCGGCGCGGCGCGACGCCATCACCGCCGTGGTGCTCAAGGTGATGCCGCCGGTAGCAGGCTTTGCGCTGTTCCTGCTGATGTGGCACGGCATCGCCACCATGGTCCCCGCCATCCCCACGCCGGCCGCCACCTGGGATGCCGCCGTGCCGCTGTTCGCCGACCCGTTCTACCGCAACGGCCCCAACGACCAGGGCATCGGCTGGAACGTGCTGGCATCGCTGGCTCGCGTGGCGGCGGGTTTCGGGCTGGCCGCATTGATCGGCATCCCGGCCGGCTTCGCGCTGGGCCGCTTCGCCTTTCTCAACGCGATGATGGCGCCCATCATCAGCCTGCTGCGCCCGGTCTCGCCGCTGGCTTGGCTGCCCATTGGCCTGCTGCTGTTCAAGTCGGCAAACCCGGCGGCGATCTGGGCTATCTTCATCTGCTCGATCTGGCCGATGGTGATCAATACCGCGGTGGGCGTGACCCGTGTGCCGCAGGACTACCTGAATGTGGCGCGCGTGCTCGACCTTTCCGAATGGAAGGTGTTCACCCGCGTACTGCTGCCCGCCGTGCTGCCGTACATGCTCACCGGCGTGCGGCTGTCCATCGGTACCGCCTGGCTGGTGATCGTGGCCGCGGAAATGCTCACTGGCGGCACCGGCATCGGCTTCTGRCTGTGGGACGAGTGGAACAACCTGAAGGTGGAACACATCGTCATCGCGATCTTCATCATCGGCATGGTTGGGCTGCTGCTCGAATACGCGCTGCTCAGCCTGGCCAAGCGCTTCAGCTACGGCAACTAAGACGCCAAGTCGCTAACCGCGCGCTGGCGCCCAAGGAGAAGCTCATGGAAAAGTTCGTCCGTATCGAGAATGTCGGGCAGACCTTCAAGACCAAGAAGGGACCATTCGTGGCCCTGCGCGATGTCAACCTGACCATCGCCAGCGGCGAGTTCATTACGCTGATCGGCCATTCGGGCTGTGGCAAGTCCACCTTGCTCAATCTGCTGGCCGGCCTGGACCGGCCCAGCGCCGGCGCGTTGATCTGCGCCGAGCGCGAGATCGCAGGCCCCGGCCCGGATCGGGCGATGGTGTTCCAGAACCATTCGCTGCTGCCCTGGCTGACCTGTTTCGACAATGTCTACCTCGGCGTGGAGCGCGTGTTCGGCGCCAGCGAGAGCAAGGCGCAACTGAAGGCCCGCACGCACGGCACGCTGGCCTTGGTTGGCCTGACTCATGCCGAAGCCAAGTATCCGCAGGAGATCTCGGGCGGCATGAAGCAGCGCGTGGGTATCGCCCGGGCGCTGGCGATGGAGCCCAAGGTGCTGCTGATGGACGAGCCCTTCGGCGCGCTGGATGCGCTCACCCGCGCGCACCTGCAGGACGAACTGATCAAGATCGTGGCGAAGACGCGCAGCACGGTGGTGATGGTGACCCACGACGTGGATGAAGCGGTGCTGCTGGCCGATCGCATCGTCATGATGACTAACGGCCCCGCGGCCACCATCGGCGAAGTGCTGAAGGTGAACCTGCCGCGGCCACGCGAGCGCATGGCCTTGGCCGAGGACAAGGATTACCACGCATGCCGCACGGCGGTGCTGGACTTCCTGTACCGCAAGCAGCGCAATCCCGCCCTGAAGGAAGCCGCCTGAGCGAGCGCCGTGACGGGCCGGCCACTCCCGTGCCGGGGGCGAGGCCGAGCCGGCATCGCGGCTGTCATGGGCACGGCCGGCCCGCTCCGCTATCATGGACTTCAAACCACATAGTCCCAACCCGCCATGACCACCACGCCCACCTCCCCCGCGGCCCCCGCCGCCCCTGCTTTCGCTGCCGCGAAGTACATCAAGGAAATCGGCCGGGGCGTCAACGGCGCCCGCGCGCTGCCGCGCGAAGATGCCCAGGCGCTGTTCGATGCGATGCTGGCAGGCCGCGTGGCCGATATCGAGCTGGGCGCGGTGCTGATGGCCTATCGCATCAAGGGCGAGGCCCCGCACGAGCTGGCCGGGATGCTCGACGCCGCGCACGCGCATTGCCTGCCGCTGGCCGGCCCGGCGGACCGCGTCGTGGTGTCGATCCCCAGCTATAACGGCGCGCGCAAACAGCCCAACCTCGTGCCGCTGCTGGCGCTGCTGCTGGCCCGCGAGGGCATTCCGGTGCTGGTGCACGGCTCCCGCCAATTCAACGGGCGCGTCACCAGCATCTCGCTGTTCGAGGCGCTGGGCATCGTGCCTTGCAGCGCTGTGGCGCAGGCCGAATCCCAGTTGCGCAGCAAGGATGCCCAGCCCGGCCCGCTGGCGGTGCTGCCGATCGACGTGCTGTCGCCAGCGCTGGCGCGGATGCTGGACAAGCGCATGCAGATCGGCTTGCGCAACTCCGCGCATACGGTGGTCAAGATGTTGCAGCCTGTGGGCGCGCACAGCCCGGCCGAGGCGCTGCGGCTGTATAGCTACACCCACCCCGAGTACCGCGAAACCCTGACCGATTATTTCTCGCGCGAGCCTGCCAATGTGCTGCTGGCGCGAGGCACCGAGGGCGAGGTGGTGGCGGACGCCCGGCGCAACAGCCGCATCGACTGGCTGCACGACGGGCATCAACGCACCTTGGTCGACCCGACGTCGGGCTCCATCGTCGAAGTGCCGGAATTGCCGCCCGGCAGTGACGTGGACCAGACCGCGGCCTGGATCCGCCTCGTGCTGGACGGCAAGGTGCCAGTGCCTGCCCCGATCGCCACGCAGATCGACGCCATCCGCGACTGCCTGCAGCAAGGCACGCGCGTGGCTTGGGCCAGCCCGGTCTGAGCATGGCGCCTGGCAGGCGCCCTTAGCGCTTGCGCTGTGGAAGCGGAATGCGATCGTTCTCGCCCGGCACGCGCGGGAACTGGTCATCTTCCCAGCGCTGGGAGGCTGCTTCGATCGCTTCCTTGGTGCTGGCAACGAAATTCCAGAAAATAAAACGATGGCCATCGGTCGGGTCGCCGCCGAGCAGCATCACGCGCGACGCCACCTGCGCCGTCAACGTCACCGGCTGGCCCGGCACCAGCACCGCCAGGTGCCGCTCGGGCAACACTTCGCCGTCCAGGGCGATGGTGCCGTCCACCGGGTAGATGCCGCGCTCGGCGTGCTCCGCCGGAATCTCCAGGCTGGCGCCCGCCTCGAGCTCAATGGCCACGTAGAGCGTGCGGCTGAACACCTTCACCGGCGCCTCGGCGCCAAACGCATCGCCCGCAATCACCGTCATGCGTACGCCAGGGCGCTCCAGCTTGGGCAGCGTCGCGGCCGGATGGTGATGAAAGGACGGCTCGACGTTCTCGTGCTCCTTGGGCAGCGCCACCCAGGTCTGGATGCCGTGCAGGCGCGGCCCGGCATCGCGGGCGGACTGGGGCGAGCGCTCCGAGTGCGCGATGCCTTTGCCAGCCGTCATCCAGTTCACGTCGCCCGGCCTGATGACCTGTTTGCTGCCCAGGCTGTCGTGGTGGAGGATCTCGCCCTCGAACAGGTAGGTGACCGTGGCCAGGCCGATATGGGGATGCGGGCRCACATCGGCGCCTTCCCCTGGCGGCATGGCCACCGGGCCCATGTGGTCGAAGAAGATGAATGGGCCGACAGTCTGGGTTGCCGCAGCGGGCAGCAGACGGCTCACGGCAAAGTCGCCGAGGTCACGGGTGTGCGGCTTTAACAAGTGCTCGATGGCAGACATGATGGTCCCCGGTTTGGTCGATGCTGGCGCTCAGCATCACTGAGACAAATGAAAAGAGTGTAGCTGCTAGCGAAACACAGCATCTCAACTGGCGACAGAACCGGCAGGGGCATCAGCCCTCTAATCATTGCCGGATCGTTCGCGTACCCGCGTGAGATAGTGGCCTCGTCACATCCTGCAAGATGCCGGACTAAAATACTATGTAGAATAACCATTCGATTACCAGGAACTATCAACCCTATTGACACTCCAACTTAGCAGTCCCCCGGCTTGAGTGCTAATATGTGTTGCAATGCAGTGCGAGACCCTGAAAAGGGCCGCACACGCGGGCAACCCACCCGCCGGATGCGAAAGGAGCCATCGAGTGAACGCAGTCCTATCTGCTGACCAAACCCAAATGACCAACCGTCTGCCTGCGGTGCCACAGGGCGCCGGGACGTTTGCGCTGACCTTTCCCGGAACGCTGGGAAATATCGACAGCTATATCCAGGCTGTCCACCGTATTCCCCTGCTTACCCCCGAGGAAGAGCAGCGGCTCGCGCGCGAGTTGCGCGAGCACGATTCCGTCGATGCGGCGCGCCGCATGGTGCTGTCGCACCTGCGCCTGGTGGTGTCCATCGCCCGCCAGTACCTCGGCTATGGCCTGCCCCACGCAGACCTGATTCAGGAAGGCAATATCGGCCTGATGAAGGCCGTGAAGCGCTTCGACCCGGATCAGGGTGTGCGGCTGGTGTCGTATGYGATGCACTGGATCAAGGCCGAGATCCACGAATACGTGCTGAAGAACTGGCGCATGGTCAAGGTGGCTACCACCAAGGCTCAGCGCAAGCTGTTCTTCAACCTGCGCAGCCACAAGCAGGGTGCCCATACCTTCACGCCGGAACAAATCGACGCGGTTGCGCGCGAGCTGAACGTCAAGCCGGAAGAAGTGATGGAGATGGAAACCCGCCTGTCGGGCGGCGACCTGGCGCTCGAAGGGCAGATCGACGATGGCGAAGAGGACTTCGCGCCCATCGCCTACCTGGCCGACAACCACAACGAGCCCACCCGCGTGATCGAGGCGCAGCGCCACGACCGCCTGCAGGTGCAAGGCCTGGAAGAAGCGCTGTCCAAGCTCGACGACCGTAGCCGCCGCATCATCGAGGCGCGCTGGCTGCAGGTCAACGACGACGGCTCGGGCGGCTCCACGCTGCACGAACTGGCTGACGAGTTCGGCGTCTCCGCCGAACGCATCCGCCAGATCGAAACCGCGGCGATGAAGAAGATGAAGGGTGCGCTGCAGGCCTTTGCCTAAGGCTTAAGCGCGCCAGAAGTCAAACAGGGCCGGTCTCGCGACCGGCCCTGTTTTATTTTGCCTGCCGGCTTCGCGCCGGCGGCCCGCCTCATGACGGCATCAGGACAGCAGTTGCTTGAGGTCGTGCACGATCGGCTCCGGCCCCTGGCCGTGGCGGATAAACAGGCGCAGCTTGCCGCTCGGGTCGAAC
The DNA here is from genome assembly GCF_056398045.1 of Cupriavidus sp. 05L411. NCBI lineage: Bacteria > Pseudomonadati > Pseudomonadota > Betaproteobacteria > Burkholderiales > Burkholderiaceae > Cupriavidus > Cupriavidus sp. 05L411. The sequence goes on along the minus strand of NZ_JBFTOQ010000003.1, from coordinate 263,117 downwards.
ACATAGCTGCCCGCCGAGTGATCCATGGTGTAGTTGTTCGGGGACGTGCCCGGCACCTTGGCGTAGAACACCTTGAAGTCCTTCGCAACCTTCTGCAGCGCGGCATCGTCGGCCGGGCGCATGCCCAGGAAGCGCGGATCGAAGGCAGGCACATACTGCGCCAGCAGCGCCTGCGTATCGCGCTCCGGATCCACCGTAACGAACAACACCTGCACCTTGTCGGCGTCGGGCCCCAGTTGTTCCATCACCGCCTTGAGCTCGGCCATGGTGGTCGGGCACACGTCAGGGCAATGCGTATAGCCGAAGAACATCACTACCGCCTTGCCCTTGAAGTCGCCAATGGAGCGCACCTTGCCGTTGTGGTCGGTAAGGACGAAGTCCTTGCCGAACTCACTGCCGCCGGTGATATCGACGTTCTTGAAGGAAGCCTTCTGCTGGCCGCATGCCGCCAGCAGCAGCGCGCACAGGGCCAGCAGGCAAAACCGGCGAAAGGCCGCGAAGGTGGGGAGGGAGCCTGAAGGGAAGTGGTTTGGCATGCGAGTTCGGGTGGTATTGGCGAGCCGGCGCCGCCCAGCAGGCGGCTGGACGCGACAAGGTCACATTAACAGATGACACGCAGTATCGCCGATCGCGGCCGCCACGCGCGCAGGCCGCGACAAGATGCCGCAAGCCTGCAGGCCTGCACGCGCCGCTCAGGCCTGCGGCAGGAACTTGAAGTAGTGATCGACCAGCAGCGCGGCGAACAGCAGCGAGAGATACAGGATCGAGAAGCGGAAGGTGCGTTGCGCCAGCGCGTCCGAGTAGTTGCGATACATCTTCCACGAGTAGGCCAGGAACCCGGCCCCCAGGATCAGCGCGGCCGCCAGGTAGATATAGCCGCACATGCCGTACACGAAAGGCAGCAGCGTGGCCGCGATCATGATCAGCGTGTACAGCAGGATGTGCAGCAGCGTGAAGCGCTCACCGTGCGTCACCGGCAGCATCGGCAGGCCGGACTTGGCGTAGTCGGCGCGGCGATACAGGGCCAGGGCCCAGAAGTGCGGTGGCGTCCACGTGAAGATGATCAGCACCAGGAACCACGCTTCCGCCGGCAGATCGCCCGCGACCGCCGCCCAGCCAAGCGCCGGCGGCATGGCGCCGGACAGGCCGCCGATGACGATGTTCTGCGGCGTGGCCGGCTTGAGCAGGATGGTGTACACCACGGCGTAGCCCACGAAGGTGGCCACGGTCAGCCACATGGTCAGGTCGTTGGTGTAGACGTGCAGCAGCCACATCCCTGCCCCGCCCAGCACGGCGGAGAACACCAGCGTCTGGATGGTGGTGATCTCGCCGGTGGCCGACGGGCGCCACGCGGTGCGGCGCATCAGCGCATCAACCTTCTGCTCCACCAGGCAGTTGATGGCGAAAGCGGCGCCTGCCAACAGCCAGATGCCGGCGGCGCCGCCAATCAGCACCGGCCACGGCACCATGCCGGGCGTGGCGAGGAACATGCCGATGATGGCGCAGAAGACGGCAAGCTGCGTCACCCGAGGCTTGGTCAGGGCGGCGTACTGGCGGACCAGGTGGCGAACCCGTCCGAGGGGATGTGTGTGGGTAGCTGTAACCACTGGGGAGTTCTTGTCTTTCATGTGGCGCGCGCGGCGGCCGGCACGTCGGTAGCAATGTCAGCGGACCGGGCCGCGAGCCCTATATTGTAGTTGAGGCGAACCAGGAGCAGCAGCAAGACCGCCGCGCCGCCGTTATGCGCCACCGCGGCGCCCAGCGGCCAGTCAAACACGATGTTCGACAAGCCAGTGGCCAATTGCAGCGCGAGAAAGCCCAGCAACCAGCCCGCGCTGCGCGCGAGGCCGCCATGGCGGCGTGCCTGCAGCCCGAACCAGGCCAGGAAAGCCAGCACAACGAAGGCAAAACCGCGATGCACCCAATGGATCGCCACCAGGGCCGAGTGCGGGATATAGTCGCCGTCGGCGGTCATGCCGAGCTGGCGCCACAACGTGAAGCCGTGGTGGAAGTCCATGTCCGGCACGAGCTGGCCGTTGCACAGCGGAAAGTCGGTACACGCCAGCACAGCATAGTTAGTGCTCACCCAGCCGCCCAGGAAGATCTGCAGCACCAGCAAGGCCAGCGCGATGCGCGCCGGCCAGCGCAGCCCGGCCGCCTGCGGCGCCACCCGCAAGGGTGGATCGTTGCGCGAGCCCAGCCAGATCAACGCTGCCAGCAGGCTCATGCCAAGCATGAGGTGCGTGACCACAATGATGGGCTGCAGCTTGAGTGTGACCGTAAAGGCCCCGAATGCGCCCTGCACGCACACCAGCAGCAGCACCCCGGTGGCGAACCAGGGCGACTGCTTGAGTTCGCGCCGCTTGACCCAGGCCAGCACCATCAGCGTGATGATCAGCACGCCGACCGCCATGGCGAAGTAGCGGTGGATCATCTCGATCCACGCCTTGGTGATGCTCACGGGCCCGCTGGGCAACGCCGTCTCGGCGGCGCGGATAGGCTCCTGCGCCGCGTGCGGGTTGGAGTGGCCATAGCAGCCCGGCCAGTCAGGGCAGCCCAGGCCGGAGTCCGTCAGCCGCGTGAAGCTGCCGAACATGATCAGGTCCAGCGTCAGGAAGGCGGTGATCCAGACCAGCTTGCGATACTTGTTGCGGTCCCCTTTGACCAGCACGTAGCTCAAGGGGAACAGCGCGATCAGGACGCCGATGATGGCGAGTTGGAGCAGCATGCGCGCCTCACCCGATGTGAGAGTACTTGAGCAGCTTCTTCAGGTCGGAGCTCATCTTCTTGGGGTCCGGCTCCTTGGGGAAGCGCATCATCAGGTTACCCAGCGGGTCGATCAGGAACAGGCTGTCCTCGATCCGGGCACCCGGTTCCGCCGGCAGCCATTTCTGCATGGCCTCGCGGTTGGCGCGCAGGAAGCGCACGCCGGCATAGGGCTCGTTGTAGGCGGCTGACAGGCGGGAATCGATCGGGCCTTCGTCACTGATCAGCCACACCGGCACGATGCGCTCGCGGTCCTGGCCTTGCCCCGCGCGGATCTGGCGGATGGTGAACAGTTTCTTGGCGCAGGCTTCGTCGCAGGCCGCGCCATCCGCCGTCACCAGCAGCCACTTGCCCTTGAAACTATCCAGCGGCACGGACTCGGCACGCTCGTTGCCGATCTGTATCGCGGGCATGGGGCGCTGCGGCTCGATCAGCGTGCCGTAGTTGGTGGAACCGCCCGCCGGCTTGAACACGTAGTACGTCAGGTAGGAAGCGATGACAGGCGAAGCGCACACCAGCAGAAGCAGCAGCATCTGGATGCGGCCGCGACGGGTGCGGGCGTCGATGCGCGAGTCTTGCGGCGCGGCGCGGGCGGCCTGGGCCGAAGCGGGATCTGGCTGTTGCATAGTGTTTCGTCTGTCTGTCGTCTGTCTGTCGTTAGGGGCGGTTGCGCTCATCTGACCGCAACGCGCCGCTGTGGTTCGTGGGTGATACGGGTGCCACCCGCGGGAATGCTCAAGCCGTCATGCGGGCAGCGCGCCGCCAGCTCAGCGCCACCAGCAGCACCAGGGTCAGCGCCGCCAGCCCGAACCACTGAAAGGCATAACCATAGTGGCGATCCGCGCCGATGTCCGCTGGCGCCCAGTCGCGCGCCAGACCGTCGCCGTTGTCGTTGCGCTGTTCCAGCACAAAGGGCTGCAGGGGTACGCCAAGCTCCGCTGCATAAGCGGCGAGATCGACATTCTGGCGGATCTTCTGGCCGGCCTCGGCATTCGCGCCCCGGCCCAGGCTGAAGACCCTGGGCGCGGTCGCCAGCGCGGTGCCGTCCAGCTCCACCTCGCCTTCCGGTGTCGGGAACGGCGCGATATGGGTGCGATCCTGCGCATCGCGCGGCAGCCAGCCGCGCAGCACCAGCACGGCCGGCGCGGCCGCATCGCCCCCGGCAACCCGCAGCGGCGTCAGCACCATGAATCCGGCACGGCTATCGGTGCCGTTGCCGTGGGGGCGATTGTCCAGCAAAACCGTATGCGCTGCATCGAAGCGCCCGCGCACGTGCACGCGCCGCTCCGCCAGCGCGCCATCCACCAGACTGCGCCCGATCTCCAGCGGCGGCTGGGCAGCCAGCGCCTCAAGGCGCGCGGCCCGCGCCACTTTTTCGTGGGCCCGATTCAGTTGCCAGTTGCCCAAGGCACAGGTGACTGCGATCACCACCAGCGCGGCAATGGTGGGCAGCGGGCTCAGTGCGCGCCACAGCTTCACGTGCGGCCTCCCTGGCATTTCCCGAGGCCGTTGCCACGCGCGCCGATGCGATAATGGCACTCTATCCCTAGCAGACCCCGCGCTTGCGGGCCCTCCATGCGCATCGTCATCCTCATCGCGTTCTTCCTCATCATCGGTAGCCTGGCCTCCGCCCTGTTCTTCATGATGCGCGACCGCGGCAGGACGCCAAACATGATGCGCTCGCTGATGTTCCGGGTCGGCTTCTCGGTGGCCCTGTTCGTCTTCATCCTGTTCTCGCACTGGATGGGATGGATACAGAGCACGGGCATCCGCATGGCGCCCTGAAGCCGGCGCGGCCTGGCTACGCCAGGTTCAAACCACAAAAAACAAGCGCCGCAGGCTGGCTACTTCCCCTGCGGCGCTTGTTTTTTGTTGTTCCTCGCGAAGGAGGAGAACCTCCCCCGCGATGCCGCCGGCGTGGCCGGCGGGCACTGCAATCGGGTGTCTTACAGCCAGTACACCACGATGTAGAGGAACAGCCACACCACGTCGACGAAGTGCCAGTACCAGGCGGCGCCTTCGAATGCGAAGTGATGGTCGGGCGTCAACTGGCCCTTGAGCACGCGCACCAGCACCACCGTCAGCATGATCGCGCCGAGCGTCACGTGGAAACCGTGGAAGCCGGTCAGCAGGAAGAAGGTGGAACCGTAGATGCCCGAGGTCAGCTTGAGGTTCAGCTCCGAATACGCGTGGTGGTATTCGTACACCTGAAAGCACATGAAGACCGCGCCCAGCAGGATGGTCAGCACCAGGCCCTGGATCAGCTGGCTACGCTTGTTGGCCAGCAGCGCATGGTGCGCCCAGGTCAGCGTCACGCCGGACATCAGCAGCAAGGCGGTGTTGATCGTGGGGATCGGCCACGGGCCCATGGTCTGGAAGCTCTCCACGACACCGGCCGGTCCGAGGTTCGGCCATACGGCGGCGAAGTCGGGCCACAGGATCTTGTTGTTCAGGTCGCCGAGCCACGGCATGGCGATGTTACGGGCGTAGAACAGCGCGCCGAAGAACGCCGCGAAGAACATCACCTCGGAGAAGATGAACCAGCCCATCGACCAGCGGAAGGACAGGTCGATGTTCTTGCCGTACTTGCCCGTCTCGGATTCGTTGATCGCCTCGCCGAACCAGCTCTTGAGCACGAACAGGAACCACAGCAGGCCCAGGCCGCACAGGTAAGGCCCCCAGGTCTGCCCGTTTACCCAGCCAGCAGCACCCCCAGCCGTCAGCAGCAAGCCAAAGCTAGCCGTGATCGGATGGCGCGAGGGGCCCGGTACGAAGTAGTACGGAGCGTTTGCGCGGTTCGCACTCATTCTTTTTTCTCCAGCTCAGAGTCTCTGATTCAGTAATCGTTATCCGCACATCCGGCCCTGACGAGGCCGGCGGCATGCTTTTGCCCTGCTCTTTTTACTTACTCCTGCCCTGCCCGTGCTTTGCGCTGCATGGCCTCACCCTACCACCACACGCACGACCGTGATCAGCACCGCGATCAGGATGGCTACCCCGATCAGGCCAGCAATGATCACATGGACCGGGTTGAGCTGTGCCATGTCGCGCTCATGCTCGCTGCCCTTGCGCAGGCCGATAAACGACCAGAACACCGCGCGCAGCGTCTGCGCAAATGACAGCTTGCGCTTGACCGCGTCCTTCATCTCATCCACGGTTTTTCCCCTGCAACCTGCCTCGCCTGCAAACTCAAATGCCCTTGCCCGCGCCTGCTGGCTGCGCGTCGAGGGGACCTTGCGGCGCTTGCGCCACCGGCGTCCCGATCTCGAAGAAGGTATAGGACAGCGTAATGTTCTTCACGTCTTTCGGCAGGTCCGGATCGATCACGAACACAACCGGCATCTCGCGTGCTTCCTTCGCCTTCAGCGTCTGCTCCTTGAAGCAGAAGCACTCGATCTTCTTGAAATACTGCGTAGCCAGCTTGGGCAGGTAGCTCGGGATGGCCTGCGCCGAGATATCGCGTGCCTGGCCGTTCGCCACTTCGTAGACGATGGTGGTCATCTCGCCCGGGTGCACTTCCATGCTGCTCTTGACTGGACGGAAGGCAAAGGGCCCGCGCGCATTGGAGTCGAACTCGACCGTGATCGTGCGGGTTTTGTCCACCTGCGTGTTCTTGACCTGGCCACCGTACAGGTCGCGCGTGGTCACCACGTTCAGGCCGGTGATCTCGCAGATCTTCTTGTACAGCGGCACCAGCGCATAGCCAAACGAGAACATCAACGCCACCACCACCAACAGCCGCAGCATCATCCCGCGGTTGAACTTCTTGTCGGTGGCATTGCTTGACTGCTGGTTCGCGCTCATCTCAATACCCTGCAGCTTCAGCCGAGAAAGATCATCTTGGCGAAGAAACCCAAAAAGAAAACCATCACGATCGAGAAAAGGATCAGGCCGAGACGACGATTGGAGGCCTTGCGGTCTGCCTGCGATGGACTTTTGTTTGGATCCTGCATAACACCTTGCTTGCGTGGCACGGAAGGACGGGCAGTGCCCATCCTTCCGTGCTTATTGCGGCTTGCCTGACTGCGGCTTACTTGACTTGCGGCGGCACTTCAAAGGTGTGGAACGGGGCCGGCGACGGCACGGTCCATTCCAGGCCCTCGGCGCCATCCCAAGGCTTGTCCCCGGCTGCCTTGCCGCCACGGTAGGACGGCAGCACCACGAAGAAGAAGAAATACACCTGCATCAGGCCGAAGCCCAGTGCGCCGATCGATGCAATCGCGTTGAAATCCGCGAACTGGGTCGGGTAGTCGGCATAGCGACGCGGCATGCCGGCCAGGCCCAGGAAGTGCATCGGGAAGAAGGTGATGTTGAAGAAAATCATCGAGCCCCAGAAGTGGATCTGGCCGCGGGTTTCGTTGTACATGAAACCGCTCCACTTCGGACCCCAGTAGTAGAAACCCGAGAACATCGCGAACAGCGAGCCCGCCACCAGCACGTAGTGGAAGTGGGCAACGATGAAGTAGGTGTCCTGCAACTGGATGTCGATCGGGGCCACCGCCGGCATCAGGCCGGTGAAGCCGCCGATGGTGAACACGAAGATGAAGCCGATCGCGAACAGCATCGGGGTCTCGAAGGTCATCGAGCCGCGCCACATGGTGGCGATCCAGTTGAAGATCTTCACAGCCGTCGGCACCGCGATCAGCATGGTGGCGTACATGAAGAACAGCTGGCCGGTCACGGGCATGCCGGTCGTGAACATGTGGTGAGCCCACACGATGAACGACAGGATGGCGATCGAAGCGGTCGCGTAGACCATCGAGCTATAGCCGAACAGGCGCTTGCGGGCGAAGGTCGGCACGACGTGCGAGACGATCCCGAACGCCGGCAAGATCATGATGTAGACCTCGGGGTGGCCGAAGAACCAGAAGATGTGCTGGTACATCACCGGGTCGCCGCCGCCGGCAGCCGAGAAGAAGCTCGTGCCGAAGTGACGGTCGGTCAGCACCATGGTGATGGCGCCAGCCAGCACCGGCATCACGGCGATCAGCAGGTAGGCGGTGATCAGCCAGGTCCAGCAGAACATCGGCATCTTCATCAGCGTCATGCCGGGTGCGCGCATATTGAGCACCGTGACGATGATGTTGATCGAGCCCATGATCGACGACGCGCCCATGATGTGCATGGCGAAAATCGCCATGTCCATGCCGGGGCCCATCTGCACCGACAGCGGCGCGTACAGGGTCCAGCCGGCGGCGGTGGCGCCGCCCGGCGCGAAGAACGACAGCACCAGCAGCAGCGCTGCAGGGGGCATCAGCCAGAAGCTGAAGTTGTTCATCCGCGCGAATGCCATGTCGGATGCGCCGATCTGCAGCGGGATCATCCAGTTGGCAAAGCCGACGAAGGCCGGCATGATCGCGCCGAACACCATGATCAGGCCGTGCATGGTGGTGAACTGATTGAACAGTTCCGGGCGGAAGAACTGCAAGCCCGGCTCGAACAGCTCGAGACGGATCAGCAGTGCCAGCGCGCCGCCAGACAGCAGCATGGTGAACGAGAACAGCAGGTACAGCGTACCGATGTCCTTGTGGTTGGTGGCAAACAGCCAACGGCGCCAGCCATGCGGTTGATCGTGGTGATCGTCATGCGCGTGGTCGTGCGGGTGGGCGAGCGCGTCCGGGGTAGCAGTACTCATCGCGAAAACTCCTGAAATCCTGTTCAACCTGCGGCGCGGTCGCCCGCGGCGCTGGCCTGCTTGGCAGCGGGCTTGTCTTCCGTCTTGGGCGCGGCATCGCCGCTCGCGCCAGGTGCGCCGCCGCCTTCGCGGAACTTGCCGGCACGCGCATTCACGAAATCGCTCGGTTGAATCACTTCACCCGTCTTGTTACCCCAGTTGTTGCGGGTGTAGGTCATGACGGCAGCGAGCTCGGTATCCGAGAGGTGCTTCCACACCGGCATGGCACCCTTGCCTTCCAGCAGGATATGCATCTGGCCGGCATCCGGGCCATTGACGATCTTGGAGCCGTCGAGAGCCGGGAAGGCGCCGCCGCCCTTGCCGTTAGGCTGGTGGCAGACCGCGCAGTTGGCGGTGTAGACCTTCTCGCCACGGGCCTTGAGCTCGTCCAGGGTCCAGGTCTTGTTGGGATCGTCCGCCTTGGCGGCGAGCTCCTTCTTCTTGCCGTCGACCCACTTGGCGTAGTCGGCGTCGGAGACGACGCGCACGACGATCGGCATGAAGGCGTGTTCCTTGCCGCACAGTTCGGCGCACTGGCCACGGTACACGCCAATCTTCTCGGCCTTGAACCAGGTGTCGCGCACGAAGCCGGGGATGGCATCCTGCTTGACGCCGAAGGCCGGGATCATCCAGGCATGGATGACGTCATTGGCCGTCAGCACCATGCGGACCTTCTTGTTCACGGGCACAACCATCTCGTTGTCCACCTCCATCAGGTAGGTGTTCGACTTGGGGGCCTCGTTGTTGATCTGCTCACGCGGGGTGGTCAGGGTGGACACGAAGGAAATCCCCTCGCCGTCGCCCTTCAGGTAGTCGTAGCCCCACTTCCACTGGTAGCCAGTGGCCTTGATGGTGATGTCGGCGTTGGTGGTGTCCTTCATCGCCACGACCGTCTTGGTGGCGGGCAGGGCCATGCCGATGACGATCAGGAAGGGGATGATGGTCCAGATCACCTCGACGGTGATGCTTTCGTGGAAGGAGGCCGACTTCGCGCCCTTGGACTTGCGGTGCGTGAACACGGAGTAGAACATCACCGCGAACACGCCGATGAAGATCACGGTGCACATGATCAGCATCATCCAGTTCAGCCAGTGAATCTGCTCGGCGATCTTGGTGACCGGCTCGGTCAGATTGAGCTGTCGCACGGCGGGGCCACCTGGCATGTCTTCCACTGCCAGGGCTGCATGACCGGTGAGCAGGGACGCCCCCACCAGACACGCTGCGGATGCCTTCTTCCACATTTTCATTTGTTATCTACCCAATTTACAGATTCAAATCTGTGACCCGCCGGCCCCCGCTGCCTCTCAGAGGCAACGCAAAGCCGATGCGAGCTCCTGCGCGAACTTTCGCCGCTTGTACGGGTCCAGAAAACACCCCACCCGCACAGCGCTCTTGCCCGAGCGCAGCAACACCAGCGCCCGTAATGATTCACCCGGTTCAACCCGCACCCATAGCGGGTTGAATTCATGCCGTGTCAGCTGCCCTGCACTGACCGAAACCACTACCAGCCTGCCGTCGACGAGGCTGACGCGCTCGTAGTCCGACGCATGCCGCCCGTGCACCAGCAGGGCGATGCCCAGCCCCAACAGTTCCAGCCCGGCAAAGGGAAGCACGAGCCATGACCCTCGCCACGCGAAGAACAAAGCGATGGCGAGCGAAACACTGACGATTGAGAGGTAAAACCAGCCAACCTGGCGCGGAGACAGCGAACAATTCCGCTTCATCAGCCAGTCTTTGTCCGGCGGGCCAAATCCGTCGGAACTGCCGCCGGATTTGCCTTGCGCCGTCTGGAGTGCGATACCCAAGTCTTGCATCGCCAACCTTGCATCGCCAACTACTCTGCGCTGGATGCACGCCTGGACGATTGCGCCTGGGACGCACCATTGAAGTGCGATTTCGGGCAAATTGTGCCAGGGAGACCACTGCGACAAACTGGCGCATTATAGGGCGCTTCGCCTACTCGGACAAGGCCGCTACTTGACCAAGGGGCTAGCGCGCGACAAGTTTTTGTGCATCAGTACGGTGCTCGCCATCGGCCGCTTGACTGCGCCGCCGATGCGTGCAGCAGCGCCGCGGACGTTACTTGCGCTGCCGCGCGCGCCCGATCTTGTCGAGCGGAACCACGGCGTGGCCGAGCTCATCGACAGCCTGCTTGCCGCGCGGCGCCAGCTTCCAGGCATGGCCGTAGACGATCTCGAACGTAAGCGGGATCAGCCCCTCGGCATTGCGCTGGCGCTCCAGCGCGGCCAGCAGCGCTGCGTGCCAGCGGCGAGCGCGCAGCCCTCCCTGGCTCGCGCCAGCCGGCAGGCGCAGCCCGCCGAAGGCCTGCACTTCGCGCAGCAAGGTCCGCGGCGACTCATAGGTGATCGTCAGGGTCTCCATGTCCATCACGGGCGTGGACCAGCCGCTGTGCACCAGCATGTCCCCGATATCATGCATGTCGACGAAGCGCAACGTGTGGGTGTCGCCGTCCACTTCGGCAAAGGCGGCGCGCAATTGCGCCAGCGTATCCGGCCCGAACAGGGAGAACAGGACCAGGCCTTCGTCGCGGGTGACCCGGTGCCACTCCGGGAAGACCCGGTGCGGCTCGGGGTGCCAGTGCAGCGCCAGGTTGGACCACAACAGGTCGAAGCTGGCCGGGGCGAAGGGCAATGTGGCAAGATCGCCCTGCACCAGGTCGAAGGTCGGGCGCTTGCCAAGCAGGCGCCCCAGCCATCCGGACTGGCGCTGGGGATCGCGCTGGGCGGCCTCGCGCAGCATGGCGCCGGAAATATCCATCCCGGCGATCTGCGCATCCGGGTACTGGGCGCGCAGCGCGGCCAGGCCGCGCCCGTGGCCGCAGCCGATATCGAGCGCGCGCGCCGGCGCAAGCCGGATCATCTGCATGCGCTCCTGCATGCGCTGGCCGATCTCACCCAGCAGGAAGTCCAGCTGGCCGAATCCAGCGCTGCGCCGGTCGAAGGCGAGGCGGGTCAGCCGCGTGGGCGGCAAATAGGCATCGGGGGAGTCGGCGTCATGCAGGGACACGGTCAAACCAGGCAACAAGAAACTAAGAATGAGGATGACGGCCGGCGTAAAGCGGCCGTCGGGCATGCGGTGCGCGCGCCAGCGGGCGCCGCAACAGGATCGCAAGTATACGCGCCCACCGCCGGGCCTGCCGCCGACGGCCCCGACGTGCTCCATGCGGCAGTTGCCCCCGTGCCGAGCCGCCTGGCGCGCCCGGGCGAAGGCGCCTTGCGCCATCATGCGCGGCGCTTGCTGCGCACGCTCCTGCCAGCGGCTTGCGCACTTTGCGGCACCGTGCAGGACGAAACCGTCTGCGCAGGTTGCGCGCTAGAGTTGCTGACGCCGCTGCCGCGTTGCCGCTGCTGCGCCCGGCCGCTAGGGCGCACCGCCGGGCCAGGCGCAGCCTCGCTCTGTGCCCAGTGCCGCTACGAGCCGCCGCCTTTTGACGACGCGCTGGTGCTGGGCGACTACGCCCGCCCGCAGGACGGGCTGGTGCTGGCCTTGAAGTTCGGCGGCGTGCTGCCGCTGGCGGACTGGCTTGGGGGCGAACTGGCGCGCCGCTGGCGGGCCGAGTCCGGCAGCAGATCCGGCCTGGCCCTGCCCGATGTGCTGGCGCCGATCCCGCTGTCCGCGCAGCGCCTTGCCGAGCGCGGCTTCAACCAGTCCTGGGAAATCGCCCGGCCTCTGGCACGCCGGCTGGGCGTGCGCGCCGCGCCGACGCTGCTGGCGAGGCTGCGCGATACTCCGGCCCAAGCCACGCTGGACCTGCCCGCGCGGCAGGCCAACCTGCAGGATGCCTTCGGCCTCGGGGCCGGCCATGACGTTGCGGGCCAGCATGTCGGCCTGGTCGACGATGTGATGACCAGCGGCGCCACCTTGGGCGAAGCGGCGCGGGTCCTGAAAGCCAACGGCGCGGCGCGCGTGACGCTGGTGGTCGCCTTGCGCACGCCGTAGCGCAGCCCACAGGCCCGGCGTGACAGCCGGCCCCCGGCAGGGTAAGCTGCCCAGCGTTTCACGGCTGCGGCGCCCCTGGCCCGCCCCTCCCCCATGTTCAATGTCGTCCTGGTCGAACCCGAGATCCCGCCGAACACCGGCAATGTGATACGGCTGTGCGCCAATACCGGTGCACGCCTGCACCTTGTCAAGCCACTCGGCTTTCCGCTGGAAGACGCGCGCATGCGCCGCGCCGGCCTGGACTATCACGAGTACGCCAGCATGCGCGTGCACGAGAACTGGGACGCGCTGATGGAAAGCGAGCGACCCGACCCGGCCCGCATGTTCGCACTGACCACGCATGGCTCGACGCCCTTCGGCCAGGTCAGCTTCCAGCCCGGGGACTGGTTTGTGTTCGGCTCGGAAACGCGCGGGCTGGCGCCGGAGCGGCGCGAATGGTTTCCCACCACGCAGCGCATCCGGCTGCCGATGAGGCCGGACAACCGCAGCCTCAACCTCTCCAATACCGTCGCGGTCGTGGTGTTCGAAGCCTGGCGCCAGAATGGCTTTGCCGGCGGCGCCTGAGGCCGCCACCGGCGCACTTCCTTATTCCGGCTGCACGCCCGCCACGTGGATCACTTTGTCCCAGCGCACCTTCTCGCTCGCCATGGTCTGGCGCAGCGATTGCGGCGCGGTGCCGGCCGGCACGAAATACTGAGCGCGCATCTTGGCGCGCACGTCCTCGCTGCCGATGATGGCCACCAGCTCGCGATAGAGCCGGTCGATCACCGGCGCAGGCGTGCCCGCCGGGGCCAGCACTGCTTGCCACGAGATCGCCTCGAAGCCGGGATAGCCAGATTCCGCCACGGTTGGCACCGCGGGCAGCAGGCTGGTGCGCCCGCTGGTGGTGACCGCGATGATGCGCAGCTTGCCGGCGGTCACCAGCGGCATGGCGATGGCCGGCACCATGAAGCCCGCCTGCACCTGACCGCCGACCATGGCGGTAGTGATCTGTGCGAACCCCGGATAGGGGATGTGCTGCAGGTCGATGCCGGCGGCCGCCTTGAGCTGCTCCATGGCCAGGTGGGCAGCGCTGCCGTTGCCTACCGACCCGTAGTTCAGCACCCCCGGCCGGGAACGGGCCAGGGCCACGAACTCCCGCACGTCATGCACCGGCAGGCGGGCATCCACCACCAGCACATTGGGCGAAGTCGCCACCAGCGACACGGGGGCGAGCTGGCGCACCGGGTCGTAGCCGAGATGGCGCGACAAGGTGGGCGCGGTGACCAGCGGCCCATTGATGGTGAGCAGCAAGGTATAGCCGTCCGGGGCGGCCCTGGCCACCATGCCGGTGCCGATATTGCCGCCGGCGCCCGGACGGTTCTCCACCACGACCGCTTGTCCGAGCGCTGCGGCCAGCTTCTCGGTCAGCAGGCGCGCGATCAGGTCGGGCGAGGACCCGGCCGGGAACGGCACCACCATGCGGATCGGCTTTACCGGCCAGGGCTGGGCGGATGCGGGCGCAGCCAGCGCGGTGCCAGCCATGCCGGGCATGGCGAAAGCGGCAAGAGCTTTCAGGACGCGGCGACGATCTTCCATCGCGCGTTCACTCATCGCGTGCATCGCGCTGGAGCAGCCGCGCCACCGCATCGGCCGCGGGCAGCCCCTCGAAGAGCACGGCACATACCGCGCGCGTGATCGGCATGTCGACGCCCTTGGCCGCGGCCAGCGCCGCCACGGCCTGCGCGCAGCGCACGCCTTCGGCAACGTGGCCAAGCTCGGCCAGAATCTGCGCCAGCGTCTTGCCCTGCGCCAGTTGCTGGCCGACCTTGCGGTTGCGCGAGAGGTCGCCCGTGGCAGTCAGGATCAGGTCGCCCATACCGGCCAGGCCCATGAAGGTTTCGACGCGCCCTCCCAATGCCATGCCGAGCCGGGTCATCTCGGCCAGGCCGCGTGTCACCAGCGCGGCGCGCGCGTTCAGGCCAAGGCCCAGGCCATCGCTGGCGCCAGTGGCAATCGCCAGCACGTTCTTGACTGCGCCCCCCACCTCGGCGCCGACCAGGTCATCACTGCCGTAGATGCGCATGGCATGGTGATGGAAAGCCTGCTGCGCCAACTCGGACAGCGCCGGCGAAGTGCCCGCCACAGTCAGCGCGCAGGGCAGGCCCAACGCCACTTCACGGGCAAAACTGGGGCCGGTCAGCACGCCGTAGCTGGTGTCGGCGAGACGGCCGGCGGCGGTGAGCTCTTCCCGCACCATCTGGTGCGGCAACGCATTGGTGCCGGCTTCGAAGCCCTTGCACAGCCAGAGCATGCGCAAGCCCCCGGCCTGGCTCGCGGCCAGCCTGCGCGTCATTTCACGCAGGCCCGAGACCGGCGTGGCGACGATCACCAGGCCATCGGGTTCGACATCGGCATGCGCCGCGGCCCGCTCGAAATCGGGTTCCACCACGAGCCGCCCGGACAGCGGCACGCCGGGCAGGTAGGTAGCATTGACGCGGTCTGCGCCAATAGCGGCCAGCTGGGCGGCATCACGCCCCCACAACACCACATCGTGGGCCGCTGCGGCATGGCTGGCGAGCGCGGTGCCCCAGGCACCTGCACCGAAGACAGTGATTTTCATGGCGGTTTGCCTCGCTTGTTCGGCCTCGAAGCCTTAAGCCTTGCGCGCCACGAATGACGCGAACCGGAAAGACAAAACGGGGCCGAAGCCCCGTCTTTGCGACATCCTGCAGCAGGATCAGTGACGAGCCTGGCTGCCGTCGGGCATCACGATGCCGCTGTTGCCACCTTGCGCGGTTTCCGCTTCTTCCATCGCGGCTTGCAGGCGCTGTTCGTACAGGGCCTGGAAGTTGATTTCCGACAGATGAATGGCCTGGAAGCCGGCGCGGGTGATCACGTCGGCGATATTGCTACGCAGGTACGGGTAGAGAATGGTCGGGCAGGCAATGCCCAGCAGCGGGTCGAGCTGCTCCACCGGCACGTTGCGGATATCGAAGATGCCGGCCTGGTGGGCTTCCACCAGGAAGGCAACCTTGTCCTGCACCTTGGTGGTCACCGTACCGGTCACCACGACTTCGAAGATGCCTTCCTGGAGTTGCGAGGCACCCACGTTCACCTGCACTTCCACGGCCGGCGCTTCGGTCTCGAGGAAGATGCCGGGCGAATTCGGCTGCTCGAGCGACATGTCCTTCAGGTACACGCGCTGGATGTTGAAGAACGGCTGGTCTTCCTGCTGATTGTTCTGCTGGTCGCTCATGAAAGGCTTCCGGAAAAAATGGGCGTTGGGGGCCAGGCGTGCGGGACATTGGCACCCTGGGCGGGATTGGCCCAGGGTCACGGCCCGGGTCGGCACCCGGTTGGAAAACGCATATGGTACATGACGCGGGTGGCGAATTCACCCGCGGCGAGACAGGCGGCGCTTCAGGCTGCCAGCAGCGGCACCAGGCCACCCTGGCGATCGAGCGCCGAGAGGTCGTCGAAGCCACCGACATGGGTCTCGTCGATGTAGATCTGCGGCACGGTGCGGCGACCGGTGCGGCTCATCATTTCCTCGCGCTTGCCGGGCTCGCGGTCAATCAGGATCTTCTCGATCGCCTCCACGCCCTTGGCCTTCAGAAGGCGCTCGGCCATCTGGCAATACGGACAAACTACCGTGCTGTACATTACAACGCGGGCCATGCGCATCTCCTTGAAAAACGGAATCCGGAGGTTGGTCGGGTGCTCGCAAGCCGGGACAGCGGCGGCAACGGCGGACGTACCCCCGGCGCCGCTCGCCTGCGCCGCTTACTTGACGACGGGCAGACCGGCTTGCTGCCAGGCGGCAAGGCCACCTTCGAGCGAATAGATCTCACTGTAACCGGCTTCCTTCAGGGCTGCTTGACCCTTGCCCGAACGCTGGCCAGTCTGGCACACGACGATGATGGGGACGGACTTGTCCTTTGCAAGGCTGGMGGCACGGCTTGCCAGGTCGGAAAGTGGCGCACTCTTGGCTTGCGGCAGGTGGCCCTTGGCGTATTCGGTGGCTTCCCGGATATCCACGACCACGGCATTGCGCTTGTTGATCAGCTGGGTAGCGGCGGCCGGGTTGACGGTCTTGCCGGAGGTTCCGCGCGAGATGGCGGGCCACGCCAGCAGGCCGCCCGACACGACGGCGAGGGCGATCAAGGCAAGGTTGTTGTAGTCGGCGAAGAAATTCACGTTGGCATTCCGGTGGGTTGAGTCGGCGGCATTATAAAATAGACGGTTTGGCGCCCGCGACCCGCTATTGTCTCCTAGTTGACACATGTGCGGCGGTATGTGGCAGGGCGCACACAGGTTTCTCACGCTTTGGAAGCAGCATGTACAAACTCGTTCTCATCCGCCACGGCGAATCCACGTGGAATCTCGAAAACCGCTTCACCGGCTGGGTCGACGTCGACCTCACCGACACCGGCGTGGCCCAGGCCAAGCTGGGCGGCAAGCTGCTGCGCGAGGCAGGGCTGGCCTTCGATGTAGCCTACACCTCGGTGTTGAAGCGTGCCATCCGCACGCTGTGGCACGTGCAGGACGAAATGGACCTGATGTGGATTCCGGTCCGGAACGAATGGCGCCTGAACGAACGCCACTATGGTTCGCTTTCCGGCCTGAACAAGGCCGAGACCGCAGCCAAGTTCGGCAACGAGCAGGTGCTGGTATGGCGCCGCAGCTACGATACCCCGCCGCCGGCACTCGACGCGGACGATCCGCGTGCGGCTTACGACGATCCGCGCTACGCGCAAGTGCCGCGCGAGCAGATTCCGCTGACCGAATGCCTGAAAGACACGGTCGAGCGCGTGCTGCCGCTATGGAACGAATCCATCGCCCCCGACATCAAAGCGGGGAAGCGCGTGGTAATCGCCGCCCATGGCAACAGCATCCGCGCGCTGGTGAAATACCTGGACCAGATCTCGGATGACGACATCGTTGGCATCAACATCCCCAATGGCACCCCGCTCGTGTACGAGCTGGACGCCGACCTGCGCCCGTTGCGTCATTACTACCTGGGCGACCAGGAAGCGATCGCAGCCTCCCTGGCCGCCGTGGCGAACCAAGGCAAGGCAAACTGAGGCCCGGGCCGGGCGAGCGCCGCGAGGCTCGCCCGGCCGCCTCAGGCAGTGGACCAGGCCTTTTTTGCTGCTCCCTCTTATACTGTCGGACAAATCCGGCCGGTGCGATGCGCCAGGCCGGCTCCGACACAGCACAATCCTCACACGTTCAGGCAGCCCTCATGCGTAAGACGCTCAAGAACATCAGTCTTGTTACTGCCGGACTCGTTGCCGGCGTGCTCGCCACGCTGCAACTCTCGGCCACGGCGCAGAATTCGCCGGGGCCGCTGCCGCTGGAGCAGTTGCGCTTGATGGCCGACATCTTCGGCCAGATCAAGCGCGAATATGTAGAGCCGGTGGATGACAAGAAGCTGCTGACCGAAGCCATCAAAGGCATGGTCGCCAGCCTGGATCCGCATTCGGCCTATCTGGACGAGAAGGACTTCAAGGAACTGCAGGAAGGCACGCGCGGACGCTTCGCCGGCCTGGGGATCGAAATCTCGCAGGAAGAAGGGCTGGTCAAGGTGATCAACCCGATCGAAGACACCCCCGCCTTCCGCGCTGGCATCCAGCCCGGCGACCTGATCACCCGCATCGACGACAAGCCCGTGCGCGGCCTGCCGCTGGAGCAGGCAGTCAAGCGCATGCGCGGCGAGCCGGGCACCAAGGTCACGCTGACCATCTATCGCAAGAGCGACGAACGCACCTTCCCGGTGTCGATCACGCGTGCGGAGATCCGCGTGCAGTCGGTCAAGGCCAAGCTGATCGACAATGACCGCCTCGCCTGGGTCCGCCTGACCAGCTTCCAGGAACGCACGGTGGCCGACCTGGGCAAGAAACTGGACGAACTGGCCCAGAAGAACCCCAACCTGAAGGGCGTGATCCTGGACCTGCGCAACAACGGCGGTGGCGTGCTGCAAGGCGCGGTCGGCGTGGCGGCAGCCTTCTTGCCCGACGACGTGACCGTGGTCTCGACCAATGGCCAGGTGCCAGATGCCAAGCGCGTCTACAAGACCACGTTCAACAACTACCGGCTGTCCTCGCTCGAGGACGATCCGCTCAAGGACCTGCCGGCGCTGTATAAAAAGATCCCGATGGTGGTGTTGACCAACGCCTACTCGGCGTCGGCCTCCGAAATCGTTGCCGGCGCGCTGCAAGACCACAAGCGCGCGCTGATCATGGGCAAGACCACGTTCGGCAAGGGCTCCGTGCAGACCGTGCGCCCGCTCACCAACGACACCGGCATCAAGCTGACCATCGCGTACTACTACACGCCGACGGGCAAGTCGATCCAGGCCAAGGGCATCCGCCCGGACATCCCGGTCGACCAGAACCCGGAAGGCGATCCTGACGACGCGCTGATCACCCGCGAGATCGACACCGAGCGCCACCTGCACAACAAGCAGGAATCGGAAGAGCCCGAGATGAACGAGCGCGAACAGCGCCGCGTCGAGGAGCTGCGCCGCCTCGAGGAAGAAAACGCCAAGAAGACGCCGGAAGAGCGCGACAAGGAACGCAAGAAGAAGCCGATCGAGTTCGGCTCGGCCGAGGACTTCATGCTGCAGCAAGCCATCGCCCAGCTCGAAGGCCAGCCGGTCAAGCGCTCCAAGTCCAAGCTCGAAGCCGTGGCCACGTCGGACAAGCCGTCCAAGCCTGCGGCAACCAAGGCGGCTACCCCGGCCAAGCCGGCCACCAAGGCACCAGCCGGCGCGCCGCCGGCCAGCGCCCCGATCGGAACGCCGCTGGGCACGCCGACCGGCAAGGCTCCCTGAAATCCTGATGAATAACAGCGGCCCTGCGGGGCCGCTTTTGCATTGCACGCCATGAACGACGATCAACTGCTGCGCTATTCGCGGCATATCCTGCTCGACGAACTCGGCATCGAGGGCCAGAGCCGGTTGCTCGCCAGCCACGCGCTGGTGATTGGCGCGGGCGGCCTGGGCGCTGCCGCCCTGCCCTACCTGGCCTCGGCCGGCGTGGGCACCATCACCGTGGTCGATGACGACGTGGTCGACCTGACCAATCTGCAGCGCCAGGTGATCCACACCACCGCCAATGTCGGACGCCCCAAGGTGGAATCGGCGCGGGAGGGCATGCTGCGTATCAACCCGGGCATCGACGTGCGCCTGGTCCAAGCGCGCGTTGGCGCCGCAGAGCTAGCGCGCCTGGTGGCCGATGCCGACGTCGTGCTCGATTGCTGCGACAACTTCGACACGCGCCAGGCCGTCAACCGCGCCTGCGTGCAGCACAGCGTGCCCCTGGTGTCCGGCGCGGCCCTGCGCTTCGACGGGCAGATCAGCGTGTTCGACCACCGCCAGCAGGGCGCGCCCTGCTATGCCTGCCTGTTCCCGCCCTCGCAGCCGGCGCAGGAAGTGGCTTGCGCCACCATGGGCGTGTTCGCGCCGCTGGTGGGAATGGTGGGCACGGTGCAGGCGGCCGAGGCCCTCAAGCTGCTGATGGGCGTCGGCACCACCCTGGCCGGCCGCCTGTTGATGGTCGATGCGCTTGGCATGGAATGGACCACGATGCGCCTAGCGCGCGTGGCCGATTGCGAAGTCTGCGGTGGCGCGCACGCGCAAGCCGCCCCCTAGGCGGCCTGCGCGCGGTCAGGCGCGGGTGCGCTCACGCAGGAATGCCAGCACCGCGGTGCGCTCGCCGCGGAACACGATCCTGGCCTCGCGCTGTTCGCGCTGGTAGGCGTACATCGGGTCGTAGTATTGCTGCAGCAGCAAGGCGATCCAGCCCAGATGCAGGTCGGTCTCGCCCGTTTCCTCCTGGCGCGCCAGCGCTTGGTCCAGCAAGTCCGAGAGCCGCTCGTAGCGCGTGCCGCCGAGCCGCTTGGCAATGGCCCCCATGGCATCGCGCAGGCGCGCCGCGTAAGCGGCGAAACCCGCCTGCTCACCCAGTGCCGCCATGAATTCCGCCGACAAGCCAAGCACGTAGTCTTCCAGCACGCGGTGCACGCGCGCTTCGAAGGATTCCTCCAGCCAGACCAGCGGCGCTACCTGAATCGCCTGGTAGAAGGCCTGCGGCAGGTTGCGCGCGCCGATGAAGCGCCCCTCGTCCTCGACCACCAGCGCCGGCAACCCGGCCGTGCGATGGCGCAGCAGCGAAATCGCCAGGCCATTCTCGAAATCGATCTGCGTGGGCTGCGCCACCGTGCGCCGGCCAAAGCTGGACCCGCGGTGGCGAGCCTGGCCCTCCAGGTCGATGGCGGCGTCCCGGCTGCCGCTCGGGCCCGTGACCAGGTCGGCGATCAGCTCGGTCTTGCCGCTCCCCGTCATGCCGCCCAGCACCAGCAGGCTGCATTCGGCGGCGGCCGCATCCAGGGTCTCGATCAGGAAGCTGCGCATCGCCTTGTAGCCGCCCGTCACACGCGGATAAGCAATGCCGGCATCCTCGCGCAGCCATTGCTGCACGATCTGCGAGCGCAGGCCGCCGCGGAAGCAATACAGGTAGCCGTCGGGATGCGCCCGCGCAAAGGCTGCCCAGCCCGCGGTTCGCGCCGCGCGGATTTCGCCGGTCACCAACTGGTGGCCCAGCGCGAGCGCGGCCTGCGGCCCTTGCTCCTCATAGCACAAGCCAACCTGGTGCCGCTCGGCATCGTCCATCAGCGGCAGGTTGACTGCACCCGGAAACGCGCCGCGCGCGAACTCCACCGGCGCGCGCGCATCGAGCAGCGGCACGCCGGAAAGAAAGAGCTGGCGAAAGTCGGCCGTATCCTCACGCATCAGATCACCTCGACGGCGTACCGGCCCTGCTCGACGAACTCGCCGACCGGCGCCAGCGCCAGGCCAAACTCCGCGCAGGCGGCATGGAAACCGGCCTCGCCGGTGGGCTCGACCGCCACCAGCAAGCCGCCGCTGGTCTGCGGATCGCACAGCAAGGCGCGCTGCACCTCGCTCAACGCGCCGCCCTGGTTGTCGATCCCGGCGCCGATCCGCGCGCCGTAGCTATCGAAGTTGCGCTGGGTGCCCCCGGGCACGCAACCGGCCTCGACGTAGCGCAGCACTTCCGGCAGCAACGGCACGGCGGCGTGGTCAAGACGCGCTGTGAGGCGGCTGCCGTCTGCCATCTCGACAAGGTGCCCGAGCAGGCCAAAGCCCGTGACATCCGTCATGGCTCGCACGCCCGCCAGCTTGCCGAAGCGGCTGCCGGGACGATTGAGCACGCACATCCAGTCGCGCGCCAGGTGGATATCCTCGGCGCGCAGCTTGCCCTGCTTCTCGGCGGTGGTCAGCACGCCGATGCCCAGCGGCTTGGTCAGGTACAGACGGCAGCCGGCGGTCGCCGTGTCGTTGCGTTTCAGGTACGCGCGGTCGACCACGCCAGTCACCGCAAGCCCGAAGATGGGCTCAGGCGCATCGATGGAATGCCCGCCGGCAAGCGGAATGCCCGCTTCCTCGCAGGCACGGCGCCCACCTGCCACCACCTCGCGCGCCACCTCGGGCGGCAGCAGCTTGACCGGCCAGCCGAGGATGGCGATGGCCAGCAGCGGATCGCCCCCCATCGCATAGATATCGCTGATGGCGTTGGTGGCAGCGATGCGTCCGAAGTCGAACGGGTCATCGACGATCGGCATGAAGAAATCGGTGGTGGAGACCACGCCACGGCCCTCCTCCAGCCCATCCAGCGCATAAACCGCCGCATCGTCGCGCGAGGCATTGCCGACCCACAGGCGCGGATCGAGATGCTGGTTGCCGCTGCCGGCGAGGATCACGTCGAGCACCTGCGGCGAAATCTTGCATCCGCAGCCGGCACCATGGCTGTACTGCGTCAGGCGGATCGGGTCTGCCATGATGCTGGCTCCTGTCGTTTGGTTTGGTTTGGTGTGGTGTTGTGTTGTGCGATGCCGATTCGGCTCCCTTCTCCGCAGCATAGGCGGATCGCGCTCAAGCTGGCGCGAACACACTGGCCCTGACAAGGGTGGTGAGGCTGGGGGAAGAATGGGAATCTGAATGATAAGGGTTACCGCCTGGATGCGGGCGGAACCGGCAGCACCGAGTGGCGCCGCGCGGTTGCGGCCACTGGGTTCTTGCGAACTTGCGGCCGGCTGCTGGGCGGATTATTGCTCGCCCGGCTCCATCTGCGATTGCAGATAGTTCGGCAGGCCAACCTTGTCGATCAGGTCGAGCTGCGTCTCGAGGAATTCGATGTGCTCTTCGGTATCGGTCAGGATCTCGACCAGGATCTCGCGGCTGACGTAGTCGCCCACCGATTCGCAATACGTAATGCCTTCCTTGACGGTGGCATGCGCGCCTTGCTCCAGCTTCAGGTCGCACTTGAGCATTTCCGGGGTGTCTTCGCCCAGCAGCAATTTGTTGAGGTCCTGCAGATTGGGCAGACCGTCAAGCATCAGGATGCGATCAATCAGGCGATCGGCATGCTTCATCTCGCCAATGGATTCCTTGTACTCGATATCGCCGAGCTTCTTCAGGCCCCAGTGGCGGTACATGCGAGCGTGCAGGAAGTATTGGTTGATCGCGGTCAGCTCGTTCTTCAGCTGCGCGTTCAGATGCTGGATGACCTTCTTGTCACCTTTCATTGGAGGCTCCTTGTTGCAACGGGCCCCCGCAAAAACGCGAAGCGGCGCAAGGCGCGCCGCAGGCAGTCAAAACAAGCGAACACGCGCCGCAACCTGATAGTTGCGGGCGAATTTAAGCAACCAGCTCAGTGCGCTGGTCGTTCGCGACTGCCGGGTCCCGAGTGTCCATTATGGCACGTGGGCCCGACGACGAACAGGAAGAAATGGGCACGACCTGGATGGTGGAGACCTTGACGCTGCGGACCGCCGCGACGCCTTCGCAAAGCACCTGTTGGGCGCATTCGCGGCAGCGGCCACAGCAGGTGCCAACACCTAGCGTTTCAGCCAGCTCGTCGAGCGTGGACACGCCTAGATGCACAGCACCGTGAATTTCTCGGTCGGTAACCTGATTGCAGATGCAAACGTACACAAATCCCTCCTTGGGAGAGGGGTGACACCGGCATGTCACCCGCGATGTACGTCAGAATATCAGAGATCGAAAATGATAACAATTCCCATTAAGCCACAAAGGATACATGCCAAGAACACGGCACTTAGTCCGGGGATTGCAGAGACAGGAAACGTCACAACCGACAGAAAAGTGCCCCAAAAACCATCTGTGCGGCGTTGGATTTTCGTAAAAACCTCAATGGAATCAGGGTTGTCAAAGCAGTTTCAACGCGCAAGCGAGCTCCTCCGGCTCGTAAGCGCTCAGCACCTGCTCCACCAGCCGCTCCAGCCGCTCGCAATCGGCATGCAGGACTTCCTGCTTGACCCGCAGCAATTGCGAGGGATGCATCGAGAACTCGCGCAGCCCCATGCCCAGCAGCAGGCGCGTCATGGCGGGGTCCCCGGCCATCTCGCCACACACCGCGACGGGCACGCCAGCGCGGTTGGCCTCGCGGATGGTGCGGGCGATCAGTTGCAGCACCGCCGGGTGCAGCGGGTCGTAGAGATGCGCTACGGCATTGTCGGCACGGTCGATGGCCAGCGTGTACTGGATCAGGTCGTTGGTGCCAATGGAGAGAAAATCCATGCGCCGCAGGAACAGCGGCAGCATCAACACGGCGGCCGGGATCTCGATCATCGCCCCGACCTTGATGTTGGGGTCGAACGCCTGGCCGCGCGCGTCGAGCTGGCGTTTGGCCTGCGCGATCAGGTCCAGGGTCTGGTCGATCTCGCGGGCATGCGCCAGCATCGGGATCAGGAGCCGCACCGGGCCAAAGGCCGAGGCACGCAGCAGCGCGCGCAGCTGGGTCAGGAACATGGCCGGCTCGGACAGCGACCAGCGGATCGCGCGCAAGCCCAGCGCCGGATTCAGGGCCGTCTCGAAATCGTCGCCGCGGCCATCCCGGCCGTCGCGGCCATCCAGTGGCTTGTCGGCACCGATGTCAATGGTGCGGATCGTGACGGGCAGCCCGTGCATGGCGTCCACCGCGCCGCGGTACGCCTCGAATTGCTCCTCCTCGTCGGGCAGCTCGCCACGCCGGTTCATGAACAGGAATTCGGAGCGGAACAGGCCCACGCCAACGGCACCCGCGGTCAGCGCCGCGGTGGCATCTTCCGCCATCTCGATGTTCGCCAGCAGGTCGATCTCGAGCCCGTCCAGCGTCACCGCAGGCGTATGGCGCAGGCGCTGCAGGCGCTTCTTTTCCAGCGCGCGCTCGCTCTGCCGGTGGCGGTACTCCTCGAGGATGATCGCGGACGGATCCACGATGACCAGGCCCGCATCGCCGTCGATGATGACCCAATCGTCCTGGCGGATCAGCTCACTGGCGCTCTGCACGCCTACGGCGGCCGGGATGTCGAGGCTGCGTGCCACGATGGCGGTATGGGAAGTGCGTCCGCCAAGGTCGGTCACGAAGCCGTGGAACACGGTGTGGCGGAACTGCAGCATGTCGGCCGGCGAGATGTCGTGGGCGACCACGATCACGCCGGGCGCGGGCTCGCCGTCAGGGGCCAGGGAGGAAGGTGGCACCGGGGCCGGTGCCAGCACGGCTGCGCCGGCCAGCACCTTGAGGATGCGCTCGACCACCTGGCGGATGTCCGCCTTGCGCTCGCGCAGGTATTCGTCCTCGATTTCGTCGAACTGGCGCATCAGCTCTTCGAGCCGCGTGGTCAGCGCCCATTCGGCGTTGTAGCGCCGGTTGCGGATCAGCGCTTCGGGCTCGCGCGCCAGCGCCTCGTCATCGAGGATCATGGCATGCACGTCGAGGAAGGCGCCCAGTTCTTCCGGCGCCTCGCGCGGCAGATCCCGCTTGAGCGTGACCAGCTCGGCCCGCACCGCCGCGCGCGCCGAACGCAGGCGCTCGACCTCGGCATCAAGCCGGTCTTCGTCGACCAGGTAATGGGAGACATCAAGCGCGGCAGGCGCCAGCAAATGCGCGCGCCCGATGGCGACGCCGCGCGAAACCGGGATGCCGTGCAGGGCAAATGGCATGTACCGCTCCGTCAGGAACGTTTAAAAAATCTGGCCAGGGCCAGCCACCTTGGAAACGGCTTCAGGATGCGGCGAAGCGGCCCCGGCCAGGCCCGCCGCCACGCTCGGCACTGCCGCCTTTCATCCCGTACCCGGCCCCCTACTCCCCTTCGCCGAAGCGATTGGCGATGAGCGCCAGCAAGGCGTCCATGGCCTCTTGCTCATCGGGCCCGTCGGTCTCGATGGTCACGGTGGAGCCGATGCCGGCGGCCAGCATCATCACACCCATGATGCTTTTGGCGTCGACCTGCCGACCATTGCGCGACATCTTGACCTGACTGACGAAATTGCCCGCCAGTTGCGTCAGCTTGGCGGAAGCACGGGCATGCAGCCCAAGCTTATTGATTATGTTGGTGTCCCTCTGCAGCATATTTGTCGGGATGATTTGCGATTTGGTTCTGGACGGTGGTGGAGCCTACCTGCAGCACACCCTGCGAGCCCCCCGCCAGCGCCTTGAGGGCGAGCTGGTCGAGTTTCTCGGCACGGTAGCAGATGGCGCGCACCAGCATGGGAAGGTTGACGCCGGCAAGCACCTTGACGCGGCCCGGCTCGGCGAGGCGCGCGGCAATGTTGGCCGGCGTGGCGCCAAAGATATCGGTCAACACCAGCGCGCCGTTGTCTTCGCAGACTTCGGCCAGGCGCCGCCGGGCCTCCGCCAGCACGGCGGCGGGCTCAGCGTCCGGCATGACGTCGATCGCCTCGAGCCGTTGGGGCTGGCCGCAGTAGACGTGGGCGGCGCACTCGCGCAATGCCGAAGCCAGCGGGGCGTGCGCGATGATCAGGATGCCTGCCATGGTGGTGAATCCGTTGGATTGACGCGATTGTAGCAGGCAGCCCGCCCGTGATTCAGCGCGAACGCGCCTGTACCGCGTGCTCTAGGGCGTCGATGAACATGGCAGCCACCTGGAAGCCGGTCTGCTGCGTGATTTCCTGGAAGCACGTCGGGCTGGTCACATTGACCTCGGTCAGGTAGTCGCCGATCACGTCCAGCCCAACCAGCAGCAGGCCTTGTTCCCACAGGCCCGGGGCCAGCGCCTCGGCGATCTCGCGATCGCGCGCCGAGAGTTCCTGGGCACGGCCGGTGCCGCCCGCCGCCAGGTTGCCGCGCACCTCGCCGTCCTTGGGAATACGCGCCAGCGAGTACGGCACGGGCACGCCGCCGATCAGCAGGATGCGCTTGTCGCCGTCCTTGATCTCGGGAATATAACGTTGCACCATCAGGGTGCGCGCACCGTTCTCCCCCAGCGTCTCGATGATGGCGCCAAGATTCAGGCCATCCGCGCCAACTCGGAAGATCCCCATCCCGCCCATGCCATCGAGAGGCTTAAGAATCACATCAAGATGCTCCGCGTGGAACGCGCGAATACGATCCGCGTCACGGGTGACCAGGGTCGGCGTGATGTATTCGGGATAGCGGGCAATCGCCAGCTTTTCGGAATGGTCGCGGATCGCCTGCGGCTTGTTGAACACATTGGCGCCCTGCGACTCGGCCAGTTCCAGCAGCCAGGTGCTGGTCACGTACTCCATATCGAAGGGCGGATCCTTGCGCATCACGATCGCATCGAAGCCGGTCAGTGGCTGCAGGCCGGGCTCGCCCGCGCGGTACCAGTCATGGGCGTCGCCCGTTAGTTGCAGCGGGCGCACCACCGCCTCGACCTGATGGGCCGACAGCGACAGTTGCGACTGCAGGCAGGCGAACAACTCATGGCCGCGCTCGACCGCCTCGACCATCATGGCGTAGGTCGAGTCCTTGTAGGTCTTGAAGGTGTCCAGCGGGTCGGTAATAAACAGAATGCGCATGTTGGCTCGTCCCGGTCGCAGCGTTTGTCTCAGAGAATCGGATTGGGGTCGGTCTTCTCGAGTTCCAGCGACGCCGCCAGCAAAGCCAGCCGCGCCACCACACCATACATATAGAAGCGGTTCGGCACGGCCGCGCCCGGTTTGGCATGGCTGTCCGGAATGCCGTTGGGCGCGAACGCCAGCGGCACGAAATGCGCGCCCGGCGCGTTCAGGTTCTCGTCGTTGCCGCGGCCGGTATGGACGCGGTAGAAGCCACCGACCACATAGCGGTCGATCATGTACACCACCGGCTCGGCCACCGCGTCGTTGACCTTCTCGAAGGTGTGCACGCCTTCCTGGATGATGACGTCGTTGACCTCAAGGCCCTCCTTGACGACGCTCATCTTGTTGCGTTCCTTGCGGTTCAGCCCCTTGATCTCGGACGGATCCTTGATGGTCATGATGCCCATGCCATAGGTGCCGGCATCGGCCTTGACCACGACATACGGCGTTTCCTTGATGCCGTACTCGCGGTACTTCTTGGCGATCTTCTTGAGCACGCCTTCGACCGAGTCGGCCAGCGCCTCCTCGCCAATGCGCTCATGGAAATCGATGCCCCCGCACTTGGCGAAGTACGGGTTGACCATCCACGGATCGACGTCGATCAGCTTGGCGAACTTTTTGGCGACTTCGTCGTAGGCCGAGAAATGGCTCGACTTGCGGCGCGTGGACCAGCCCGCGTGCAGCGGCGGCAGCAGGTATTGCTCATTGATGTTCTCCAGGATCGGGGGAATGCCGGCGGAGAGATCGTTGTTGAGCAGGATCGAGCAAGGATCAAAGTCCTTCAGGCCCAGGCGGCGGCCACGCGCGCCAAGGCGGGCCAGCGGCTCCACCACCAGCGTCTGGCCATCGGGGAGCTCGATCGGCGTGGGCTCGGTGATGTCTTCGGACAGCGAGCCCAGGCGGACGTTGAGGCCGGCCTGGCGCATGATCAGCGACAGCCGCGCCACGTTCTGCAGGTAGAACATGTTGCGGGTGTGGCGCTCAGGGATCAGCAGCAGGTTCTTGGCGTCGGGGCAGATCTTCTCGATCGCCGCCATCGCCGCCTGGACTGCCAGCGGCAGCATTTCAGGCGCCAGGTTGTTGAACCCGCCCGGGAACAGGTTGGTATCGACCGGGGCCAGCTTGAAGCCGGCGTTGCGCAGGTCGACCGAACAGTAGAACGGAGGCGTATGTTCCTGCCATTCCAGCCTGAACCAGCGCTCGATGGACGGCGTCGCATCCAGGATCTTTTTTTCCAGCTCGAGCAGCGGACCGTTCAGCGCGGTGATGAGATGCGGGACCATAAACATCCTATTGATCGTCTTTATCGTTCGCCCAGATTGTAGAGGAACGGCCAATTGGCTGCTGGCGCCGCCTGAATAAGCATATGCGAGCGCCGGCATAAGGGATAAGGGATACGGATATGGGGATGGGGGCCCGGAATAAAAGGGGGGGTCCTAAGAGGAATCCGAAGCACTTCCGGGCGGCCTGCCAGCAAGGCCGGGAGGCAAAAAAAAAGCGCGACCGGAGCCGCGCTTTCAAATGGCCTGACAGATACGGGGAGCGTTCTGCAGGTGGAGGAAACTGCCTCACTGGCACTGTATGTGCGCCCCCCCTCAAAAACAATTGAAGCTTTTTAAGATCGGATTTAAGCACTTTGCGAAAAAGCCGCCGGCTCCGCTTTCCGTCTGGCCCGGCCGCCCGCGGCGGACGCCTGAAATGAAAAAAGCCCGGCACAAGGCCGGGCGAAACTCCTGAGAGAAGATTCCCAATCAGCTCTCCAGCACAACACCTTTACGATCAGGCTTCATACGCGGTCTCGCCGTGCGAGGTGATGTCCAGGCCCTCGCGTTCTTCTTCTTCCGGCACCCGCAGGCCAATCAGCATATCCACCAGCTTGAAGGCGACGAAGGCCACCACACCCGACCACACGATGGTGGTGAGCACGCCTTCGAACTGGATCCACACCTGGCCCGCGATCGAATAATCGTCCGAGACCTTGTTGGCCACGTAGTCATAGATACCCGTGCCGCCCAGGCTCGGCGCGGCGAACACGCCGGTCAGCAGCGCACCCAGGATGCCGCCCACGCCGTGCACGCCGAAGACGTCGAGCGAGTCGTCCATGCCCAGCAGCTTCTTCAGGCCGGTTACGCCCCACAGGCACAGCAGGCCGGCGGCAATGCCGATCACGATCGAGCCCATCGGGCCAACGAAGCCGGCTGCCGGGGTGATGGCCACCAGGCCGGCCACTGCGCCCGAAGCGCCGCCCAGCATCGAGGGCTTGCCCTTGCTGATCCATTCGCCAAAGGTCCAGGACAGCACGGCGGCGCAGGTCGCCAGCAGGGTGTTGACGAAGGCCAGTGCGGCCGAGCCGTTGGCTTCCAGCGCAGAGCCGGCGTTGAAGCCGAACCAGCCGAACCACAGCAGCGAGGCGCCCACCATGGTGAAGGTCAGGCTGTGCGGACGCAGGGCCTCACGGCCAAAGCCGATCCGCTTGCCGAACATGAAGGCACCCACCAGGCCAGCCACGGCTGCGTTGATGTGCACCACCGTGCCGCCAGCGAAGTCGAGCGCGCCCTTCTGGAACAGCCAGCCGCCCTTGGCCGTAGCTGCCGCGCCGGCTGCCGCGTCGGTGTACAGGTCAGGACCAGGCCAGAACCAGACCATGTGGGCCATCGGGATGTACGAAAAGGTGAACCACAGCACCACGAAGACCAGCACCGCCGAAAACTTGGCGCGTTCAGCGAAAGCGCCGATGATCAGGCCGCAGGTAATGGCTGCGAAGGCGCACTGGAAGGCGAAGTAAGCCAGTTCCGGTACCACCACGCCCTTGGAGAAGGTGGCAGCCACGGCATCGACATTGAGCCCCTTCATGAAGAGCCGGTCGGTGCCGCCAAAGAAGGCATTACCCTCGGTGAAGGCAAAGCTGTAGCCGTAGATGGCCCACAGCAGCGACACCAGCGAGAAGATCACCAGGCACTGCATCAGCACCGACAGCATGTTCTTCGAGCGGACCAGGCCGCCGTAGAACAGCGCCAGGCCAGGCAGCGTCATCAGGATCACGAAGGCCGTAGAGACCAGCAGCCACGCGGTATCGCCCTTGTTTGGCACCGGTGCCGGCGCTGCGGCAGGGGCGGCAGCCTCTGCAGGCGCAGCTGCCGCTGCCGCTGCCGCGGAGGCAGTTGCAGGTGCGGCGGTGGCGGCCGGCGCGGAGGCTTCGGCCGCGGGCTTGTCCTGCGCCACGGCGTGGGTGGACAGGCCGATGCCGGCCGTGCCCAGGGCCAGCGCCATGGCGCCGGTTGTCAGGATGCGCTTGAACCAGGATTTCATTGTGATTAACCTCTTGTCGTTGGGCTGTGCGTCACAGCGCGTCGCCGCCGGTCTCGCCGGTGCGGATGCGGATGACCTGCTCGATCGGTGCGACAAAGATCTTGCCGTCGCCAATCTTGCCGGTGCGCGCCGATTTCTCGATCGCCTCGATGGCCCGGTCGACCACGTCGTCCGGGACGGCCACTTCGATCTTCACCTTGGGCAGGAAATCCACGATGTACTCCGCGCCCCGGTACAGCTCGGTATGGCCCTTCTGGCGGCCGAAGCCCTTGACTTCAGTCACGGTGATGCCGGACACGCCCACGTCCGAGAGCGCTTCGCGCACCTCGTCGAGCTTGAACGGCTTGATGACGGCGATGATCAGTTTCATCCGATTTCTCCTCTGAGCGGGACGGCCCGGCCTAGCGTCCGGCGCCCGCTCGACCTGATGCGTGTTTAGAAAGTCTTGGTGATCGAAGCCCAGGCGGTAGCCTTGCCGACGTAGCGGCCCGGTACATTGGTATAGGCCGATTTGTGCGCATTGGTGTCGATATAAGCGATCGCCAGCGCGAAGCCCTTGCCCAGGTCCTTGGTCAGCCCGAGCTTCCAGTCGGTGTAGGAGGCGCTGTTCACGTGCTTCACGTTCTGGTAGCCAACGTGGGCATTGAGCGTCAGGTCCCAGAAGTTCAGCGGCACATTGGCCGATAGGTCGGCGTAGTAGCTGTACTTGCTGTCAGCGAAGCCGAACAGGTTGGTCAGCGCCTGCGAATACTTGAAGAACACCGGGCCAGCGCCAGCGCCGACATACAGTTCCGTGGTGTATGGGCGGGTAAAGCCGTTCGGGTAATCGCCCGGGTAGTAGTACTGCAGCACGCCTGCGTCATAGTTCCACTCCAGGCCGGCCAGCGTCACCGTGTTCTTGAAGCCGCCATAGAAGTCCATCTCGATCGGTGCCGAGACTTTCGGATTGCTGTCGCCGAGCCAGCTGATGCTCGAGTTCCAGTTACCCACGTAGAAGCCGCTCGAATGCGAGTAGTCGAACCCGCCCTGGATGGCCGGGCGGCGGTTGGTCTGCATCAAGCCGCGATAGCGATACTCACTGGCCAGGGTCACGTTGGCGGTGAAGGTGTGCGGCGAAGCCTCGGCGGCGGCAGTGGCGTCGGTAGGCGCACCGCCCTCCTGCGCATTGCTCTGGGCGAAGGCGGCGGGGGCGAGCCCGCAAAGCACAACTGCACTGGCGCTGACTGCAAGGGCCAACTTCTTCATGGGTTTGTTCTCCTTTTCCTCTGGCTCGGTACTCGTGTGTTTGAAAGTAGTTTGTAAAACGAGGCTCCTGTCTCCATTACTGCAACTGCCGTGCCAGGATGGAACCGTGGCATGAGAAAATCATTTTGTGCGCAAAAAGACATCAGAATGGACGAAGCCGACTGTCTCCCAGCGAACTTACTGACGTTAAAAGGTGTTACCAGCCCGCGCTGGCGCTTTCCCGGGGACGCTTGAAGCGCGATAATCGGCCCATGCCGGCGGCAAGTGCCGTGCACGCACCGCGTTTGCCCGCACCCTGTCTCGGTGCACCGCGATGCAGCATGCCGAATCCCGCCCACCCAGTTATCCGCACCAGGACGGTGCAAAAGGAGAACCAGTATGAAACCCACCGATCTCTTCAACGATTTCCAGGCCAAGATCAGCGAAGCCCTGCGCAATTCGCCGGCCAAGGACATCGAAAAAAACGTTCGCAGCATGATGACGCAAGGGTTTTCCAAGCTCGACCTGGTCACCCGCGAGGAATTCGACGTCCAGTCGCAGGTGCTGGCGCGCACCCGCGCGCGCCTGGAGGAACTGGAAGCCCGCGTGCAGGCACTGGAAAGCCGCTCGGCAGGCGGTTCCGACACGCCTGTTTCGGGCTGAAACCCTTGCCGCGTCCCGTGTTTGCCCCAGGGGCCCGATGACCCCGGGCGCAGCCCTCGACCGCCAGAATGGCCGCCGTATTCCGGCGGCCATTTTCGTTAACACTTCCTTGATGCTTTTCGGAGTGAGATGAGCCTCGCCCTCCTGCGCAGCCGGGCGCTGACCGGACTCGAGGCACCGCTGGTGTCGGTCGAGGTGCACCTGGCCAACGGCCTGCCCGCCTTCAATATCGTCGGGTTGGCCGATACCGAAGTGCGCGAGAGCCGCGAGCGGGTGCGCGCGGCGATCCTCAACAGCCAGCTCGAGTTTCCCAGCCGGCGCATTACGGTAAATCTGGCGCCGGCCGACCTGCCCAAGGAGTCCGGGCGCTTCGACCTGCCGATCGCGCTTGGCATCCTGGCCGCAAGCGGGCAAATCCCGCTGGATGGCCTGGATGCCAGCGAGTTCGCCGGCGAGCTGTCGCTGTCCGGCGAATTGCGCCCCGTGCGCGGGGCACTGGCCATGGCCATGGGCCTGGGGCGCGACAACGCGGCACGGCAAGCCGCTGGGGAAGGCTCGGCGCGCAGCTTCGTGGTGGCGGCGGAAAACGCGCCCGAGGCGGCCCTGATCGACGGCGTCACGGTATATGCGGCGCGCTCCCTGCTGGAAGTCTGTGCTCACCTTGGCCCTCTGCCCGCGGACCGCCTGGCACGCGCGGAGCCGTTGGTGGAGATCGCCGGAGGCGACCCGGCCGGCCCGGACATGCGTGACGTGCGGGGACAGGCGCAAGCGCGCCGCGCCATGGAGATCGCGGCGGCGGGCCAGCATTCGGCCCTGCTCGTCGGTCCGCCCGGCACCGGCAAATCCATGCTGGCGCAGCGCTTTGCCAGCCTGTTGCCACCCATGACCCTGGACGAAGCACTGGAATCCGCCGCGGTGCAGAGCCTGACCGCCGCCGGCTTCCATCCCGCCCGCTGGCGTGAACGGCCCTACCGCTCGCCGCACCACACCGCGTCGGCGGCGGCGCTGGTGGGCGGTGGCAGCAATCCCCGGCCAGGCGAGATCTCGCTGGCCCACCAAGGTGTGTTGTTCCTGGATGAGTTGCCTGAATTTGACCGCAAGGTGCTGGAAGTGCTGCGCGAACCCCTGGAATCCGGCCGCGTCACCATCTCGCGCGCCATGCGGCAAGCCGACTTCCCGGCGCGCTTCCAGTTCATCGCCGCGATGAACCCCTGTCCTTGCGGCTATCAGGGGCACCCTTCCCGTCCTTGCCGTTGCACGCCGGACCAGGTGCTGCGCTACCAGTCCAGGCTGTCGGGACCGTTGCTCGACCGGATCGACCTGCAGGTGGAAGTGCCGGCGCAGGATCATCAGGAAATGCTCGACGGCCCGCCCGGAGAGCCCAGCGCCGACGTGCGCCAGCGGGTGCTGGCCGCCCGGGCCGTGCAGCAGGCCCGGCAGGGCAAGCCCAATGCCGCCCTGTCCGGTCGCGAGATCGACGAACACTGCCCGCTCGCGCCCGAGGCGCAGGCATTGCTGCGCGGCGCCATGGCCAAACTAGCCTGGTCGGCGCGCGCCTATTTCCGCGTATTGAAGATCGCCCGCACCATTGCCGACCTGGCGGGCGCCKAGCAATTGCAGCCGAGCCATGTGGGCGAGGCTATCCAGTACCGGCGCGCCTTGCGGACACCGTAGCCATTCACGCCCGGCGCGGTGGCACGGCCACAGGAGGCTCCGACGGCGGCGGGGGCTCCTCGATCGGAGGGAGGTCGGGCGGCACGCCAGGCGGCAGCGGATCTTCGGCCGGCGGCACGGTATGGGCCGGCTGCGCTTGCAATGGAGCCTGCTGGGGGGAAGAGCTTCGCATTGCTTGCCTCCGCTTGGGTCGTCTTCGTCTTACCTTATTGAAGCAAACGCACTCGTGGGAAGCCAGCGATAGATAGACATATGGACGGATCGGGCCGGCGCGGAGCCGGCCCCGAATCCTCAAGCCGGATGGCGCCTGACGAAGAACAACGCCGCGCCCACGGCCACCAGCACGCTGCCGAAGATCCGGTTCTGCCAGCGCACCGCGCGCGCATTGCGGAACAGGCCGCGCATGCGCGAGGCCAGCAGCGCGTAGCCATGCATCACCACCAGGTCCACGCCGCACATGGTCGCGGCCAGAATGGCAAGCTGGGGCCCCAACGCATGGGCCGGATCGATGAACTGCGGCAACACCGCCACCATGAAGATGATGCCCTTGGGGTTGGTCACATTGGTCAGCAAGCCCGTGGCAAAACGCCGGCGCGGGCTCAGCGCGGCCACGCGCGGCGCTTCCGCACCCGGCACGGCATCGTCCTGGCCGCCGTCCACCCGCGCGCGCCATTGCTGCACGCCGATATAGATCAGGTAGAGCGCACCAATCGTCTTGACCACGGCGAAGGCATGCTCGGAGGCCACCAGCAGCGCGCCCAGGCCACCGCCGGCCACCAGCAGGATGATGACCAGCCCGGTCTGCAAGCCGAAGATCGTGGTGGTGGTCTTGCGCAGGCCGTAAGACAGGCCATGGCTCATCGACAGCACCGCGCCGGAACCCGGCGACACGGCAATCACCCAACAGGCCGCGAAATAGGCCAGCCAAACATCCCAACGCATTACGTTACTCCTTGAAAATAAACTGTCTTGAATCTGCCTGGAGGCCTGGAAGCCTGGGGCGCCCAGGTCAGAACGGATGGAAGCCCGTCAGGAACTGGTCTATCTGTTCCGCCTGGCGCTGGTCGCGCGCGGCCTCTCCCGCCTCCAGCACGACCGCCTGGTAGACGTGCACGCCCGACGCCACCAGCCGCGCCGTCAGCCTGCGTGGCGACTGGTCCTGCGGCGATACCGCGGCCACCTGCACCTCCACGCCCTCGAGCGGCACGGCCGGCGATGCGGCCGACATCACCGTTACCTTGCGGGTCTTGACCGCTTCGGCGGGATGCGGCCCGAGGTTGCCGAGCAAGCCCTTTTGCATGGAATCCAGCGCCGCCTGCCGCAACTCGGCGTCATCGGCGGGCAAAGTCACGACGCCCACGGCGAACAAGGTCTCGTCGACCCGGGCCGCGTCCATCGTCATGGGCAGCTTGCGCCCGGCAATCGCCACCTCGCGCGCAGCGCCGGATGGCTTGCCGGGATAAAGCGCCGCGTAGGCGCCTTCGTTGGACTGGATGGTGCGCCAGTCATAGCGGGGCGAACAGGCGATCAGCCCGGCGCCGAGCGCGCCCAGGACGATGGCTTTGGCAAGCAGGGACTGCGGCAAGCGGAAGAACCGTGGAAACCAGGCGTGGGGCATCAGGGCGGCGAATGCGGAAATAAGCCGCTATTATCGTAGAACCCGCGTGCCAGCGCTCATCCACATTGCCCGCCAATGCAAACCCAGCCATCGATCCAGCCAATGCAGCCATCCCCCCGGGGTGTCTTTGGCACCGCACGCCGTACCGGCGCGGCGATGCTCGGCGCCATGCTGGTCGCGGCAAGCACGAGCGCCCTGGCCGCCACGGCCCACCTGCCCCCCGTCAACGATCTCGCCATCCAGGCCGCCGCTGCGGCGAGCCGGGGCGAGCCCCTGGTGGTGCTGGTGACACTGCCGGGCTGCGTGTACTGCGAAACGGTGCGCCGCAACTATCTCGGCCCGCAAGCCGCGGCGGGAGAAATCGAGGCGCGCGAGCTCGACATGACCGCCGACACGCCGCTGCGCAACGCCGATGGCAGCATGACCACCGCACGGGAATGGGCGCGCAGCCGCAATGTGGCGGTAGCGCCCACGGTGCTCTTCCTCGACGCGCGCGGCCGCTCCCTGGCCACGCCGCTGCGCGGCATGCAGCCCGATTTCTATGGCGCCTACCTTGAGCAGGCGCTGGACCAAGCCCGCTCGGCCTTGGCAAGCAAGGCGCATTGAGGCGCACGAAGGTGCACCCGACTGCGGCCAATCGTCGCATCCGCGGCGGCTCGGTGAATGCAGCCGGCAGCGCCTCGGCAGCGGCAGTAGAATAGTGGCTTGTCTGACCTGTCGGCGAGCATCATGACGACCTCCGCTTCCCCCACCGCACCCACCCCGGCAAGCACCGCCTCGCGCAAGCTGTGGCCTGTGATCGCCGCCGTGCTGCTGGTTGCCGTGCTGGGCTGGTTCGGCTATCGCGCCATCGCCCCCGCCAATGCGGCGCCGCCCGCCACGTTCACGCTGCTGTCCGGCGAAAAAGTCAGCACCGCCGATCTCAAGGGCAAGGTCTACCTGGTCAACTTCTGGGCCACCAGCTGCGTCACCTGCGTCAAGGAAATGCCGGACATGGTCCGCACCTATGACAAGTTCAAGGACAAGGGCCTGGAGTTCGTCGCCGTGGCAATGAGCTATGACCCGCCCATGTACGTGATGAACTATGCGCAAACGCGCAAGCTGCCGTTCAAGGTGGCGATGGATTCCGACGGCGCGGCCGCCAAGGCATTTGGCGAAGTGCAGCTGACCCCGACCACCTTCGTGATCGACAAGGACGGCCATATCCTCAAGCGCTATGTGGGCGAGCCCGAGTGGGACGCGCTGCACAAGCTGCTCGACGGCGCGCTCGCCAAGGCGGCTTGAGCCACTGCCTGGCCCACTGGCTGGCCCACCGCCTCCGCCCAGAAAGGTGCCTTCCATGGCACCTTCTTTTATTACCGGGCGCCGTCGCGCAATGCCCGGCTTGCGCAGCCCGGCTGTATGGATATACAGTTGCCAGCAGCTTTCCCCGCCCATGCTGGCCAGCGCACTTGCGCCCGGCATCCCCTAAGGCCCCCGCTTCGTGTTACTCGATCCCGATCCCAGCGCCGTGCTTTGCGACGCACCCGCCGTCAAGCAGCCCGATACCGTGGATGCCGCCGCTCCCGACACGCCGGCCTACCTGTCCACCCTGAACCCGGAACAGCGCGCGGCCGTGACGCACGAGCCCGCCGCGCCGCTGCTGATCATCGCCGGTGCCGGCTCGGGCAAGACCAACACGCTGGCGCACCGCGTTGCCCATCTGGTGCTGGGCGGCGCAGACCCGCGCCGCATCCTGCTGCTGACGTTCTCGCGCCGCGCGGCGTCGGAGATGGGGCGGCGGGTCGAGCGCATCGTCGACCAGGCGCTGGGCATGCAAGCCTCCGGGGCGGGGCGCGCGGCACTCACATGGTCCGGCACCTTCCACGCCATCGGCGCGCGCCTGCTGCGCGAGTACGCGGAAACGCTTGGCCTGTCGCCCAGCTTCACCATCTGCGATCGCGGCGACGCCGCCGACCTGATGAACGTGGTGCGGCACGACCTGGGCCTGTCGGCCCAGGCTTCGCGGTTCCCGCGCAAGGAAACCTGCCTGTCGATCTACTCGCGCGTGGTCAACACGCAGGCGCCGCTCGAAAACGTGCTCAAGCAATGGTTCCCGCGCTATGCCATGTGGACGGATGCGCTGCGCGGACTATTTGCCGGCTATGTGCAAGCCAAGCAAAAGCAGCACGTGCTCGACTACGACGACCTGCTGCTCTACTGGGCGCAGGCACTGGCCGAGCCCGCGCTGGCGCAGGACATGGGCGCGCGCTTCGACCACGTGCTGGTCGACGAATACCAGGACACCAATGCACTGCAGGCTGCCATCCTGCTTGCGCTCAAGCCCGACGGGCGCGGCCTGACGGTGGTGGGCGACGATGCCCAGTCGATCTACGCCTTCCGTGGCGCCACGGTGCGCAATATCCTCGATTTCCCCGCGCAGTTCACGCCGGCCGCGGACATGGTCACGCTGTCGCAGAACTACCGCTCCACCCAGCCCATCCTGGCCGCCGCCAACGCGGTGATCGGGCTGGCGGCCGAGCGCTATACCAAGGACCTGTGGTCGGAGCGCGGCTCGGCCGAGAAGCCGGAGATCGTGGTGGTCAACGACGAGGCGGACCAGGCCCGCTATGTGGTCGAGCAGATCCTCTCGCGGCGCGAGGCCGGACTGGCGCTGCTGTCGCAGGCGGTGCTGTTCCGCGCCGCCGACCACAGCGCGCAGCTGGAGATCGAGCTGGTCCGGCGCAACATCCCGTTCGTGAAATTCGGCGGCTTGAAGTTCCTGGAATCCACGCACGTGAAGGATGTGCTGGCGGTGGTGCGCTGGCTGGAAAATCCGCGCGACCGCATGGCAGGCTTCCGCAGCCTGCAGCTATTGCCGGGCGTGGGGCCCAAGACTGCCGCTCGCGTGCTCGATGCGGTGGAAATCGCCACCGAGCCGCTATTTGCCCTGGAGTCCTTTGAGGCGCCGCCGGCCGCCGCCGAGGCGTGGCCCGACCTGCTGGCGCTGGCGCGCAGCCTGATGGCCCCGGCCGCGCCGTGGCCCTCCGCCTTCGAGCAGGTGGTGGCGTGGTACCAGCCGCACCTTGAGCGCCTGCACGACGACGCGCCCGCGCGCGCTGCCGACCTGCAGCAACTGGAGCGTATCGCCGCCACCTACGCGTCGCGCGAGCGCTTCCTGACGGAACTCACGCTCGATCCGCCGGACGCATCGAGCGACGAATCCGGCGTGCCGCTGCGCGACGAGGATTACCTGATCCTGTCCACCATCCACTCGGCCAAGGGCCAGGAATGGAAAGCCGTCTATGTGCTCAATGCCGTCGATGGCTGCATGCCTTCGGACCTGGCCACCGGCACCACCGAGGAAATCGAGGAAGAGCGCCGGCTGCTATACGTCGCCATGACCCGCGCCCGCGACCACCTCGACATCGTGGTGCCTCAGCGGTTCTATGTGCACCAGCAGACCGCCTATGGCGACCGCCATGTCTACGCCTCGCGCACGCGCTTTCTGCCTAACCGCGTGATGCCGCTGTTCCACAGCCGGTCCTGGCCGCCGCCCCCACCGGTGGCGGACGCGCCGGCCAAGGCGCCGCTGCCCAGGCTCGACCTGGCCGGGCGCATGCGCGACATGTGGAAATGAGGCTGCGCGGCCAAGGCGCGTGTCAGTTGACCGCCGCGCCAGCCGCGCGCACCACCTCCACCAGCGCGCCGGCACGCAGTTGCGCGGCAATGGCCTCGATGTCGTCGGTCATGTAGCGATCCATCGCCAGGAACGGCACGCGTTCGCGCACAAAGGCAAAGACCGCGCTGCCCGCCGGCGACAGGCTTTCCACCGCGCCGGCCAGCTCGGCGGCCTGGCAGGCTGCGAGCAGTTCCACGGCGAGGATGTACTGGTTGTTGTCGATGATGCGGCGTGCATTGCGCGCGCCGATCAGGCCCATGCTCACCACGTCCTGGTTGTCGCCGTTGGACGGCACGCTCTGGATGCTGGCCGGGCTGCAGATGGTGCGGTTCTCCGCGATCAGCGCGGTGGCCGGATACTGCGCGCCGGCAAACCCGCAGCTCAGGCCCTCGTTGGCGGCCGCCAGGAAAGCCGGCAAGCCGTTATTCAGGTGCGGGCTGAGCAGGCGGTTGAGGCGGCGCTCCGACACCACGCCAAGCTGTGTGGCCGCGATGGCGAGGAAGTCCATGGCGAACGCGACTTGCTGGCCGTGGAAATTGCCGCCGTGGAACAGCTCGCCGTCGTCGAAGAACAGCGGATTGTCGTTGGACGAATTCAGCTCGCGCTCGACCACGGTGGCGCAGTGGCCCAGCGTGTCGCGCACCGCGCCCAGCACCTGCGGAATGCAGCGCAGCGTGTAGGCCTTTTGGATAAACACACCGGTGCCGGTGTTCTTCTCGTCGCCGGCGCGGGTCTTCATTTCCCCCGCCAGCTGGCCATGCCCTGAGAGGCGCGTGGAACCCGCCAGCAGCGCGCGCAGGTTGGCCGCCGATTGCACCTGGCCCGGATGCGGCTTGGCAATGTCGTGGCCGTGGGTCATGAAGGCGTCGGCCGAGGCGTTGAGCCCTTCCAGCGCCAGCGCCGCGATGATCTCGGCCTGCGTCACCTGGGCGCGCATGGTTTCCAGCAGCAGGCACGCCATGCCGGTCATGGCCGAGGTGCCGTTGATCAGGGCCAGCCCTTCCTTGTGGGACAGCTTGATCGGCTCGATGCCGTGCTCGCGCAATACCTGCGCGGTGGGTGCGGTGGTGCCGTCGGCCAGCAGCACCTTGCCTTCGCCGATCAGCGTGATGGCGATATGCGACAGCGGCGCGAGGTCGCCACTGGCGCCTAGCGAGCCCACCTGCGGCACGGCGGGCGTGATGCCCGCCTCGACATAACGCAGCAATTGCTCGATCACCAGCGGGCGTACCGCCGAATAGCCCCGCGCCAGCGCATTGGCGCGCGCAACCATCATCGCGCGCACCTCTTCGCGCCCGAACAGCGGGCCCACGCCGGCGCAGTGGCTGCGCAACAGGTTCTCCTGCAGGGCGCCGGCATGCTCGATATCCACCCAGTTATGCACCAGTTCGCCAAAGCCGGTGGACACGCCGTAGATGGGGATATTGGACGAGGCAAGTTCCTCGAAACGCGCACGCGCATCCGCCACATGGGCACGCGCAGCCGGGTCCAGGCTGGCCGGGCGACGGCCTTGCGCCACCTGCGCCAGCGCCGCGGCGGTGAGTTGCTGGCCATCGACCTCGACGGCCGTGCCGCCCAGGCGGCTGGATGCGTGCTGGCTGGATACCTCGTTCATTGCGTGTTCCGGGTGAGCTGTTCGGGCCCGCGAGTGTATCAAGAGATGTTGACACGAAGCGCGCAGCGGCCCGTTCGCCGGGAAATGCCAGGAAATGCCGGAAACACTGGAGGCGCTGGAAGCGCTGGAAGCGCTGGAAGCGCTACAGCCCGTAGCGCTTGATCTTGTCGTACAGCGTGGCCTTGCCCACCTGCAGCAGATCCGCCGCCTGGCTGACCGCGCCGCCGGTGCGCGCCAGCGTATCGGCGATGACGGCACGCTCGTAGTGCTCCATGCGCTCCTTGAGCGGCGTGGAGTCGTCAAGCGCATCGGCGCGCGTGCCGCCCTCGGGCACGCCCAGCACCAGGCGGTCGGCGGCATTGCGCAGCTCGCGCACATTGCCGGGCCATGCGCGCTGCATCAGCGCCTGGCGCTGCAGCTCGGAGAGGATGGGCACGGGGCGCTGGTAGCGCACCGCCGCCACCAGCATGAAATGCTCGAACAGCGCAACGATGTCCTCGCGCCGCTCGCGCAGCGGGGGCAACGGGATGGTGACCACGTTGAGCCGGTAGTACAAATCCTCACGGAACGTGCCTTGCGCCACCAGCGTCTCCATATCACCCTTGGCCGCGGCCACGATGCGCACGTCGATGGCGATGGAGGCATTGGAGCCAAGCCGCTCCAGCGTGCCCTCCTGCAGCACGCGCAGCAGCTTGACCTGCAGCGCCAGCGGCATGCTCTCGATCTCGTCGAGGAACAGCGTGCCTCCCGAGGCGTGCTCGAGCTTGCCCACGCGGCGCTTGCCGGCGCCGGTAAACGCGCCGGCCTCGTGGCCGAACATCTCGCTCTCGAAGATGGCCTCGGGCACCGCGCCGCAGTTCAGCGCGACAAAGGGCGCCTGGTGGCGCGGCGACAAAGCATGCAGGCTGCGCGCCACCAGTTCCTTGCCGGTGCCGGTCTCGCCGTTGATCATCACGGGGACGTCCGTGGCGGCCACGTTGGCCACCAGCGTGCGCACCTGCTCGATGGCCGGCGAGCGCCCGATGATGCGCGTGCCCGCGGCCGGGCCGGCCAGCTCGCGCCGCAACGCGCGGTTCTCCAGCTCCAGCGCGCGCCGCTCCAGCGCACGGCGCACGGTTTCGGTCAGGCGGTCGGCGCCAAAGGGCTTCTCGATAAAGTCATAGGCGCCTTCGCGCATGGCCTGTACCGCCATGGTGATATCGCCGTGGCCGGTGACCAGGATCACCGGCACGCCCGGCGCCGCATTGCGGCAGTGCTGCAGCAGGTCCAGCCCGCTGGCGCCGGTGAGGCGCACGTCCGTCACCAGCACGCCGGGAAACTCCGGCGACAGGTGCGGCATGGCGGCCTCGGCCGAGGGCAGCGCCAGCACGGAGAAGCCAGCCAGCTCCAGGCTCTGCGCGGTGGCCTGGCGTACCAGGGGTTCGTCTTCGACGAACAGGACACGCAATCCGTCTTGCATGGCAATGCTCACTCAGTATGGGTGGGAGAGATGGGAGTGGCGCCGGCGCGGGGCGCGGCGCCTTCGGGCGCGGGCGCGCGCCGCAGCATCACCACGAATTCCGCGCCGCCGCCGGGCCGGTCGGCCGCGCTCAGCTGCCCGCCGAACTCGCGCACGATGGACGACGAAATGGCCAGTCCCAGGCCGAGTCCCTGGCCGATCTCCTTGGTAGTGAAGAAGGGTTCGAACAATCGTGGCAAGGCGTCGGCCGCGATGCCGGTGCCATTGTCGCGCACCGCGATGCTGACCGTGCCGCCATGCTCGCTCACCGCGACTTCCACGCAGGGCGCGTGCGGCGCCGCGGTGGCCAGTGCATCGAGGGCGTTGCCGATCAGGTTGAGCAGCACCTGCTCGAGCTTGAGCTCATCGGCCCACACCGCCGGCCCGGGCGGCTGGGACAAGCCCTCCACCTTCAGCGCGACATGGGCCAGGCGCGGGGCCATCAGCGCCAGCACGTGGTCCAGCGCGGCGCGCACATGCACCGCGTGCCGTCGCTGGCGCGCCTTGCCGGCGAACAGCTTGAGCTGCCCGGTAATCTTGCCCATGCGGGTGGTGAGGTCGGCGATGGCGACGAGGTTGCCGGCGGCCGCATCGAGCTGCCCGCGCTCGAGCAGCACGCGGGTGTTGTCGGAAAACGTGCGCAGGGCCGCCAGCGGCTGGTTCAGCTCATGTGTGATGCCAGCTGCCATCTGGCCCAGCGCCGCCAGCTTGCTGGCCTGCACCAGTTCATCCTGCGCCGCGCGCAGCTCGCTCTCGGCGCGGGTGCGCTCCGCTACCTCGGCTTCCAGCTGCTCGTTGATGGCCATCAGGTCGGCGGTGCGCGCCTCCACCCGGCGCTCCAGCTCATCGTAGGCGGCTTCCAGCAGGCGCCTGCCATATTCGATATCGCGCGCGCGCTGCCGGCGCTGGCGCCAGTTGAACAGCAGCAGGCACATGCAGGCATAGGCCAGCGCCGCCCCGATGGTGGCATTGCGCGCGCTGGCCAGCACCGGGTCCAGCGCCGCCATCACCTGCATGGTCCAGTCGGCCGGGCCCACCTTGCGGCTGATCTCGAGGTAGCGCTCGGCGTTGCTGCCGGTTCCGATGCGCACCAGCCGCGCGCCCTCGCCCAGCACGGTCCGGCCGAGCCATTGCGTAACCGGAGATTGCAGCGCCTCCAGCGGCAGCGACCTGACCTCCTGGTCATGGTACTGGCGCGTGCGGTCCAGCTCGGTTTGCAGCTCGCTTGGCAGCGGCTGCAAGGTGCGGTACTGCCAGGCCGGCACCGAGGAAAGGAAGATCACGCCATGCTCGTCGCTCACCATCACCGGCTCGGCGCCGCCGGCGCCAGCGCGCTGGAACCACTCCAGGTTGAGCTTGACCACGGTCACGCCCACCACGCGCCCCGCCACCTTCACGGGCTGCGCAATGTAGTAGCCGGGCTCATCGCTGGTGATGCCGATGGCGTAGAAGCGCCCGATCTCCCCGCGCGATGCGCTCTGGAAGTAAGGGCGGAAGCGGTAGTCGGTGCCGACAAAGCTGCCCGGCTCGTCATGGTTGCTGGCGGCCAGCGCGAGGCCGCTGGCGGCAATGACGTAGGTGGCCGAAGCCCGCGCGCGGCGGTTGACTTCGGACAGGTAGCGGTTGGCCGCCGCCACGCGCACGGGATCGCCTGGCGCGGCCAGCAGGTCATGGACAAAGGGATGGAGCGAGACCAGCGCGGGCAGGAACTCGTAGCGGTCGAGCGTGCTTTCCAGCGTGGCCGCGTAACGATCGGCGCGGGTGGCCGTGGCTTGCTGCAGCCCGTCGATGCCGCGCTGCATGGAAACCAGCCAGGTCAGCGAGCACAGGACGACCAGGCCAACGGCGAGCGCCGCGGCAAAGCCCCGCCAGGTT
The DNA here is from genome assembly GCF_056398045.1 of Cupriavidus sp. 05L411. Taxonomy (NCBI): domain Bacteria; kingdom Pseudomonadati; phylum Pseudomonadota; class Betaproteobacteria; order Burkholderiales; family Burkholderiaceae; genus Cupriavidus; species Cupriavidus sp. 05L411. The sequence continues at coordinate 218,690 of NZ_JBFTOQ010000003.1, read as the reverse complement.
CCGCCGCCATCGCCGGGCGCATGCACCAGGCGGGCGGAAGCGGGATCATGCACGGCGAGGAAATCGTCGGAATGTGGCATCGGCGCATGCGAAGGGACACGCGCCGATGATACCCGCTGGCGGGCGGCGCCGGCTGGCGCCGCCGCTCCGGAGGCCGGGACCTCAGCGGACGCCGGGGCCGGCTTCGGCAAGTTCGGCCGTTTCATCGCCGCCACGGCGCAGCGCGCGGTCAAGCTGCGCGCGGTCGAGTTCGTGCTCCCACGCCGACATGACCACCGTCGCCACACCATTGCCGATGATATTGGTCAGCGCGCGGCATTCGCTCATGAAGCGGTCGATGCCCAGGATCAGCACCATGCCCGCCACCGGAATGTCCGGCACCACCGCCAGCGTGGCGGCCAGCGTGATGAAGCCGGAGCCGGTCACGCCGCTGGCGCCCTTGGAGGTGATCATCGCCACGCCCAGGACGGTGAGCTGCTGCAGCAGCGTGAGCTCGATGCCGGTGGCCTGGGCGATRAASAGCRCSGCCAKGGTCATGTAGATGTTGGTGCCRTCCAGGTTGAASGAGTAACCSGTGGGSACCACCAGCCCCACCACCGATTTGGAGCAGCCGAGGTTTTCCAGCTTTTCCATCAGGTGCGGCAGCGCGGCTTCCGACGAGCTGGTGCCCAGCACGATCAGCAGTTCTTCCTTGATGTAGGCGATGAAGCGGAAGATGTTGAAGCCCGTCAGCCGCGCCACCGTGCCCAGCACCACCACCACGAAGACGATCGCGGTGAAGTAGAAGGTGCCGATCAGCTTGAGCAGCGGCACCAGCGAGCCCAGGCCGTACTTGCCAATGGTGAAGGCCATCGCGCCGAACGCGCCCAACGGGGCCACCTTGGTAATCACGTGCACGATGTGGAAGAACACCTTGGAGACCTGCTCGACGAAATCGAACACGATCTTCGAGCGGTCACCCATGGCCGCCAGCGCCGAGCCGAAGAGCAGCGAAATCAGCAGGATCTGAAGGATGTCGCCATTGGCGAACGCGCTGACCATCGTGTCCGGGATGATGTGCATGAAGAACTCGACCGTGCTCTGGCCATGCGCCTGCGTCACGTACTGCGAGATCGCCTTGGTGTCGAGCGTGGCCGGATCGATGTTGAAGCCCACGCCCGGCTTGAGCAGGTGCGCGGACAGCAGGCCGATCAGCAGCGCGAAAGTGGAGATCACCTCGAAGTACAGCAGCGCCTTGCCGCCGACCCGGCCCACCTTCTTCATGTCGCGCATGCCGGCGATACCGGACACCACGGTACAGAAGATGATCGGACCGATGATCATCTTGATCAGCTTGATGAAGCCATCCCCCAGCGGCTTCATGGCTACGCCCGTAGCAGGCCAGAAATGCCCGAGCACGATGCCCACCGCGATGGCGAACAGCACCTGCACGTACAGGATCTTGTAAAAGGGTTTCCTCATGATGTCGTCCTCGGTATTTGACCGTGCCCGCCGCCGCACAGCGGCAGGTTCGCGCGCCCTGCAAATGGAGCGCGTCTGCCTTAAGCATCGCAACCGCCGTGCCAGGCCGGCCGGTGTCGCCAAGTGACTGATTTCAAAAGGAAGCTGGCAAAGCGGACGACACCTCACTCCGATTTTCCGGAATTCCGGAATCCGGCCGTCCGGAGATCCGGACGATCCGGCCGGCGCGGGTGCGCGCTACGCCACCCGTGGCCGCGGCGCAGCACGCGCGACACACGCGCGGCATCGAAGCGGGTCGCCAAAGCGTCGAACCGCCCCCCATGACGCCGTATAATTCAGCCCTTCCACCTATTCCTGGCGGCCGGCGCGCGCCCCGGGCACACTTTGCCTCCTGCGTTGCCGCCGCCGATACGCCCACCACGCATGCGCAGCCACTACCAGCACCACGTTTTCTTCTGCCTCAACCAGCGCGAGGACGGCGGCGCCTGCTGCGGCGCGCATAACGCGCAGGCCATGCAGGAATACGCCAAGAAGCGCTGCAAGGCGCTTGGCATCTCCGGCGGCGAAGGCCGCGTGCGCATCAACAAGGCTGGCTGCCTGAACCGCTGTGAACTCGGGCCGGTGCTGGTGGTCTATCCCGAGGCCGTCTGGTACACCTTCGTCGACGAGCAGGACATCGACGAGATCATCGAGAGCCATCTGGTGGGCGGCAAGCCGGTCGAACGCCTGATGGTCGATCACTGATTGACCTCAGCCCCGGCCCCGGCTGAAACGCTGAATCACTGAAACCCGGGCGCCACGGCGCCAGAGCCAGCCACCCTGCATCCTGTTTCCATGAACGCGCATACCCAGGTACTTACCGTCGCCGGCCCCGTCGGCGCCATCGACGTTTCAGTCGACCTGCCCCAGGCCGGCGCCCCGCGCGGGCTCGCGCTGGTGGCCCACCCGCATCCGCTGTTCGGCGGCACCAAGGACAACAAGGTAGCGCAGACGCTGGCACGCAGTTTCGTGCAGCTTGGCTACGCCACCGTGCGCCCGAACTTCCGTGGCGTCGGCGGCACCGCCGGCAGCCATGACAACGGCGTGGGCGAGCAGGACGACCTGCTGGCTGTCATCGACTGGATGCGCACCCAGTCCGCGTGGTCGGCCGATGCCGCCACGCTGCCGCTGGCGCTGGCCGGCTTCTCGTTCGGCAGCTTCGTCGCAAGCCACGTCGCCAGGCGCCTGGCCGAGGCAGGCACGCCGGTGCAGCGGCTGGCCATGGTGGGCACCGCCGCCAGCCGCTGGGAAGTCGCCAACGTGCCGGCCGACACCATCGTCATCCACGGCGAGCAGGACGATACCGTGCCGCTGGCGAGCGTGTTCGACTGGGCCCGCCCGCAGGAACTGCCGGTGATCGTGATCCCCGGCGCCGACCACTTCTTTCACCGCAAGCTGCACCTGATCAAGCAGCTCGTCGTCAATGCGTGGGACCAGTGACGGGGGCGGCGCGCCGCCCCGCCATGTCACCGGATGCACTCCACGCCCCTTTTTTTTGCCGGAAACTGAAACATGTTGAATAGAGCCACGCCGCTTTTCGCGTCCGCCAACACATCCGCCCTGGTCACGGCAGCCATCGTCGGCGCCGCCGTGGTGCTTGCCCCGGCTCCCGTGCGCGCCCAGGGCGTGCCGATGCCGCAGGTGGCGGCCAAGTCCTGGATGCTGTTTGACGTCACCAGCGGCCAGGCCCTGGCTTCGCAGAACGCCGATGTGCGCATCGAGCCGGCTTCGCTGACCAAGCTGATGACCGCCTACCTGGCTTTCTCGGCACTCAAGGAAAAGCGCCTCACGCTGGACCAGACCGTAGTGCCGACCACGATCGTGCAGAAGGTCAAGAGCGACGAATCCCGCATGTTCCTGGAAGCCAACAAGCCGGTCAGCGTGCAGGACCTGCTGCTGGGCCTGATCGTGCAATCGGGCAATGACGCGGCGCTGGCGCTGGCCGAAGCCGTGGGCGGCTCGGAAGAGGGCTTCGTGGCGATGATGAATCGCGAGGCCCAGCGGATGGGCATGAAGAACACCCACTTCAGCAACACCGACGGCATCCCCGATCCGAACCACTACACCACGGCCATGGACCTGGCCACGCTGACCACGCGGATCATCAAGGACTTCCCCGAGTACTACAGCATGTACTCGCAGAAGGAATTCACCTACAACAAGATCCGCCAGCCCAACCGCAACCGCCTGCTCTACATCGACCCCACCGTGGACGGCCTCAAGACCGGCCACACCAAGTCGGCCGGCTATTGCCTGATCTCCTCGGCCAAGCGTCCGCTGGCCAATGTGCCTAACGGTTCGCGCCGCCTGGTCTCGATCGTGATCGGCACCACCACCGAAGCGGTCCGCACGCAGGAAAGCCTGAAGATCCTGAACTACGGCTTCCAGTTCTTCGACACGCTGCGCCTATACGACCGCGGCCAGGTGCTGGCCACGCCCGATATCTACAAGGGCAAGGCATCCACCGTCAAGATCGGCGTCAAGGACGAGACCTACATCACCGTGCCCAAGGGCACGGGCGGGCGCATCAAGCCGGTGCTGGAGCGCCAGGAACTGCTGGTGGCACCGCTCACCGCCGGCCAGCAGGTCGGCACGGTCAAGCTGATGGACGGCGCCACCAAGGTCGCCGAGTTCCCGGTGGTGGCGCTGGAAGACGTGCCCGAGGCCGGCTTCTTCGGCCGCCTGTGGGATACCATCCGCTTGTGGTTCAAGCGCAAGTAAGGAGGGCATTGAAATGAGCGCCGACAATTCCGACCAGGGCAAGCCGGGCGACATCCCGCCGGCCGAGTCGCTGATCGAGTACCCCAGCCATTTCCCCATCAAGGTGATGGGCGGCATGCAGGATGGCTTCGCCGAAGCCATCGTGACGCTGGTGCAAGGCTTCGATCCCGACTTCCACGCCGGCAAGATGGAGATGCGCCCGTCAGCCAAGGGCAACTACCTCGGCCTGACCGTCACGGTATGGGTCACCAGCCGCGAACAGCTCGACGAGCTGTACCGCGCGCTGACGTCGCACCCGATGGTGAAGGTGGTGCTGTAGCCGGTTAAGCGGTGTAGCGGGCCGGCGAGCTTGCCGTCATCCTCCCGCCATGTGCTGCGTGGCTCCCCTCTCCCGCATGGCGGGAGAGGGGAGCGTATCCAATGCTACCGTGCTGGACAAAAACATTGGCTCCGCTTGTTGTGGCTCCTAGCTAAGCCACCCCTCTCCCCGCCCCTCTCCCCCTGAGGGGAGAGGGAGTAACAACAATCAGGCACTTCGGACCGAGTTGGCCTATCTGCTCGGCTTCGTTTGGCGTCTAAAACACAGACTCATGAACACCATCACCCTCAAGCCCGGCAAGGAAAAATCCCTGCTGCGCCGCCACCCCTGGGTCTACGCCACCGGCGTGGATACCGTCGAAGGCCGCTGCGAGCCCGGCAGCACCGTGATCGTGCGCGCCGCCGACGGCCGCTTCCTGGCGCGCGGGGCGTACAGCCCCTCTTCCCAGATTCGCGTGCGGGTGTGGAGCTTCGACGAGAACGAGCCGGTCGATCACGCCATGTTCAAGCGGCGCGTGTCCGCCGCCCTCGCGCATCGCAAGCAGTGGGTGAAAGACAGCGACGCCGTGCGCCTGATCTTCGGTGAATCCGACCGCCTGCCGGGCCTGATCGTCGACTACTACGCCAGCGGCGCCAACGGCCAGCTGGTGTGCCAGTTCAACGCGGCCGGGGTCGAAGCCTGGAAGGACGCGCTGGTGCAGGCGCTGGTCAAGGAAACCGGCTGCCCGAACGTGTACGAGCGCTCCGACGCCGCCGTGCGCGAGCGCGAAGGCTTGCCGCTGGTGACCGGCGTGCTGGCCGGCGCCGAGCCCGACCCCGAACTCAGCGTGACCGAGCACGGCGTGCGCTACTACGTGGACGTGAAGAGCGGCCACAAGACCGGCTTCTATGTCGACCAGCGCGACAACCGCAAGCTGGTAGGCGATCTGGCCAATGGCCGCGAAGTGCTCAACTGCTTCTGCTACACCGGCGGCTTCTCGCTGGCGGCGCTGCGCGGCGGCGCCACCTCGGTGACCTCGATCGACTCCTCCGGCGAGGCGCTCAAGACCGCCGCGGGCAACGTCACCCTCAACGGCTTCGACCCCGAGCGCGCGACCTGGCTCGACGCCGATGTGTTCAAGTCGCTGCGCCAGTTCCGCGCCGACGGCCGCCAGTTCGACCTGATCGTGCTGGACCCGCCCAAGTTCGCGCCGTCGGCCCAGCACATCGACCGCGCCGCGCGCGCCTACAAGGAGATCAACCTGGTCGGCCTGCAGTTGCTGCGCCCGGGTGGCCTGCTGTTCACCTACTCATGCTCCGGCGCGATCAGCATGGAGCTGTTCCAGAAGATCGTGGCGGGCGCGGCCACCGATGCCCGCGCCGATGCGCGCATCCTGCGACGCCTCTCGGCCGGCACCGATCACCCGATGCTGGCGGCCTTCCCCGAAGGCGAGTACCTCAAGGGCCTGTTGCTGGAAAAGATCTGAAACGGGTCTGAACCCGAAGCGACAGGCCAGGAAGAGACGGCGCCCCGGGGCGCCGTTTTTTCGTGGGCACGCCGCGCTTGCGGCCGTCATCCCGTCTTCACGCGAGCGCCTTCAGTCCGTCATAAACGCCGCCTATAGTCCGCTGTGCGGATGCGGCATTGGCAGGTGCCCTCCCGCCTCTTCCTATCAGTCTTCGTGGTAGTTGCCCCGCGGCGTAGCGGGGTTTTTTTTGTTCGCCGTTCCGCCCGGGGAGGTCTACAGGGTGCGCGGTGAAGGCAAGGACGACACGCGCGAGCTGCGGGCTGGCGCTATGCCTTTTTGCGCGTCATGCCTTTTCCGGGATCGGGTTGCGAAAGCTCACATTGAGCAGGTTCCACGCGTTGATCGTGACAATGGCAAAGCCAAGCTCGGCGATCTCTTCATCGGAAAAGTGCGCGCGCAAAGCGGCAAACTCCTCGTCGCTCGCGTCGCTGTGCGGCGTGGCGGTGACGATCTCCGCCCAGCGCAATGCCGCGCGCTCGCGCCCGCTGAAGAACGGCGCTTCGCGCCAGCCGGCAACGGCGTTGAGATGGCGCGGATCCACCTCCTGGCGGATCAGGTCGCGCCAGTGCATGTCGATGCAGAAGCCGCAGCCGTTGATTTGCGACACGCGCAGGAATACCAGGTCGACAAGGCGCTTGCCGAGCAAGCCATTCTGGATGATGGCGGACAGGTCAAGCAGCGCCTTGAAGGACTTGGGAGCGCGCTGGAAGTACGGGAGACGGATGGTGTGGGTCATGGCTTGGCCTTTTGGCGCGGGCTCGTGAGATCCGGTGAGATCGGGTGAAATCCGGTGAGATCTCGCGGGACCGCTTGCGTTGCGAAGGCCGCCCCTTGCGGCCCCCATGCAGTCAAGACGCGGGGGCCCAGGCGTTTGTGACAGCGCACCTCAAGAAAGTGGAGGAACGCCCGCCAGCTTGTCCGGATTGCGCACCGAGTAGATCGCGGCAATGCGCTCGCCGTCGATCAGGAAAGCCTGCGCGGACTCAAGCTGCCCGTCCACGTAGCGCAGCAATCCCGGCTCGCCGTTGATCCAGGCGAAGCGGTAGACCTGCGCGTCGCCATGGCGCTGGGCCATATGCCGGTACAGCCGGGCAATGTTGTCCGCGCCATGCACCACCTTGACGAACGAAGTCACCTTGCCGCCGCCATCGCCGATGATCTGCACGTCATCGGCCAGCACCGCCTTGATGGCCTCCATCTCGCCGCTGCGCGCGGCCAGCATGAAGGTTTCCAGCAAGCGCCGATGCGTGTCTTTGGGCACGTCAAAGCGCGGGCGCTGCTGCTGCACGCGCTCTGAGGCCCGGTGCACCATCTGCCGGCAGGCAGCCTCGCTCTTGCCGAGCAGCGCCGCGATCTCGGCATAGTCGTGATCGAACACCTGCCGCAGCAGGAAGGCCGCGCGTTCGTCGGCGGACAAGCGCTCCAGCACCCACAGGAAGGCCACCGACAGCTCGCTCGCCATCTCGGCCGCGGCCTCCGGTGTGCGCTCGTCCAGTTCCACCAGCGGCTCGGGCAGCCACCACCCCACATAGGCTTCGCGCTCGGCCTTGGCCGCGCGCAGGCGGTCGATGGCCAGCCGCGTGACCACCGTGACCAGCCAGGCCTCGGCCGACGCCAGCGCGGCGTGGTCCGCGCGGTCCCAGCGCAGCCAGGCATCCTGGAGCACGTCCTCGGCGTCCGCCCGGGTGCCAAGCATGCGGTAAGCGATGGAAAACAGGCGCGGACGCAATGTGGCAAAAATCTCGGGGTCGGCGGGCAAGGCGCTGGAACGCATGATCGGGGCAATAATGGTCCGGTGGTTGATATGGATACAAGACGCGGCGGCCAGCCGTTTTGTGACAGCGCCGGCCACGAAATGCATGCCGCCATGTTACTTGCTGCCGGTGCGGGTTCCGGCGCAGACTCGGCCCAAGGACTGTCCCCGCAGCTTGCCTCGGTGGATGGCCCCCGGTAGACAGCCCCTTCTAACGCCCGTCTAACGCCCGCCAGCCGAAACTCCCTATAATCGAACGATCGTTCATATCCAGGGCGCCACCGGCGCCCGTTCGTGGTCCAGGAGACGCCATGCCCGCCGCCAAACAATTGCCCCAGGTCCTGCAAAACCTGGCGCTGCCCGTGATTTCCTCGCCGATGTTCATCGTCAGCTACCCCGAGCTGGTGCTGGCGCAGTGCAAGGCCGGCATCGTCGGCTCCTTCCCCGCGCTGAACGCGCGCCCTGCCGAGATGCTGGGCGACTGGCTCACCCAGATGGAAGACGATCTCGCCGCCTTCCGCGCCGCCAACCCGGGCAAGCCGGTCGGGCCGATCGCCGTCAACCAGATCGTGCACACCTCCAATGTGCGCCTGGAGCACGACATCAAGGTGTGCGTGGACCACAAGGTGCCCATCTTCATCACCTCGCTGCGCGCGCCGCCCAAGGAGATGATCGACGCCGTGCACAGCTATGGCGGCATCGTGCTGCACGATGTGATCAGCATCCGCCACGCCGAAAAGGCGATCGAGGCGGGCGTGGACGGGCTGATCCTGGTGGCGGCTGGCGCCGGCGGCCATGCCGGCACGCTGTCGCCGTTCGCGCTGGTGGGCGAAGTGCGCAAGATCTTCGACGGCGTGATCGCACTGTCGGGCTCGATTGCCACCGGCGAATCCGTGCTGGCCGCGCAGGCCATGGGCGCGGACTTCGCTTACGTCGGCACCCGCTTCATTGCCTCGCAGGAAGCCCATGCCAGCGAGTCCTACAAGCAGTCGATCACCACTTCCGCCGCGGCCGACATCATCTACACCAACCTGTTTACCGGCGTGCACGGCAACTACATCCGCGAGAGCATCGAGGCCTCGGGGCTGGATCCCGCCAACCTGCCGCAGGCGGACAAGACCAAGATGGATTTTTCCAGCGGCGCCTCCAAGGCCAAGGCATGGAAGGACGTCTGGGGCGCCGGCCAGGGCGTGGGCCAGATCCACGACATCCCCACCGCCGGCGAAATCGTGGCGCGCATGAAGGCCGAGTACAACGACGCACGCGCCCGCCTGGGGCTCGCGGTCTGAGCGCGTTGCCGGCCGCTACGCCCATCCGTCCCGCCCCACCCCCCGCCGTGCGCAGCCGCAGGCAACGCGCGCTGCGCGGGCTGTGGGTGGCGCTCGGCGTGCTCAGCCTGCTGTTGGGCATCGTCGGCATCTTCCTGCCAGTGCTGCCGACCACGCCCTTCGTCTTGCTGGCCGCCGCGTGTTTCGCGCGCGGCTCGGAGCGCTTCCATGCGCGGCTGATTGCGCATCCGCGCTTCGGCCCGCTGGTGCGTGACTGGCAGGCCCACCGCAGCATTCCCTTGCGCGCCAAGCAGTTGGCCATCGGCATGATGTGGCTGTCGATGGGCACCACCGCATGGCTGATGCGCGAGCGAGCGCTGGCTTCGCTGACGCTGGTCGCCATCGCCACGGCCGTCAGCGCGTGGCTGCTGTGGCTGCCGACGCGGCCCGCCGGCGGCCATGCGGCTGCGCCCCCCGGCCGCGACCGCGCTCAGTCGTAACGCCGCGCGTCCTCGATCACCTTGCCATCCTGCGGCAACGAGCCCGCTGCCACGAAGCACACCTCGCCGCGCAGGCGCATCACCTCGCGCAGCGATTCGCCAATGGCCTGTGCCAGTGCCGCATCGCCGCGCGCGGCGTCGCAATGCAGCGTCATCACGTCGGCACCCACGCTGCCCGTCACCACAAGGCGCGCGGCGCGCACCTCGGGATGGCGCCGCACCACCTCGCCCACCTGCCCGGGATGCACGAACATGCCCTTGACCTTGGTGGTCTGGTCGGCGCGGCCCAGCCAGCCCTTGAGCCGCTGGTTGGTGCGCCCGCACGGGCTGGCGCGCTCGTCCGAGCCTGCCACGAACGCCGACAGGTCCCCCGTGCCGAAGCGAATCAGCGGATAGTCGCCATTGCCCAGCACCGTGACCACCACCTCGCCGGTCTCGCCGTCAGGCATGGGCTGCGTGCCGCCCGGCTCGACGATCTCCACCAGCACATTCTCGTCCACCACCCAGCCGTCGCCGCCCTGCGTCTCGTAGGCGATCAGGCCCACGTCGGCGCTGCCGTACATTTGCTGCACGCGGATGCCGCGCTCGGTGAACCAGGCCCGCAGCGATGGCGGCAATGCCTCGCCAGACACCAGCGCCTTCGTCAGGCCCTGGCAGGGCAAGCCGAGCTCGTCGCCCTTCTCCAGCAGCAGCTTGAGAAAGGATGGCGTGCCCGCGTAGGCCGCCGGCTGCAGGCTCGCCATCGCCTGCACCTGCGATTCGGTCTGTCCCACGCCCGCCGGAAATACACAGCAACCCAGCCGATGGGCGCCGCTTTCCATCATCATGCCGGCCGGCGTGAAGTGGTAGGAGAAGGTGTTGTAGACGAGATCGCCCGAGCGGAATCCCGCGGCGAACATCGCGCGCGCGATCCGCCACCAGTCTGCGCCATGCCCGTCGGGCTCGTGGATCGGGCCGGGCGACTGGAAGATGTGGCGCAGGCCGCCGAGCGGCGTCGCATTCAGCCCGCCCAGCGGCGGCATGGTCTTCTGCCGCGCCGTCAGCTCGGACTTGCGCGTCACCGGCAGCGCCGCCAACGCGGCGCGTGAGTCCAGCGCGCGCGGATCCACGTCGCGCAGCACCTCCGCAAAATAAGGCGCATGCGCCTTGGCATGCGCAACCTGGCGCGACAATGCGTCCAGCAAGGCCAGCGTGCGGACGGCCGGGGCGCGCGTTTCAAGCGAATCGAAGTAGTCAGGCATGGTGCGTAGTTCGCGTAGGTAGTCGCGTGATGAACCGTACTGTTTAGAGCCGGACACGCATCGAGAAGAGCGAAGAAGCCGTGGCGAGTGGCCCGAGGCGGAGTTGAAGAGCGCAGTCGCGCACGGTTCGCACGGCAGGCTTGTTCGCGCTTCTCAGGCGAGCCAGCGCTTGCGCCGGCGATAGCTCTTTACGTCGCGGAAGGAGCTTCTCCCGCCGCCCTCTCCGTCATTCGCGGCGACGCCCAGGTAGAACTCCTTCACATCCTCATTCGTGCGCAACGCCTCGGCCGCGCCATCCATCACCACGCGGCCGTTCTCCAGGATGTAGCCGTAGTCCGCATAGCGCAGCGCCACCATGGTGTTCTGCTCGGCCAGCAGGAAGCTGACCTTCTCGCGCTGGTTCAGGTCGCGCACGATCTCGAAGATCTCCTCCACGATCTGCGGCGCCAGCCCCATCGATGGCTCATCGAGCAGGATCATGCTGGGCTTGGCCATCATGGCCCGGCCGATCGCGCACATCTGCTGCTCGCCGCCCGAGGTGTAGCCCGCCTGCGACTTGCGGCGCGTCTTCAGGCGTGGGAAGTAGTCGTAGATGCGCTCCAGCGCATCGCGTGTTTCGCTGCGCGACAATCCGCGCGTATAGGCGCCGGTCAGCAGGTTTTCCTCCAGCGTCAGGTGGGCGAAGCAATGCCGCCCCTCCATCACCTGGATCACCCCGCGCTTGACCAGCTCGTTGGGCGTGAGCCGGTCGACCCGGTTGCCGCGGTACTCGATCGAGCCCTTGGTGACATCGCCACGCTCGGCATGCAGCAGGTTGGAGATGGCCTTGAGCGTGGTGGTCTTGCCCGCGCCGTTGGCGCCCAGCAGCGCCACGATCCGCCCCTCGGGCACGTCGAGGGAAACGCCCTTGAGCACCAGGATGACGTGGTCGTAGATGACTTCGATATTGTTGACGGACAACAGGCTCATGGTGCGGCTCGGTTGGTGGTTCCTGGCTGGCTTCATCTCCGCCCGCCCGCATGCGGGCGAGCGGAGTCGACAACAATCAACAAACGCCTTGCAGCGCCCGGATCAAGACTTCATGCAGGCAGGCGAGATGCCCTTCTCTTTCGCGAACTGCGCGGCACTCGCCTTGAACAGCGGATGGATCAGGTTCTTGTTGCCTTCGATCCAGTCCGACACCACGACCCACTTGGTGCCATCCCACTGCTGGATCTTCACCTTGCCCGAGCCTTCGTGGTTGTCGCAGCTGGTCTTGATCTCCGGCAGCAAGCCCGTGGCGCCCAGCTGCTGCAGGCGCGCATTGTTCACGTTCAGGTTCTCGAATGCCCAGCGCATGTCTTCGCCGCTCATGACCTTGCCCTTGCCGTACTTGGCCTGCGCCACGCGGATCGCTTCCACCGTCACCACGGCCGCGGACACGCCACGGTTGTAGAGCACCGAGCCAACCTTGTTGCGGTCCTGCATATTGCCCTTGCCGGCGCCGTAGACCACCTTGTCGATATCGGCGATCAGCGGCACGCCCTTGCCCGCCACGTTCCAGGTTGCGCTCATATAGCCCTTGGCGGCATCGCCGGCAGGCACGGTGTCTTCTTCCGAACCTGCCCACCACGAGCCAATCATCTTGTCGCGTGCGAAGCCCACCTTTTGCGCCGCCTTGAGCGCGGTCTGGTTCATCACGCCCCAGCCCCAGAAGATCACGTAGTCAGGATTCTCCTGGCGGATCTTCAGCCACTGCGCGCCCTGCTCGTTGCCGGGGTGCGCCACCGGGATCTCGACCAGGTTGAACTTGCCGAGCTTGGCTTCGGCTTCCAGCGCCACGATCGGCTCCTTGCCATAGGCGGAGTCGTGATACAGGTAGACGATCTTCTTGCCGGCCAGCGAGCCGCCGTTCTTGCCCGCCAGGAACTTGACGATGGCCGAGACCTGCATCTGGTAGGTGGTGACCAGCGGGAAGGCATAGGGGAAGACCGAACCGTCGACCGCATCGGTGCGGCCATAGCCCATCATCACCAGCGGCACCTTGTCAGCCGCGGTCTTGTCCACCAGCGCGTAGGAGATGCCGGTCGACATGGTGTGGTACGCGGTGCCCTTGCTGACGGGGCTCTTGCCCTTGAGCCGCTCGTAGCACTCCACACCCTTGGCGTTGTTGTACTCCGTCTCGCACTCTTCCCACGACAGCTTGACGCCGTTCACGCCGCCGTCCTTGAGGTTGACGTAGTTCAGGTAGTCGACGAAGCCGCCATAAAAGGACTGTCCGTTGGCGCCATACGGGCCGACGCGATAGCTGGGCAGCGCGACGAACTGCTCGCCGCTTTGCGCCTGCACCGCCAGCGGCGCCAGCAGCGCGGCCGACGCCCCCATCGCCAGGGCTATGCGCTGCAGATTGCGAATCAGGATGGTCATGACAGTCTCCTTCACCTTGGCAGGTGTGTTTGTTATGGAATACCCGTTTCTCTTGTTCCGAACCAAAAAACGTCAATGCGATGAGACTCAATGGGGGAATGGCCAGAGCCGGAGCTTCTCCTTCGCGATCTGCCACAGCCGTGCCAGGCCATGCGGCTCCACCACCAGGAAGAAGATGATCAGCCCGCCGAACACCATCAACTGGATATGCGACACGGCGGCATTGGTAAAGGGCAGGTGCAGCAGCGCGGCCAGCGGCGGCAGCGCGATGTCCAGGAAGATCGGCAGCAACAGGATGAAGGCCGCGCCCAGGAACGAGCCGAGGATGCTGCCCACGCCGCCGATGATGATCATGAACAGCACGCGGAAGGAAAGGTCGAGCGAAAAACCGTCCGGCTCGACCGAGCCCAGGTAGCAGAACGCATAGAGCGCGCCCGCCACGCCGCAGTAGAACGAGCTGACGGCAAAGGCCAGCAGCTTGGTGCGCATCAGCGGAATGCCGATCACTTCCGCCGCCACGTCCATGTCGCGCACCGACATCCAGGCGCGCCCGGTGGAGGAGCGCACCAGGTTCTTGGCCACGATGGCCAGCACCGTCACCAGCATCAGCACGAAGAGGTACTTCTTCACCGGTGTATCGATGGCGATGCCGAACAGGTTCAACTGCTGCGCGGTGATCACGCCCGATGAGCTGTTGTTGGAGAACCAGGGAAACTTGGTCAGCGCCCACACCACGAAGAACTGCGCTGCCAGCGTCGCCACCGCTAGGTAGAAGCCCTTGATGCGCAGCGACGGCAGGCCAAACGCCACGCCCACCATCGCCGCCGATAAGCCGGCGAGGATAAAGGTCAGCAGCACCGGCAGGCCCTCGATGCGCAACTGGAAGTTGTAGGCCGCGTAAGCGCCCACCGCCATGAAGGCCGCGGTGCCAAGCGAGAGCTGCCCCGCGTAGCCCGTGAGGATATTGAGCCCGAGCGCGGCCAGCGCGAAGATCAGGAACGGGATCAGGATGGCCGAGAACCAGTACTCCGAACCCAGCAGCGGGATCGCCACGAAGGCCACCGCCATCAGCACCGCAAAGCCGATGCGGTCCTGGCGGATGGGGAAGATCTGGCTGTCGGCAACGTAGGTGGTCTTGAACTGGCCGGATTCACGGTAGAACATGTTTTCTCTCCTGAGGCGCGGGCCGGTCAGACACGATCGATGTGTTTCTCACCGAACAGCCCCTCGGGCCGCACCAGCAGGAACAACAGCGCAAACACATAGGGGAACCAGCCTTCGATGCCACCGAAGTTGCCGCCGAACGCGGACTGGAACACGGGCGGGATATAGATCTCGGCCAGCTTCTCCGAAGCCCCGATGATCAGCCCGCCGACGATGGCGCCGGGCACCGAGGTAAAGCCGCCCAGGATCAGCACCGGCAACGCCTTCAACGCGGTCAGCGTCAGCGCGAACTGCACGCCATTGCGCGAGCCCCACAGCATGCCCGCCACCAGCGCCACGAAGCCCGCCACGCCCCAGACAATGGCCCAGATATGCTGCAGCGGAATCCCCAGCGACAGCGCGGCCTGGTGATCGTCCGCCACCGCGCGCAATGCACGGCCCACCTTGGTGTACTGGAAGAACAGCGCCAGCGTGCCCACCAGGACGGCGGCGATGCCCGCCGCTGCCAGGTCGAACTTGGATACCACGATATTGAAGCGCGTCAGGATGGCTTCAATGGGCTCGTCGACGATGCCGAGGTTGATCGGGCGCACTTCATTGCCGAACAACAACGGCCCCAGCCCCTCGAGGAAGAAGGACAGCCCGATGGTGGCCATGAACAGCGTGATGGGTGGCTGGTTCACCAGCTTGCGCAGCACCAGCCGTTCGGTGCTGATGCCGACCACCACCATCACGCCAAATGCGCCGATCACGGCCGCCCACATTGGCAGGCCCTTGTCCATCAGCCCCACCACCGCCAGCGCGGCAAAGTACACCATCGCGCCCTGCGCGAAGTTGAACACGCCCGATGCCTTGTAGATCAGCACGAACCCGAGCGCCACCAGCGAGTACATCAACCCCGACAATAAGCCGCCGATCAGGATTTCAAAGAAGAACGTCATGGTTGTCCTTGTCTTGCAGCTGCATCAGTGACCAGCGCCAAGATAAGCGCGAATCACATCCGGGTTGGCCTTCACCGCTTCCGGCGTGCCGTCGCCGATCTTCTTGCCGTAGTCCAGCACCACCACGCGGTCGGAGATGTCCATCACCACGCCCATGTCGTGCTCGATCAGCACGATGGTGGTACCGAACTGATGGTTCACGTCCAGGATGAAGCGGCACATGTCCTGCTTTTCTTCCACGTTCATGCCGGCCATCGGCTCGTCGAGCAGCAGCATCGAAGGCTCTGCCGCCAGCGCGCGTGCCAGCTCCACGCGCTTTTGCAAGCCGTAGGGCAGGCGCCCCACCGGCGTCTTGCGGATCGCCTGGATCTCGAGGAAATCGATCACCTCCTCGACCTTGCGCCGGTGCTGCATTTCCTCGTTGCGCGCCGGGCCCCACCACAGCGCGTTGGCCAGCAGGCCGCTGCGGAACCTGGTGTTGCGCCCGGTCATGATGTTGTCGAGCACGGTCATGCCCTTGAACAGTGCGATATTCTGGAAAGTGCGCGCGATGCCCTGGCGCGCCGCGGCGGTGGGATGCATCTTGCGCCGTTCCTCGCCACGAAACACGATGCGCCCTTGCTGCGGGTGGTAAACCCCGTTGATCACATTGAGCATCGAGCTCTTGCCCGCGCCGTTGGGGCCGATGATGGCGCGGATCTCATGCTCGCGCACGTCAAACGAGATATCGGTCAGCGCCTTCACGCCGCCGAAGGCCAGCGAAATATTCTGCAGGTCGAGTATCACGTCGCCGGCCTGGCGCACCTGCGCATGCTCCATCTGAACCCCGCCGAGCGCTTGTGCTGTTGCCCCTGCCCCCGCGGACGCGCCGCTCCACGCCGGCTGGCCATCGCCGCCGCGCCCCACGCCTTGCCATGCCATTTGCGTCATCCTCTCGCCCCTGCTCATGCTGCGCGCTTCGCACCGGCGCTGGCCGGGGGGAAGCGCTTTACATCGACCAGCTTCAACGTGGCCGAGACGCTGCCTTCACGCCCGTCCTCGAACTTCACGCGCGTCTCGATGAACTGCTCCGGCTTGCCGGCGTACAGCGCTTCGATCAGCGACGCGTATTTCTCGGCGATATAGCCACGGCGCACCTTGCGCGTGCGGGTGAGCTCATCGTCGTCCGGATCGAGTTCCTTGTGCAGGATCAGGAAGCGCGAAACCTGCGAGCCAGCCAGCATGGCATCGGCGGCAAGGTCGGCATTCACCTGCTCGACGCACTCGCCGATCATGGCGATCACCTCTGGCTGCGCCGCCAGGTCGATGTAGCCCGCATAGGCCAGGTGGCGCCGCTCGGCCCAGTTGCCCACGGCATCGAAATCGATGTTGATGAACGCGCAGACGCTGTCGCGGCCGGTGCCGAACGCCACCGCCTCCTTGATATAGGGGAAGAACTTGAGCTTGTTCTCGATGTACTTGGGCGCGAACATGGCGCCGTCGGACAGCTTGCCCACGTCCTTCGCGCGATCGATGATCTTGAGGTGGCCATCGGCGTCGATCACGCCGGCGTCGCCGGTCATGAAATAGCCTTGGTCGTTGATCGCCTCGCGGGTGGCATCGTCGCGCTTGTAGTAGGCCTTCAACAAGCCCACGCCACGCACCAGCACTTCGCCGTTCTCGGCAATGCGGATCTCCATGCCCGGCGCGGCGGGCCCTACCGAATCGAACTTGACCTTGCCGTCCGGCTGCAGGCAGACATAGGCGCAGGTTTCGGTCTGGCCATAGAACTGCTTGAGGTTGACACCGATGGAGCGATAGAAGCGGAACAGGTCCGGGCCAATCGCCTCGCCCGCCGTGTAGCCCACGCGGATGCGGCTCATGCCGAGCACATTGCGCAGCGGCCCGAAGATCAGCGCCTCGCCGGCCACGTAGCGCAGGCGATCGGCCAGCGGCACCGGATTGCCGTCGAGGATGTCGGTGCCGCAGCGGCGCGCCACGCCCATGGCCCAGTGAAAGAGCTTGCGCTTGATCCAGCCCGCGTCTTCCATGCGGATCATCACCTGCGTGAGCAGGTTTTCATAGATGCGCGGTGGCGCGAAGTAATAGGTGGGGCCGATCTCGCGCAGGTCGGTCATCACCGTCTCACGCGATTCCGGGCAGTTCACGGTGAAGCCCGCCACCATGGCCTGCGCGTACGAGAACAGGTTGTCGCCCACCCATGCCATCGGCAGGTAGGACAGCACATCGTCACTTGCGGTCAGGCCATCGAACGCGCAGCCGTTGCGCGCCGCGCCGATCAGGCCGCGATGCGAGTGGCACACGCCCTTGGGCTTGCCGGTGGTGCCGGAGGTGTAGAGGATGATGGCGGTATCGTCAGGCTCACCCGCGGCAACGGCCGCATCGAAGTAGCCTGGATTGGCGCGATCGAACTCGCGGCCGATTTCCTGCAGGCGCTGGTAAGACATCAACGCCGGATGATCGTAGTCGCGCAGCCCGCGCGGGTCCTCATAAATGATGTGACGCACCCTGCGGCCCTGCGCGGCTAGCTGTTCCTCCACCTCCAGCAGCTTGTCCACCTGCTCCTGGTCCTCCACGATGGCGAAGTCGATCTCGGCATCGTTCAGCACATAGATCATCTCGCCGGCAATGGCATCCTGGTAGAGCGGCACCGGCACGCCGCCCATGGACTGCGCCGCGCTCATGGCCCAGTACAGGCGCGGCCGGTTGTCGCCGACCACCGCCAGGTTCATGCCGCGGGCAAAGCCCAGGGCCGCCAGACCGCACGCGAGCGCGCGCACCTCCTGCGCGGTCTGCGCCCAGCTATAGGTTTGCCAGATCCCGAGATCCTTCTCACGGTAAGCCGGGCTTTCCGGCCGCTGCTGCGCATGCGCGAGCAACAAGCGCGGGAAGGTCGTCGCCGACGGTTCCTGCATGGATGTCTCCTGTCCCTCCGGCGCGGGGGTCCGCCACCGGTGCCAAGCCTGCTGCCGCTGGTTATACTTGGCCTGTTTTGCCCGGCGGTGTTTGTGCCGCGACGCAACAAGCCCGCCGCGCCTGTCCTGGCGCGCATTCGCGGTTCGTGGTGATCGTAAGATAGTCCATGCCATTTCCCCCGGTTGTCACGCCGATGACAATTCCGGGTTAATCCCTACGGGAAGGTTCCCAGGTCATGCTCAACGATTTCGTCGACCGCTGCGTGTGGGCAGCCGACCTCAGCGAAGAACAACGCGACATCGTCCGCCGCGCCATGTGCGTGCGCGAATATAGCCAGGGCGACTATGTCTGCCATAAAGGCGATATGGCGGAACACTGGCTGGGTGTGCTGGAAGGGATCGTCAAGATCACTACCGTATCGCCGTCCGGCAAGTCGGTCACATTCACCGGCGTGCCTACGGGGGGCTGGTTTGGCGAAGGCGCCGTGCTCAAGGGTGAAATCCGCAAATACGATGTGATGGCGCTGCGGCGCTCGCGCATTGCGTTCCTGCCGCGCGAGACTTTTCAGTGGTTGCTGGATACCAGCTTGCCGTTCACGCGGTTCCTGCTGACGCAGTTCAATGAGCGGCTGGGACAGTTCATTGCCGCCGTGGAATACGAGCGGCTGCTAGATATCGATTCGCGTGTGGCGCGCGCCGTGTCGTCGCTGTTCAATCAACACCTGTACCCTGGCCTGGGAACCACGCTGGAGATTTCGCAGGAAGAAATCGGACTGCTGGCGGGCATATCGCGGCAGCGGGCCAACCAGGCGCTGAAGGTGCTGGAGCAACAGGGACTGGTGAAGGTCGACTATGGCGTGATCGAGGTATTGGACCTGGAAGGGCTGCGGCAGTACGGCGAGTAGGGCCGCCACGCCCCTCGCAGCCACCTTGCGGCATAGCCCGATGCGGCGTGGCGCGCGGTCAACGGAATACGCTGACCGCTTCCACCAGCCGGTTGGCCTGTTGTTTCAGGCTCTGTGCGGCGGCCGCGCTCTGCTCCACCAGCGCCGCGTTTTGCTGGGTGATGCGGTCGAGGTCGCCGATGGCATCGCCAACCTGGCTGATGCCCGCGCTCTGCTCGGACGTAGCCAGGCTGATCTCGGCGATCAGGTCGGAGACGCGCCTGACCTGGGCCACGATGTTGTCCATGGTCTGGCCGGCGTCGTTGACCAGTTGCGCGCCCGAGTCGACCTTTTCCACGCTGGCGCCGATCAGCGCCTTGATCTCCTTGGCCGCGCTGGCGCTGCGCTGCGCGAGCCCGCGCACCTCGCCGGCCACCACCGCAAAGCCCCTGCCCTGTTCCCCGGCCCGCGCGGCTTCCACCGCGGCATTCAGCGCAAGGATATTGGTCTGGAAGGCGATGCCGTCGATCACGCTGATGATGTCGCCGATCCGCTTCGAGCTGCTGCTGATTTCCTCCATGGTCGCCACCACCTGCGACATCGCCTTGCCGCCCTTGGCCGCCTCGGTACTGGCGGAGCCGGACAACTCGTTTGCCTGCGCCGCGGTCTCGGCATTGCTCTTGACCGTGGCCGTCATCTGCGTCATCGACGACGCCGTATCCTGTACGTTGGATGCCGCCTGCTCGGTACGCACGCTCAGGTCGCTATTGCCCTGCGCGATCTCGCCGCTTGCGCCTTGCACGTTCAGCACCTGCTCGCTCACATCGTCGATCAGCCAGCGGAACATCAGGCCAAGCTGGCTGATCGTGCGCAGCGTCATGCCGATCTCGTCCACGCGGTCCATATGTTCGACCTGCTGGCTTTCGCCGGACGCCACGCGCAGGGCCTGTGCCATGACCCGCTCCAACGGCCGCGAGATCTGCGCCTCCAGCCAGCCGGAGACCAGCAGCAACATGGCGGCGACGATGCCGCCCAGGCCGGCCAGCGGCATCCCGCTCATGCCGAGCGCCGCGGCACCAATGACCGAGGCCGGCAGCAAGGTTGCCAGGGCACTGCGGATGCGCCAGCGCACCGGCATGGTCTTGAAGGCCGACGCCCACCGCTTCCAGCTGCCCTGAATGATCAGACCCTTGTGAAAACGCCGTTGGCCCGCACTACCCTCGCGAAAGTCCTGGTAGAGCTGCCCGGCGGCGTCAATCTCCTCGCGCGAGGGCTTGGTGCGCACCGACATGTACCCCACCGGCTTGCCATTGCGCACTAGCGGCATGGCATTGGCGCGTACCCAGTAATGGTCGCCGTCCTTGCGCCGGTTCTTCACCAGCGCTGTCCAGGGCTGGCCGCTCTTGAGCGTGGCCCACATATCGGCGAAGGCCTCGGCCGGCATATCCGGGTGCCGCACGATATTGTGGGGCTGGCCCTGGATTTCCTCACGTGTGAAACCGCTGACATCGACGAAGGCCGCGTTGGCATAGGCAATGCGGCTTTCGGTGTCAGTGGTCGACATCAGCGTCGCATTCTCAGGCAGTTCGTATTCGCGCTGCGAGACGGGTTGGTTGTTGCGCATAAAGATTCCCCATCGGTTTTCCAAAGCACGCGCGACGCACAGGCAGTGCCACGACTGCGGCGGCGCGTAGTGCATATCAGCGTTTACGGAAATGTCTATACAAATCTTTAGCGATTAGGGATAAATAAGGCATTCATCTGGCTCTTTACCTTGATCGAAATGGATTTCACCTGGCATTTGTCGGATTTTTCGTTACCACAAGCTTGACAATATTTTTTAATACGATCGTTCTATTAAATGGAAATTGATATCGATTCTTATTTAAAAATTCAGGCAGACAGCAAATAGCCGGGAGCTGCAAGAGGCAGTTTTCATTGATCGCGACAGGCTGGAGAACCCCGCAGGCCGGGGCGTTCCGGGAACAAAAAAAGCTGGCGACGGATCGCTCCGTTGCCAGCTTTCTTGGCTCCCCCCGCCTTTGGGGAAGGCGGACTTTCAGCCTTTTACTGCTTCAATGTCACTTGCTGTAGACGTACACACCGCGGCCCGTCTTGCGGCCGAGATAGCCCGCCGCCACCATTTCGCGCATCAGCATGGCCGGGCGGTATTTCGGGTCGGCAAATTCGGTGTACAGCACCTCCATCACCGCCAGCATCGTATCCAGGCCGATCATGTCAGCCAGCGCCAGCGGGCCGATCGGGTGGTTGCAACCCAGCTTCATGCCTTCGTCGATTTCTTCCGGCGACGCCAGGCCTTCGCCCAGTACGCAGAACGCCTCGTTGATCATCGGGCAGAGAATCCGGTTGACCACGAAGCCCGGGTTGTTCTTCACGGTGATCGGGTACTTGCCGAGGTTCTTCGACAGTTCTTCCACCAGCGCGTGCGTGGCATCGCTGGTCTGCAGGCCGCGGATCAGCTCCACCAGGGCCATCATCGGCACCGGGTTGAAGAAGTGCATGCCGATGAAGTTGCCCGGGCGGCTGGTGACGGCGGCCAGCTTGGTGATCGAGATCGACGAGGTGTTSGACGCSACGATCACGTTGTCGCCGACGATGCTGTCGATCTGCTTGAGGATCTTGACCTTGAGGTCGAAGTTCTCGGTAGCGGCTTCGATCACGATGTCGGCGGCCTTGAGCGCATCATAGGACGTGGAGCCCTTGATGCGCGCGAGTGCGGCGTCCTTGTCGGCTTCGCTGATCTTGTCTTTCTTGATCAGGCGATCCAGGCTGCTGCCGACGGTGGCGATGCCTTTGTTCACCGCTGCGTCGCTGATGTCCACCATCACCACGTCCAGGCCCACCACGGCGCACGCTTGCGCGATGCCGTTGCCCATGGTGCCGGCGCCTACGATGCCCACTGTCCTGATTCCCATCTTGTCTTCCTTGTTGCTGGTTGCTTGATTCTGGCGTGGCGCGCTGCAGTCACGGCGCACCAATGTATCTGGTCAGGCTTCGCGCAGCGCGGCAATGATGCGCTCGGCGTGCTGGCTGAGGATTTCCGGATCCTGCATGTCGCTGCCGTGGCCGCGCAGGGTGCGCTCGGCGTAGCGCGGCACGATGTGGAAATGCACGTGCGGCACGGTCTGGCCCGCAGCGGCGCCGTTGAACTGGCCGATCGAGATGCCGTCCGGCGAGAAGGCGGCGCGCACCGCGCGGGCGACGCGCTTGGTGGTGCGGATGGCGGCTTCGGCGCCAGCGTCGGAAAGGTCGAACAACTCGGCGGCGGGTTCCTTGGTCACGACCAGCACGTGGCCATCCGACTGCGGCATGATGTCCATGAAGGCCATGGTGTCGGCGTCTTCATACACCTTGTTGCAAGGCAATTCGCCACGCAGGATGCGGGCGAAGATATTGTTGGGATCGTACACGGTACTCCTGATTGGTCTTGGTCTTGATCTTCGCTGGCGCTCGCTGCCAGCAAGGCGACGCGGCTGGCGCAAACGCCAAGTTTAACGCAGGGACCTCGCACGAGACAGCCCCTGGCGGACGGATCACATATTGCGGCGGTACTGGCCTCCTACCTCGAACAATGCATGCGTGACCTGCCCGAGCGAGCACACGCGCACCGCATCCATCAGCACCGCAAACACATTGTCGTTGTCGATCACAGCCTGGCGCAGCCGCTGCAGCATGGCCGGCGCCGCATCCGCATGACGGGCGTGGAAGTCCGCCAGCCGCGCAAGTTGTCCCTGCTTCTCCTCTTCGCTGGAACGCGCCAGTTCGAGCGATGGCGGCGTAGCGTCGCCATTGGGATTGCGGAACGTATTGACGCCGATGATGGGCAGCGTGCCGTCATGCTTGCGCTGCTCGTAGTACAGCGACTCATCCTGGATCTTGCCTCGCTGGTAGCCCGTCTCCATCGCGCCGAGCACACCGCCGCGCTCGGCGATGCGCTCGAACTCCTGCATCACCGCGTCTTCCACCAGGTCGGTCAGCTCATCGATCAGGAAGCTGCCCTGGTTGGGGTTCTCGCATTTGGCCACGCCCCACTCGCGGTTGATGATGAGCTGGATCGCCAGCGCGCGGCGCACCGACTCGCCGGTGGGCGTCGTGATGGCTTCGTCGTACGCGTTGGTGTGCAGCGAATTGCAGTTGTCGTAGATGGCGATCAGCGCCTGCAGCGTGGTGCGGATATCGTTGAAGTCGATCTCCTGCGCGTGCAGCGAGCGCCCGGAAGTCTGGATGTGGTACTTGAGCTTCTGGCTGCGTTCATTGGCGCCGTACTTGTCGCGCAGCGTCACCGCCCAGATGCGGCGCGCCACGCGGCCCAGCACGCTGTATTCCGGGTCCATGCCGTTGGAGAAGAAGAACGACAGGTTGGGCGCGAAGTCATCGATATGCATGCCGCGCGCCAGGTACGCCTCCACATAGGTGAAGCCGTTGGACAGCGTGAACGCCAGTTGCGAGATCGGGTTCGCTCCCGCCTCCGCGATGTGATAGCCGGAGATCGACACCGAGTAGAAATTGCGCACCTGGTGATGGACAAAGTACGCCTGGATATCGCCCATCACCTTGAGCGAGAACTCGGTCGAGAAGATGCAGGTGTTCTGGCCCTGGTCTTCCTTGAGGATGTCGGCCTGCACCGTGCCGCGCACGTTCTGCAGCACCCACGCGCGGATCTTGGCTTCCTCGCCGGCGGTGGGCTCTCGGTTGTTGTCGGCGCGGAACTTGTCGAGCTGCTGGTCGATGGCGGTGTTCATGAACATCGCCAGGATGGTGGGCGCGGGCCCGTTGATGGTCATCGACACCGAGGTCGACGGGCTGGTGAGATCGAAGCCGTCGTACAGCACCTTCATGTCGTCGAGCGTGGCGATCGACACACCCGAGTTGCCGACCTTGCCGTAGATGTCCGGGCGGGTGTGCGGGTCCTCGCCGTACAGCGTGACCGAATCGAAGGCGGTGGACAGGCGCTTGGCATCCAGGCCCTCGGAGACCAGCTTGAAGCGGCGGTTGGTGCGAAAGGCATCGCCCTCGCCGGCAAACATGCGGGTGGGGTCTTCGTTCTCGCGCTTGAAGGCGAACACACCGGCGGTGTAAGGGAAGCTGCCAGGCACGTTCTCGCACAGCAGCCACTTGAGCACTTCGCCATCGTCCTCGAAGCGCGGCAGCACCACCTTGCGCACCGTGGTGCCGGACAAGGTCGTGGTGGTGAGCGCGGTACGGATTTCCTTGTCGCGGATCTTCACCACGTATTCGTCGCCGCTGTAAGCCTTGCGCATCTCCGGCCACATCGCCAGCAGCTTGCGCTCCTGTGCGCCGAGCGCGGCGTCGCGCTCGGCGGCGAGCGCCTGCAGCGCTTCGCCCTGGTCCTCTTGACCGGAGGCCGCCAGCAGCATGCGGCGCGCCTCGCGCAGTTGCTGGCGCTCGCGCGCCAGCCGGCTCTGCGCGTCCACGCGGCGATGATAAGCGCGCACCGTGTCGGCGATCTCGGCCAGATAGCGGTTGCGCGCCGGCGGGACGATCACGTTCTGGCCGGTGGAGACGCGTCCGCTCAACTGCGGCAGCACGCCGGCCGGCGCACACATGCCGCGCGCGCACAGCGCTTCGCGCAGGCCCTGGTAGAGCATGGTCACGCCGTCGTCGTTAAAGCGCGACGCCTGGGTGCCGTACACCGGCATCTCCTCGGGCTTGGCATGCCACTGCTCGCGGTTGCGCTGCACCTGCTTGGCCACGTCGCGCCACGCGTCCTGCGCGCCCTTGCGGTCGAACTTGTTGATGGCGACAAAATCCGCGAAGTCCAGCATGTCGATCTTCTCGAGCTGGCTGGCCGCGCCGAACTCGGGTGTCATSACGTAGAGCGACAGGTCCACGTGCGCAACGATGGCCGCGTCTCCCTGCCCGATGCCCGAGGTCTCGACGATGATCAGGTCGAAGCCGGCCACCTTGCAGGCCGCCAGCACATCGGGCAGCGCCCGCGAGATCTCCGAGCCGGCCTCGCGCGTGGCCATCGAGCGCATGAAGATGTGCGGATCGTTGATCGCGTTCATGCGGATGCGGTCGCCCAGCAGCGCGCCGCCGGACTTGCGGCGCGACGGGTCGATCGAGATCACCGCGATGGATAGCGCATCGCGCTGGTCCAGCCGGATGCGGCGGATCAGCTCATCGGTCAGCGAGGATTTGCCCGCGCCGCCCGTGCCGGTGATGCCGAGCACGGGCGTCTTCACCTTGGCCGCCTCGGCGCGCAGGGCGTCGGCCAGCGCGGGATCCGCCTTGCCGTTTTCCAGTGCCGTGATCAGCTGCGCGAGCGCGCGGCGGTCGCCGCCTTTCATCGCATCGAGCGTGGTGGGGGCATAGCGCGCCAGGTCGATATCGCAGCGCTGCACCATGTCGGCGATCATCCCCGCCAGGCCCAGGCGCTGGCCGTCCTCCGGGCTGAAGATCCGTGCCACGCCGTAGGCTTGCAACTCGCGGATCTCGTCCGCCACGATCACGCCGCCGCCGCCGCCGAACAACTGGATATGCTCGCCGCCGCGCTGGCGCAGCAGGTCCACCATGTACTTGAAATACTCGACGTGGCCGCCCTGGTAACTGGAGATGGCGATGCCCTGCACGTCTTCCTGCAAGGCCGCGCTGACCACCTCTTCCACTGAGCGGTTATGCCCGAGATGGATCACCTCGCAGCCCGAGGACTGCAGGATGCGCCGCATGATGTTGATGGAAGCGTCGTGGCCGTCGAACAGCGAGGCCGCGGTGACAAAGCGCACCTTGTTGACGGGCCCTTTCGGTCCCTGCGCCTGATGGGGAGCACCCGGTTGAGCGCCGGGTTGAGCGCCCTTCTGCACATCGGAAAGATCGGTCATTGTCTCCACCATGTTCGGTGTTCTGGCTGGTCGCATGACGTCCATGGCTGCCGCTCTGGAGGCGGCTCGGATCTGACACGCGAGCGGTCTGGCTGGTGCCGGCGCAACGGCTTGATTATATGACGTTTACGTTAACGGCAATCAATCCACGGCAGCGCTGATTGCCGCGCGGCGCGGCCAGCCATATGAACATCCTCGCATAGTTGGCGCGACGATGTGGAGGGAGGGAGCGAGGCATCGGGGGAGTTCGATGCCGGCAAACGGCATTCTGGAGAGCGCGCGACCAGACACTTGGCCAGGCTTCTACCAATACGGATGGGAGCGGGATGACCGGACACGCGCTGCGCGCGGTCCGGCCGAGATCCTCTCAGAGGCCCGGTTCCGGGCACTGGCCGGCACCGGAGGCACCGCGCTCGCCAAAGCGGCGCTTCAGCGCACTCGCCAGCCCGCCCAGCCAGCGCCACGACGACGGGGCCGGCGTCTCGGCCAGCGTGAAGCGCGCGCCCTCGCTTTCGCCGGACAACCATACCCGGGCGCCGGCAGGCAGCGCAAAGACGGCCCCCGGCAGCAGCCAGATGTCCGCGTGGTGGCCTTCCACCGTGAGCCAAAGGCGGCCTTCGACTGCCTTCACGCGCTGCCCTTCGCGGGCGCGCCAGCTCACCGGCTGGCCCAGTTCATCGAATTCGAAGATCCTTAGTTCGCGCATTTCATCACTCCTGTTCTGCATGGCGGCCATGTCTCTCGTGCCCACCGGCCCAGCCAGTGCCGGCACTTCCGCCGCATGCCTTCCATTATTCACAGCGCAAACTACAATCCCATGAACAGTTGCGAACAGTTTGACATGAACTGTTCAGTAGTTTTTCCTGACACTTCCCCCTGCACCCTGCCGATGAAGCTAACCCTCGTTCCCGCCACCGGCGTGCCCCTGACCGACCAGATCGTCAACGAGGTCAAGACCTGGATCAGCGCGCGCGAGGTGCGCCCCGGCGCGCGCCTGCCGTCGATCCGACAGCTCGCGGCGGAGCATGGCATCAGCCGTTTCCCGGTGATCGAGGCCTATGACCGGCTGGTGTCGCAGGGCCTGCTCGATTCCCGCCACGGGTCGGGCTTCTTCGTCGCGGACAGCCCGCTGCTGGCGCGCGGCGCCAATGGCTGGTCGGACCCGCGTCTGGCAGAGGATTTGTCGGGCCATATCCTGGAGCAGTTCAACCATCCCAGCGCCACGCTCAAGCTGGCGGGCGGCTTCGTGCCCGAGAGCTGGCGCGACGTGGAAGGGCTGACCCAGGCCATCCGCCAGGTCTCGCGCAACGACATCAACAGCGTGATCCACTACGCCACGCCGATGGGCAGCCCGGAGCTGCGCCAGCACGTGCTGACCCGCGTGCGGCAGCTCGGCATCGCGGCGGAGCTGCCGCAGGTGCTGATCACCACGGGCGCCAGCCAGGCGCTGGACCTGGTGGTGCGGCGCCTGCTCAAGCCAGGCGATGCGGTGTTCGTGGAGGATCCCGGCTACTACAATCTGTTCGGCCTGCTGCGCCTGCACGGGGTGCGGCTGGTGGGGGTGCCGCAAACCCGCAACGGCCCCGACCCGGACGCAGCCGAAGCGCTGCTGCGCGAGCACAAGCCCAAGTTGTTCTTCACCAACAGCGTGCTGCAGAACCCGACCGGCTCGACCCTCTCGCCGCCGGTGGCGTTCCGCCTGCTGGAGCTGGCGCGCCGGCACGGCTTCCGTTTTGTCGAGGACGATATCTTCTCGGACTTCCAGACCAACTACACCGACCGGCTGGCCACGCTGGACCAGCTTGAGCACGTGATCTACATCGGCGGCTTTTCCAAGACGGTGTCGGCCTCGCTGCGCGTCGGCTACCTGGTGGCCGACAAGGCGCTGGTGAAGGACCTGGTGGATGTGAAGGTGCTAACCAGCGTAGCGGGCTCGCATTTCGCGGAGAGCGTGACGGCGGCGCTGCTGGAGCGCGGCGCCTACCGCAAATACATGGAGCGGCTGCGGCTGCGCGTGCGCCAGGCCACCGCGCGCGCGGTGCAGCACCTGGGTGACGCCGGCTGGGAAGTGTATTGCGAGCCGGCGGGCGGCAATTTCCTGTGGGCTCGTACGCGCGGAATCGAGGATTCGCGCGAGCTGGTGACCCTGGCCGAGCAGCATGGGGTGACACTGGCGCCCGGCAATTACTTCCGGCCGGGCGGCGAGGGCTCGGCCTGGATCCGCATCAACTCCGCCTTTGTCGAGGAGCCGCGCGCGCTGGCCTTCCTGCAGGAAGCCGGAGCGCGCGAACGGTAAGCGCAGGCGGCGTCAGGCGCCGCCGTGCAGCACCGCGTTGCGGCGCGCGTAGAGGAAGTAGATCGCAAGGCCAATCGCCAGCCACGCCAGGAACGCCACCCACGTCAGCGCCTGCAGGTGGGCCATCAGGAACAGGCAAAAGCCCACCGACAGCAGCGGCACCACTGGCACACCCGGGCAGCGGAAAGCGCGCGGCAGATCCGGCCGCGTCTTGCGCAGCACCAGCACCGCCACCGAGATCAGCGTGAAGGCGGACAGCGTGCCGATATTGATCAGCTCCGCCAGCACATTGAGCGGCACGAAAGCCGCAATGCAGGCAAACACGATGCCCACCGTCCATGTGGCGAAGAACGGCGTGGCATGCACCGGGTGCACCTTCGACAGCCGCTCCGGCAGCAGCCCGTCGCGCGACATGGCAAAGATGACGCGGGTCTGGCCGAAGGTCATCACCAGGATCACCGTGGTCATGCCCAGGATGGCGCCGAGATCGACGAATCCCGCCACCCAGTTCTCGCCCGCGTACTGCAGCGCCAGCGATACCGGATGATCGATGCCCGCAAACTTGGCGAAAGGCACGATGCCGGTCATGATGGCCGCCACCGTCACGTACAGCACGGTGCAGACCGCCAGCGAGCCGATGATGCCGATCGGCAGGTCGCGGCGCGGGTTGCGCACTTCCTCGGCCGCCGATGTCACCGCGTCGAAACCGATAAAAGCGAAGAACACCAGCGCGGCCGCATTGAAAACGCCGTCCAGCCCAAACGGCGCGAACGGATGCCAGTTGGCCGGCTTGACGTGCCACACGCCCACCCCGATAAAGAGCAGCACCACCGCAATCTTGATGGCCACCATCACGTTGTTCAAGCGCGCCGACTCGCGCACGCCGTAGGACACGACCCAGGTGATCAGCAGCATGATCACGGCAGCCGGCAGGTTGAACAGCGTCTGCACGCCCGGCACAGCACCAGGTGCGGCGGTAAGCATGACCGGCAGGTGAATGCCGAAGCCCGCCATCAGCGACTGGAAATAGCCCGACCAGCCCACCGACACCGCCGAGGTCGCAAGACCATATTCAAGCAGCAGATCCCAGCCGATCATCCACGCCACGATCTCGCCGAGCGTGGCGTAGCTATAGGTGTAGATGGAGCCGGAGACGGGGATCGCGGACGCGAACTCGGCGTAGCAGAGCGCGGCAAACCCGCAGGCGAGCGCGGCGATCACGAAGGAGACAGTCAGCGCCGGGCCGGCCGTGAGCGCGCCGGTGCCCGTCAGCACGAAGATGCCGGTGCCGATGATGGCGCCGATGCCCATCAGGATCAGGTCGACGGGACCGAGCACCTTTTTCAGGCCATCATCGCGTGCGGCGGCCAGCATGGCCTCGATGTTCTTGGTGCGGAACAGACTCATCGGTGGGTACTCCTGGCGCGCTGGGCGGCTTTGAAAAGCGGCGTATTTTAGCGTGATGGGGTGGGCGGATTCGTCACTTTTTGGTTGATCGCGGTGTTGGTCGCTGTTTCTTTTAGCGGCGATGGCTGTTGAACCCAAAAGCCATACGACATCCCCCTGCGGGGGCTGCCGGTCACTCTTCTTTGCATCGGCAAAGAAGACTAACGAGAAGAAAGCCGACCCTGCCGGGAGCAGAGCAATCGCGGGTGCGAGGGGTACTGGTTTCGTCGTGCGGCCGCAGTTCTGCTGGCATCTGCCGGCACCGGTTTGTAGGGCATCGCAATGGCATGACCCATGGGTTTCGTTGTGGGGCCCCTGACCTCGTGTACGGTGACCATTCCCACATCTGCCGTTACCGGCATGAAGCACCACGACACGTCGCCCGTCATTGGTTTCGTGGTGGGGCGGGCGCGGTGGTCAGGGCCTCGGGCATATCAACCCGGTGCCACCGCGCCCACGACGGAACCGGTGCGCGTGCAACTTCGTGGCCGGCCACTGCGCGAGCGACAGACGGCTTGAAGCAAGTGATGTCTGCCACCGGGGGCCTCACCACGCATCCCGGAGGCTGGCAGGTTCGTGGCCGGTCAAGCCGGTACCGGCAGAAGCCCACCGGCACTCCGGGCCGTACGACGCAACCACCGAGGCCGGACAGCCTTATTGCTCTGCGCCCGGCAGGGTCGGCTTTCTTCTCGTTAGTCTTCTTTGCCGACGCAAAGAAGAGTGACCGGCAGCCCCCGCAGGGGGATGTCGTATGGCCCTTGGGTGCAAAAACCATCGCCGCTCAAAGAAACACCGACCACCCCTTCACTTAGCCACCGGCATCGTAAACTCCGCCCCCTTCCCAATACTGTCCGGCCAGCGCTGCATGATGCTCTTGTACCGCGTATAAAAGCGGATGCCTTCCTCACCATAAGCATGGTGATCGCCAAACAGCGAGCGCTTCCACCCGCCGAACGAGTGCCATGCCATCGGCACCGGGATCGGCACGTTGATGCCCACCATGCCCACCTGGATCTGGCGCGAGAACGCACGTGCCACGCCGCCGTCGCTGGTGTAGCAGGACACGCCGTTGCCGTACTCGTGGCCATTGATCAGGTCCACCGCTTCGGCCAGGTCATGCACGCGCACCACCGACAGCACCGGGCCGAAGATCTCTTCCTTGTAGATGGTCATGTCCGGCGTGACGTTGTCGAACAGCGTGCCGCCCACGTAGAAGCCGTTCTCGTGCCCGTCGACCTTGTGGCCGCGGCCGTCGGCCACCAGCTTGGCGCCCTCTTCCACACCCTTGGCGATATAGCCTTCTACCTTGGCCTTGTGCGCGGCGGTCACCAGCGGGCCCATCTCGGCATCGTCTTCCATGCCGTTGCGGATTTTCAGCGACCGCGCGCGTTCGGCCAGGCGCGGCACCAGCTTGTCGGCGACATCGCCCACCGCCACGGCCACCGAGATGGCCATGCAGCGCTCGCCGGCCGAGCCATAGGCAGCGCCGATCAGCGCGTCCACGGCCTGGTCGAGGTCGGCGTCGGGCATCACCACCAGGTGGTTCTTGGCGCCGCCCAGGGCCTGCACGCGCTTGCCGCGCTTGGTGCCTTCGGTGTAGATGTACTCGGCGATCGGCGTGGAGCCGACGAAGGACAGCGCCTGCACGTCCTTGTGCGCCAGCAGCGCATCAACGGCTTCCTTGCCGCCTTGCACCACATTGAACACGCCATCCGGCAAGCCGGCTTGCTTGAGCAGGTCGGCAATCAACAGCGAGGGCGAGGGATCGCGCTCGGACGGCTTGAGCACGAAGGTATTGCCGCAGGCCAGCGCCACCGGGAACATCCACATCGGCACCATCACCGGGAAGTTGAACGGCGTGATGCCGGCCACCACGCCCAGCGGCTGGCGCAGGTTCCAGTTGTCGATGCCGCCGCCGATGTTGTCGGTGAAGTCGGTCTTGAGCAGGTTGGGAATGCCGCAGGCAAACTCAACGATCTCCACGCCGCGGGTGACTTCGCCCTTGGCATCGGAGAACACCTTGCCGTGCTCGCGCGTGATCAGCGCGGCGAGGTCGTCATGGTGGCGGTCGAGCAGTTCCTTGAACTTGAACAGGATGCGCGCGCGCTTGAGCGGCGCGGTCTCGGACCAGGCCGGGAACGCGGCGTGGGCCGCAGCCACAGCGGCATCCACGTCCTGCGCCGAGCCGAGCGCCACGCGCCCGGCCACGGCGCCCGTGGCCGGGTTGAAGACGTCGGCAAACCGGTCCGACGAGGCGGCGCGCACGGTCCCGCCAATGTAGTGCGCAATGTCGGCGATCTGCCGGTTCTCTGCGATGTTCACGTCAGTGTTCCTTGTCTTGTCTCTGCGGCCACGGCATTCGCTGCAATCACTGTAATCACTGCAGTTCTTGCAGCACCTTCTTCACGGTGTCGAACATCTCTTCGATCTGCGCCTCGGTGATGATCAGCGGCGGCGAGAAAGCGAGGATGTCGCCGGTGAAGCGCACCAGCACGCCGCGCTCCAGGCATTTCAGGAAGGCCTCATAGCCACGCGCGCCGGGCTGGCCGGGACGCGGCTCCAGCTCGATGCCGGCGACCATGCCGAGGTTGCGGATGTCCTTCACGTGGGGCGCGCCGCGCACGGCATGCACCGCGGCTTCGAACTTCGGCGCCAACTCGGCGGCCCGGCCGAACAGGTTCTCGTTCTTGTAGATATCCAGCGTGGCGATGGCCGCGGCCATGGCCAGCGGGTGGCCGGAATAGGTATAGCCGTGCAGGAACTCGATGGCACCCGGCGCCGCGGCGTTGACCACGGTGTCGTGCACTTCGCGCCGCACCGCCACCGCGCCCATCGGCACGGCTGCGTTGTTGATGGCCTTGGCCATGGTGATCAGGTCCGGCGTGACCTTGAAGCGCTCGGCGGCGGTGGCCGCGCCCAGGCGGCCGAAGGCGGTGATGACCTCATCGAAGATCAGCAGGATGCCGTGCTTGCTGGTGATCTCGCGCAGCTTTTCCAGGTAGCCCACCGGCGGCACCAGCACGCCGGCCGAGCCGGCCAGCGGCTCGACGATGACGGCGGCGACGTTGGACGGGTCGTGCAGCGCCAGGATGCGTTCCAGGTCGTCGGCCAGGTGCGCGCCCCAGGTCGGCTGGCCTTTGGAGTAAGCCGCCTCGGCAATATTCAGCGTGGCCGGCAGGTGGTCCGTGCCGGGCATCAGGTTGGCCGAGAAGGCCTTGCGGTTGGGGCCGATGCCGCCCACCGCCATGCCGCCGAAGCCAACGCCGTGGTAGCCGCGCTCACGCCCGATCACGCGGGTGCGCTGGCCTTCGCCACGGGCGCGGTGATACGCCAGCGCGATCTTCAGCGCGGTGTCGACCGATTCCGAGCCCGAGTTGGTGAAGAAGATGCGGTCCAGCCCGGCCGGCATGATGGCGGCCACCTTGGTGGCAGCCTCGAAGGTGAGCGGGTGGCTCATCTGGAACGGCGGCGCGTAGTCCAGGGTCTGCACCTGGCGGGCGACCGCGTCCGCGATCTCCTGGCGGCAATGGCCGGCAGCGACGCACCACAGGCCGGCGCAACCGTCGAGGATCTGGCGGCCGTCATGCGAGGTGTAGTACATGCCGCTGGCGGAGTCGAGCAGGCGCGGGGCCGCCTTGTACTGGCGGTTGGCGGTAAACGGCATCCACAGGGCATCGAGATCGGGGATCACAGTCTTGGCGGCATCCATACATCCTCCTCAGGAGCAATTGGCATTGGCTTGGGCGGCGGCTGGCGCCGCCCGGGTTGTCAGGTGATTCTGGTGAATGCGGCCACTGTAGCGGCCCTGCCCGGCTTAAAGAATATACGGTCGGCAGAACCTCGCCTTACCGTACAGTTAAGAGTGAGACAACCGTACAGGTCAAGAGACACCTAAGCCGGGAGATCGCACCCGCGGATCCAGCCACTTCGCTCACCACAGCGGCTAAAGTCCCGCCAGCAGCCGGATTCACGTTGCAGCGCCGCAAAGCCCCGCGCCGCCATAAGGCTTCCCACCGAACCGGTACGGCCATTAAACTGTACAGGTCCATCCTTACATGTCACGCATGCTCAACCTCGAACTTGTCCGCAGCCGGCGCAGC
Source organism: Cupriavidus sp. 05L411 (assembly GCF_056398045.1). Classification (NCBI taxonomy): domain Bacteria; kingdom Pseudomonadati; phylum Pseudomonadota; class Betaproteobacteria; order Burkholderiales; family Burkholderiaceae; genus Cupriavidus; species Cupriavidus sp. 05L411. The sequence goes on along the minus strand of NZ_JBFTOQ010000003.1, from coordinate 184,866 downwards.
GGCGACACCCTCACCGAGCAGATCGTGGCGGGCATCGCCAGCCTGGTGGACCGGCGCGTGCTGCGCGCCGGCGTGGCGCTGCCGTCGGTGCGGCGCTTTGCCCAGCAGCATGGGGTCAGCACCTTCACCGTGGCCGAGGCCTACGGCCGCCTGACCGCGCTGGGCTACCTGAGCGCGCGGGTGGGCTCGGGCTACACGGTGGCACACCGCCACGCCCCCGCCGGCCAGGCGCCGGCGGCACGCTGGGAGGCGCCGGGGCTCAACGCCGCGTGGCTGCTGTCGGATGTGTTCGCCGATCATTCGGTGCCGATCAAGGCGGGTGCGGGCTGGTTGCCCGGCGACTGGCTCAACGAGGAAGGGCTGCACCAGGCCATGCGCGCTGCGGCGCGGGTGCCCGCCGCGCAGGTCTCGGGCTACGGCCACCCGTACGGCTTCGCCGCGCTGCGCGAGCATATCGCCGCCGGGCTCAGCCAGTACGGCATGCCGGTGCAGGCCCAGCAAGTGGTGCTGACCCAGGGCGCCACGCAAGCGCTGGACCTGGTGGTCCGCACGCTGTTGCGCCCGGGCGACACCGTGCTGGTGGAAGACCCCTGCTACTGCAATCTGCTGCAGATCCTGCGCCTTGCCGGCTTGCAGGTGGTTGGCGTGCGCCGCACCGCCAGCGGGCTCGACACCGACGCGCTCGACCACGCCATCCGCACCCACGCGCCACGCGCGCTGTTCGTCAACACGGTGCTGCAGAACCCCACCGGCGGCACACTCACCAGCATGAACGCGCACCGCGTGCTGCAACTGGCCGAGCAGTACCGGCTGCTGGTGGTGGAGGACGATATCTACCGCGAGCTGGCGCCGCCCGGCTCACCCATGCTGGCGGCCATGGACGGGCTCTCGCACGTGATCTACGTCAACGGGTTTTCCAAGACCATCACGCCATCGCTGCGGGTCGGCTACCTCGCGGCCAGCCCGGAGTTGGCCAAGGCACTCGCCCGCACCAAGATGGCTGTGGGGCTGACGTCATCGGAAGTAACCGAGCGGCTGGTGTACTCGGTGCTGACCAGCGGCCACTACGGCCGCCATGTGGCGGCGCTGGCCGAACGGCTGCGCGCCCAGCAGGACCGGATCACGGAGAAGATGGAAGCCCACGGGCTGGAGGTGATGCTGCGCCCGGAAGGCGGGATGTTCGCCTGGGCAAGGATGCGGCCGGAAGACGGCGGCGACCAGGCCGCGCTGTCGGGCAACCGGCTGGCGACGCTGGCGCTGGAGCACGGCATCTGGCTGGCGCCGGGGTCTTATTTTGAACCGGAAGAAGGCGACTCGCCGTGGATACGGTTCAACGTGGCAACCAGCGATGAACCCGCGCTGTGGCGGTTTTTTGACGCGCTGCGCAGCAGGCAGGCGCAAGGCGCGGAAACGGAATCCATCTCCCGCGGCATCCGCGCCCCGCGCGCAGGCATGGTCAGGCTGGCCTGAGCGTCATGGCCTCAGGCCAAGCCAGCCACTTTTGCAGGATCAGAAGCGATAACGCACGTAACCCGTGTAAAAACCACTGCCCGGATTGGGCTGCTTGATACCGGCGTTGGAGACGTGCTGGTAGCGGAAGCCGGCTTCGTACGCGGTCTTGGGGCCAAAGGCCATGCCCACGCCGATCATGTCGGAGAACTGGAACAGGCTGCCGGAGCGGTGCTCGTCGGAGGTGGCCTTATGGCTCATCATGCGCACGCCGACGGAGGCTTCCAGGAAAGGCACCAGCGAGCCGCCGCGCTTTTCCACGCGCAGGATCGGCGAGAAGCCGAATTCGGTCACATTCTGGTGATTGGTGCCACTGCGGGCGTTCCATTCGGCCAGTTCGGCCTCCCACTGCAGCTTGGCCAGCCAGCCCTGCGGGTTGCCCCAGGCAAAGCCGGAGTCCCAGTTCACGCCAACTTCGTACTTGTCGATGTTGTGGCCGGGATCGCGGCCAAAGGCCACGTGCACCGCGGGATCGGCGTGCGCGGCAGCGCATGCGCCGAGGGCAGCCATGGCGCCAAGCGCCTTGATACGTGTTGCAAGCCGACGGGCAAGGCCGGCGTTCTTCTTATCGATGGTCATGTGCATGGTGGGTGGTAATTACCGCGAAGAATGGCAAGTCCTAGCGAAAACCTTGCCACCTCCCAGCGGCAAAGCCGACCACCCGTACTCAGGACCAGAGGCGTTCCACCACCCAGCCCGCGGTCACGCAGATCGCGAGCCAGGCGCTTAGGCACCCGGCAATAAATCGGTAAGTCATGGTCAATTTCCGCAACAATCGCTTAGGGACAAGCGAATCATTACGAAATTATACATCCGTTCATGAATGTATGTTGAGGCAGGAGAAATCGGGCTAGGGCTCAACGTATCGGTGAGCGATTATGCACCTCCGGGACGGCACATGCTTGCGGCACCGCGGGGCTGTTGCCACGCCGCGTCAATCCCCCCGCGCCACGGCGCCTTGGCCCATGACCGCGGCGAAATCCGTTGCCGGCATCGGCCGGCCGAGCAGGTAGCCCTGCGCCGCGTCGCAGCCCTCCTCGGCCAGCAAGCGTTGCTGGATGTGGGTCTCCACACCTTCCGCCAGGGTTCTCATGCCCAGCGAGCGCGCCAGCGCGATGACCCCGCGAATGACCGCCAGGGCCTCGGGCGTAGTGCCGAGGACCGCAACGAACGATTTGTCGATCTTGAGTGTCGCAACCGGCAGGCGCGTCAGGTAGGCCAGGCTCGAGTAACCGGAGCCGAAATCGTCCAGCGAGGCGCTGATGCCGCAGCGCCCGAGCTCGCCGAGTGCCGCCGCGGCGCTGTCGAGGTCGGTCATCAAGGTGTCCTCGGTGACCTCCACATCCAGCAGCCCACACGGCACCTCGTGCTCGCGCGCAAGGTCCGCCAGCAAGCCAGCCAGCCCAGGCATGACCAGCTGCCGCGCTGACAGGTTGAGCGAGATCCTGGGCACCGTCAGGCCGGCACGCCGCCAGGCCGCTATCTGGCGGCACACGGCGCGCATGACCCACAGCCCCACCGCCGGCTCCAGCGGGGACTCCAGCAGCACATCGAGAAAGGCGGCGGGAGGCAGCAGGCCGCGCGTTGGGTGCTGCCAGCGCAACAACGCCTCCGCGCCCGCCAGCCTGCCATCCGGCAGCGACCACTGCGGCTGGAAGTGAAGCACCAGCTGGTCGTCAGCCATCGCGGCATGCAGGTCGGCGCGCAGCTGCAGGCGCTGCCGCAAGCCTTGGGCAAGGTCCAGGTGGAAGACGCGGAACTGGAAACGCCCCGCGGCCTTGGCCGCATACATGGCGGCATCGGCGTGGTTCAACAGCGTGTCAGCGGTGTCGCCAGCCTCGGGCCACTGCGCGATCCCTACGCTGGCACCCAGCAGCAGCGTGTGGCCGTCCACCTGGAATGGTTGCGACACGCCGGCCAGGATGGCGCCGGCAAAGCGCTCGGCCTGTCCCGGCCGCGCGTCGCGCAGGATGAACACGAACTCGTCGCCACCGACGCGCGCGACAAAAGCCGAAGGCGCCAGCAGCGCGCGAAAACGTTCGGCGACCTTGCACAGCAACGTGTCGCCCACGGCATGGCCAAAGGCGTCGTTGACTTCCTTGAAGCGGTCGAGATCGACGAACAGCACCACCACCCCAGCCGCTTGCGGCACTTGCGCCTCCATGCCGGCGGGCAGCGCGGCCACCTGGGCTTGTGCAGCCTGCTCTGCCGCCTGCGCCACCGCGCGCGCCAGCACCTGCGTGCAGCGCCGGCGGTTCGGCAGGCCGGTCAGGTAGTCGTGGTCGGCATGGTATTCCAGCTGGGCCGACTGCTGCCGTTCGCGGCTGACGTCGCGAAAGAGCACGGTAAGGCCGTTGGCATCGGGAAAGGCGCGCGCTTCGAACCAGCATGCCAGCGGGGCATAGTAGGCGGTACAGGTGCGTGATGCGCCGCTGGCAGCGGCCTCATGAAACGTCCGGTAATACGCCGAGCCAATCAGGTCCGGATAGCACTCCCAGATGCCGCGCCCGTCGAGATCCGTACGGGTGCGCTTGAGCCAGCGCTCCATGGTCTGGTTGACGTAGGCGAATCGCCACTCGCGGTCGAGCGACATGACGCCATCCGCGACGCTATCGAGCATCGCGGCAAGATGCGTGGGCAACGCCCCGGCGGGCGGCGTAGTCGCGGGATTGGCATGACAGGGCAAAAGTGGCGCGCGCTGGGGAGAGTCGTCCATGTCGAGGGGGGTCGTCCGAGCACCGCATGCATCACGGTTGACAAGGCGGCAGGTGGCAGGCGTCGGCCGCATTCTATCCTCGAACGCCCCGCGCCGGTATGCCGGCGCGTGCCTTCGGCCCAAGGATTGCGCGCCAGTGCCCGCCACGATGCCCCCCGGTCACATACGGTTTCCCCCCACTATCCCCCCACTATCCCCCCCGCTATCCCCCCGCTATCCCCCCGCTATCCCCGCTTGTCGCTGGCGTCACGCCACGGTTGCGTACTCCAGTGTCTTTGGCGTCTTCACGATGACCTCCGGGCGCTCGCCCACCACGACCGTATCGTCGAGCCGGAAGCCGCCCAGCCCATAGACATAGATGCCCGGCTCGGCCGAGTAGACCTCACCGTCCAGCAGCGCGCGCGTGTTGAAGGCCATGTCTTCCGGATACTCGTGCAGCATCAGCCCGACCGCGTGGCCGGTGCGGTGGAAGATGTACTCGCCCAGSCCCGCGCGCTCGATCACGGCCTGCGCCGCGGCGTCCATGTCGCAGACGCGCCGGCCGGTCACCGCGGCCGCCGCCGCCGCGTCGGTGGCCTCGGCGGCAACCTGGTAGCAGCGTGCCTGGCGCTCGTCCGGTTTGCCGCAGAACCACGTGCGCTCGTTCTCCACGTAGTAGCCATTCAGGCGCGGCAGGATCAGGTTGACGATGGTATCGCCAGCCGCGATGCGCGCGCCGCATGCGGCGCCGTCGCCGTGCGGCGAGGCCGAGGCCGGTCCCGTCAGCGTCCAGCATTTGAGGATATCGAAATCCTCGCCGGGAAAGCGGCGCGCAGCCTCCTCCACCATCAGCGCCGACATGGCATGGTCCAGCTCCTGCACCAGCCGCCCCGGCCGAATGTTCTCGCGGTAGCGGTCCTGTACCCAGTCGGTCAGGCTCCCAAGTTCGCGCATCACCTGCAGTTCTTCCGCATGCTTGACCCAGCGCATGGCGCGCATCTCCGCCATGGCCGGGCGCAGCGCGAGCTCCGGCAGGTAGCGCTGCGCCGCCGCGAGAATCGGATGGGCCACGTCCACGGCAATGCGCGAGCCGCCCAGCCCGTGCGACGCCAGCAGCGACGCCACCACCTCGGGCAACTGCGGCGCCAGCGCCAGCCGCTGCGACACGCGCGGATGCTCGGCGTAGTAGGTCACGTCGCGCAGCCAGACCTTGTCCTTTTCCGTGCACAGGCGCATGTGGTTGGTGGACAGCTCGTTCATCACGGCGAAGGGTTCGCCGTTGCGCGGCACGAACACGAAAACGGGGCGCTCCCACGGCCAGACATCCAGCTGGAAATTGGTGGCGAACTGGAAGAAGTCCGGCGTGCTGAACACCAGCGCGTCAACGCGGATGCGGTCCATCAGCGCGTGCATCATCGCCAGGCGATAGTCGCGCACGGCGGTCGTGATCTGGGGCATATCTAGTCTCCTTGGTTCCTTGCTTCCTTGGTAATGGGTCCGGGCGGGATCAAAGGGCAATGCCGAGCTTGCGGATCATGGGGCCCCAGGCCTGCGCGTCGCGCTGCATATGGCGCTCCACCTCGGCCGGCGGCCCCTTGATCGGATCGAGGAACTGGTTGGCCAGCTTGTCCTTGAATGCCGGCTCGTCCATGGCCGCGTTGATGTCGGCGTTGATCTTCTGCACCAGCGCCGCCGGCGTGCCGGTCTTTGCGACGATGGCGTACCAGCCCGGCACAGCCACGTCGTAGCCAAGCTCCTTGAACGTCGGCACATCGGGCAGCGCGGCCAGGCGCCGCTCGCCGGTCACGGCCAGCGCCACCAGCTTCTTGCCGGCGATATAGGCCTGCACGCCCGCCACCACATTCATCATGGCCGGCGTCTCGCCCGACATCAGGCTGGTCGAGCCGCCGGCGCCGTTGAACGGCACATGCTGCAGCTTGACGCCGGCGCGCTCGGCCACCAGCTCCATGGCCAGGTGCGTGGAGTTGCCGATGCCGCCGGAGGCGTAGCTGATGCCGCCCGGCCGCGCCTTGGCGAGCCGCACGAATTCGGCAAAGCTGGTGGCATGCATCGCCGGCGCGACCACTAGCACGAACGGCGAGTTGGCCAGCATCGCCACGCCGGTCAGGTCGCGTTGCGGCACATAGGGCAACGTGGGGTACAGGAAGGGATTGAAGGCCAGGTTGGAGACGCCCGCGAAGAACAGGGTGTAGCCATCGGCCGGCTGCTGCAGCACATAGTTGATGGCCAGCACGCCGTTGGCGCCGGGCTTGTTTTCCACAACAACGCTGCGTCCCCAGCGCTTGCCCAGCGTTTCGGCCAGCGCGCGCGCGAGCACGTCGTTGCCCGTGCCGCCGGCCTGCGGCACGACCAGCCTGACCGGGCGCTGCGGCCAGTCCTGCGCCCAGCCGGCTGCGCCACATGCCATGCCCGCCACGGCGAGCGCGGCGCTTAGTATCAGTGTGCGTCTGTTCACTTTGATCTCCTCTCGCATCCCTTGAGCGGCACCCTCGCATCGAGGTGCATCCGGTTTACTGTACCATGTGGTACACGAAGAGGGAAAAAAATTTCGGGACTGCGGCGCCGACGCCGGCGCCGCGTACGGATCAAGCTTCGGGTGCGGATTTCGCGCCCGGGGCCGCAGGCGCGTTCAGCATGCGCGCGAAGTATTTCAGCGCGGCAGTGGTGCCCTTGCGATCGCCCGTGGTGACGAGATCCAGCAACAGGCCGCGCACGGTGGCGACCTCGATGCGAGCCCGCAGCTTCGCCTCGCTCGTGCTCAATCCCAGCTGCTTGTGAAAGCGCTCGGTCAGCGCGCCGGTCCAGCTGCCGATCACATCGTCGAGGAACACCTGGAAGCGTTCGCGATCGCGAATGGCGCGTCCGTAGATCTCGAACAGCAACTGGATGATGGGCAGGTAGTTGTCCGCCGAGTAGCGCGCCCAGGCTACCTCCAGCGCCCGTGCGGGATCGGACTCGCTGGCGGCCAGGCTGGCGCGCGCATCCAGCTCGGCATGGCGGATGCGGCGCAGCACCGCCTCCCAGAACTGGTCCGCCGAGCCGAAGTAGTAGATCAGCATGCGGTGGCTGGTGCCGAGCGCCTCGGCGATATGGCGCAGCGACAAGTCGCCGATGCCGTGCTCCAGCACGTGGTTGACGGCGCCGTCGAGCAACTGGATGGCCTGCTCGCTGGCAGCGCGGCCTTGCGCGAGTGTTTCGAGCCTATCGAGCGTCTCGGTGGCAGCGGCGGGATTCTTGCGGGGCGGCATGGGCTGGGGAAAGCGTTCGGTTGGGCACAGGGGCGAAGACAGCGAGTGTAAGCCAGCCCGGCTCGCAGCGCATTCGCCCGTTGCGTCCTTAACCTGCGCCCAGCAGGAAGGGCAGCGTCTCGTCCAGCAGCAGTTCCGGCGCTTCCTCGGCCATATAGTGCCCGCATGGCAGGCTCTTGCCGCTCACGTTGCGCGCCACCTTGCGCCACTCTTCCAGCGGCGCGAAGCAGCGGCCTACCGCGCCCTGCTCGCCCCACAGCGCCAGCATCTCGCACTCGACCTTGCGCCCGGCGGCGAGGTCGGCACGATCGTGTTCGAGATCGATCGACGCGCTGGCTCGATAGTCCTCGCACAGCCCGTGCGCCGCGCCCGGCAGGCTAAGGCAACGCAGGTACTCTGCCATGGCCGCCTCGGTAAACGGCGCCAGGCCGGCGCTGCGGCTGCCCATGGTGCTGCGCAGGTAGAGCGCCGGATCGGCCCCGATCAGCGTCTCGGGAAACGGCGCGGGCCGGATCAGGAAGAACCAGTGGTAGTAGGCCAGCGCGAACTGCAGGCTGGTCTGCTCGTACATCGCCAGCGTGGGCGCAATATCCAGCGTGACCAGCCGCTGCACGGCATCCGGATGATCCACCGCCATGCGGTGCGCCACGCGCCCGCCGCGGTCATGCGCCATCACCAGGAAGCGCTCGAAGCCCAGCGCGCGCATCGCCGTGACCTGGTCCTGCGCCATGCTGCGCTTGCTATAGTTGGCGTGGTCCGGCAGGCCGGCCGGCTTGCCACTATCTCCGTAGCCGCGCAGGTCGGTGGCGACCACCGTGAAATGCCGCGCCAGCGTGGCGGCCACCTTATGCCAGATCACATGCGTTTGCGGATGGCCATGCAGCAGCAGCAAGGCCGGGCCCTGGCCGCCGACGACAGCGTGGATCTCGACGTCGCCACATGGAATGCGATGCTGCGTGAATCCTTCGAACACGTTCCGTCCTCCTTCAGGCGGACAGCCGCGCCATGGTCTTGGCGGCGACGTCCTGCAGCCAGGGCTGCGACTGGTGATGGCGCCGCGCGAACGCGGCGATTTGCGACGACTGTGCCAGCGTTGCGCCGATCATGTCCAGTCCCTGGCGGAACATGGTGCGGTGGCGCTCGGCCAGCGTGAAGGCAAAGCGCAGCGCGCCGGCACTCACCGACATGGCCGCGAGGTCGATCTCGATCCGCGCGGGCGCGCCGCCCGACACCGCGGCCATCAGCGCATCCACTTGTGCCTGCGGCAACATCACCAGCAGCAGCCGGTTATTGATCGCGTTCGAGTAGAAGATCTCGCCAAAGCTGGGCGCGATCACCGCGCGAATGCCGTATTGCTGCAGCCCCCAGACGGCGTGCTCGCGGCTCGATCCGCAGCCAAAGTTCGGGCCGGCCACCAGCACGCCCGCGCCCTGGTACCGCGCCTGGTTGAGCGCGAACTCCGGGCGCGGCACGCCTTGCGCGTCAAAGCGCATATCGTAGAACAGGCCACGGTCCAGCCCAGCCTTGTCGATGATGCGCAGGAACTGCTTGGGCATGATCTGGTCGGTGTCGAGGTTGCCGATGGGCAGCGGCGCGCCAAGCGCGGCGATCAGGTCGGAATCGTAGTCGGGCATGGCATCAGGCATTGGTTTGCTCCAGGCGGCGCACATCGGTGATGCAGCCGGTCAGCGCCGCCGCGGCGGCCATGGCGGGGCTCATCAGGTGGGTGCGCCCGGCGCGCCCCTGGCGTCCCTCGAAATTGCGGTTGGTGGTGGAAGCGCAGCGCTCGCCGGGTGCGAGTACGTCGTCGTTCATGGCCAGGCACATCGAGCAGCCCGGCTTGCGCCATTCGAAGCCGGCGTCCAGCAGCACCTGCGCAATGCCTTCGTCCTCGGCCTGCTGGCGCACCGCGCCGGAGCCCGGCACCACCATCGCGCGCACGCCTTCGGCCACCTTGCGCCCGCGCACGATGGCGGCCACGGCGCGCAGGTCTTCGATGCGCCCATTGGTGCAGGAACCGATGAACACGCGCTGCACCGGCAGGCCTTCGAGCGTGGCCCCCGCCCGCAGGCCGATATAGTCCAGCGCCTTGGCGGCAGCGCTGCGCGCCGTGTCGTCGATGGCATCCTCCACCGGCGGCACGCACGCATCGATGGGGATCGCCTGGTCGGGGCTGGTGCCCCAGCTTACATACGGCGCCACGTTGCTGGCGTCGAACACCAGTTCGCTGTCGAACCTGGCATCCGCATCGGAATGCAGCGCCCGCCAGCAGGCCAGCGCGCGCTCGCGCAGCGTGGCATCGATATCGGCGGCACGGGCCAGCACGTATTCGATGGCCGGCGCATCCGGCGCGATCAGCGCGCCGCGCGCGCCGGCTTCCACCGTCATGTTGCACAGGGTCATGCGCGCCTCGATCGACAATGCGGCGATGGCGCTGCCGGTGAACTCCACCACATAGCCACGCGCGCCCTGCGCGCTGATGCGGCTGATGATATGCAGGATCAGGTCCTTCGCGGTAGCGCCACACGGCAGCACGCCGTCCACGCGGATGCGCATGTCCTTCGCCACGCGGTACACCAGCGTCTGCGTGGCCAGCACGTGCTCCACCTCGGACGTGCCGATGCCAAAGCCGAGCGCGCCCAGCGCGCCGTAGGTGGTGGTGTGGCTGTCGCCGCACAGCACCACCATGCCCGGGCGGATCATGCCGTGCTCGGGCGCGATCACGTGCTCGATGCCCTGCAGCGCGTCATCGGTATCGAACAGCGGGATGCCATGCTGGTCGCAGTTGCGCTTGAGGTTGCGCGCCTGCAGCGCCGAGGCGGGATCCTGGATGCGGCGCGGGCTTTCCGCGTGGGTGGGGATGATGTGGTCCACCACCGCCACCTGCTGGCCCGGCGACGGCACGCCCCTGCCCTGCGCGGCCAGCCCGGCAAAGGCCTGCGGACTGGTGTATTCGTTCATCAGATGCAGATCCGCGTAGAGCAGCACGTGGTCGGCATCGAGCGCGGCCACGGTGTGCGAATCCACCAGCTTGCGATAGTAGGTAAGGCCTGACATGGGACAGCCTGCTTGAAATGAATTGAAAAAATGCGCGGCAGAAAGAGCCGCGCTTACTCCGGCGTGATGCCGGCCTGCTTGATCTGCGCGGCCCAGCGCTTGATCTCCTTGTGCAGCATGGTGTCGGCCTGGGACGGGCTCATGGTGAGCGGCTCGAAGCCTTCCTTGAGCAGGCGCGCCTTGATCTCCGGTGCAGCCAGTGCCTGGTTCAGCGTCTGGTTGAGCTTGGCGATCACCTCCTTGGGCGTGCCGGCCGGCGCGCTGACGATGAACCAGGTCTCGAAGGTGTAGTTGGGCAGGCCCGCCTCGGCAATGGTGGGCACATTGGGCAGCAGCGGCGAGCGCTTGGGCCCCGTCACCGCCAGCGCGCGCAGCTTGCCGGCCTGCACCTGCGGCAGCGCGGCGGAGAGCACTGGGAAGCTGAGCTGCACCTGGCCGGCGATGGTATCGACCATGGCCGGGCCGCCGCCCTTGTACGGCACGTGCAGGATGGCCGTGCCGGATTCCGACTTGAACAGCTCCGCCGCCATGTGGAAGGTGCTGCCGGTGCCCGCCGAGCCAAAGCTGAGCTGCCCGGGGCGGCTCCTGGCCAGCGCGATCAGTTCCTTCACGTTCTTGGCCGGCAGGCTGTTTGTCACCACCAGCACATGCTGCGAGGTGCCCATGGTGCCAACCGACGTCAGGTCGCGCTCGGTGTCGAACGGCAGCCTGGCGAAGAGCGAAGGATTCACCGCCAGCGCCACGTTGTTGATGGCCAGCGTATAGCCATCGGGCCTGGCCTTGGCCACCTGGTCCATGCCGATATTGCCCGAGGCGCCCGCGCGGTTGTCCGCCACCACGGGCTGCCCGAGTTGCCGTCCCCACGCTTCGGTGACCAGCCGCGCGGCGATGTCGACGCTGCCCCCCCGGGGCGAACGGCACGATCAGGCGAATCGGGCGCGCGGGAAACGTCTCGGCTCGCGCCGCCGCCGGCGCGAGCGCAACGGACAAGGCGACAGCACTCAAGCCGAGCGGCGTCCGGCAAATCTGGCAGATCCGGCGGGCGATAGCGGTAAAGCGGTTCATGTGGGGTCTCCTGGGTGGCAGGCTGGCCGCAAGGGAACRCCCCCGACGCCGCGCGCTTATTGAGATTGGAGATGCCAGTTTAACCATTGAACCTACCGCTATAATTTCATCCAAAGACTTTCATTCAGTCGCCTCTTTCACTAATTAGGCCGCAGACCGCATCGTGGACAACTTCTCCGACCTCGCCTTCTTCGTCACCCTGGTCAAGCGCGGCAGCCTGGCCGGCGCGGCCCAGCAGTTCGGCATCACGCCGTCGGCCGCCAGCAAGCGGCTGACGGCGCTTGAAACGCGGCTCGGCGTGCGCCTGCTCAACCGCACCACGCGCCGGCTGAGCGTGACGCAGGAAGGCGAGGCTTACCTGGCGCAGGGTGCGCGCATCCTGGCCGAGCTGGAGGAACTGGAGCAAGGGCTTGGCGGCAGCCGGGTAGCGCCGCGCGGGCTGCTGCGGGTCAACGCCACGCTGGGCTTCGGCAGGCGCCACGTGGCGCCGGCAGTGGGCGCCTTCCTGCTGGCCTGCCCGGAGGTGGAGGTGCAGCTGGAACTCACGGACCGGCCGCTGAACCTGGCCGAGGCGGGCTTCGACGTCGGCATTCGCGTGGGCGATTTGCCCGATGCGCGCCTCACCGCCCGGCCTATCGCGCACAACCGCCGCCTGCTATGCGCCGCGCCGCGCTACCTGGCCAGCCACGGCGAGCCGGCGTCGCCGCGCGAGCTGCAGCAGCACCGTTGCATCGTGATCCGGGAGAGCGACGCCACCTACGGCACCTGGCACCTGCGCTCGGCCAGCCGCCACGAAACCGTAAAGGTGCGCGGGCCGGCCAGCACCAACGATGGCGAAGTGGCCCTCGGCTGGGCCTTGCAGGGCCACGGCATATTGATGCGCTCGGAATGGGAGGTGGCGCCGATGCTCCGCTCGGGGCGGCTGCGCCAGGTGCTGCCAGACTGGGAGACGCCGCCAGCCGATGTGTTCGCCGTCTTCCTCACGCGCGACCACCTCACGGCCAAGGTGCGCGCGTTCGTGGACTTTTTGGCGGAGCATTTCGCGGCCCACCGGATGGCGGGCGCACCCTATAGTGGCTGGTAGCCCGTTCAGGCCACGCCGCGCACGAACACCAGCGCCAGCCCGGCGCCGCCGCAAGCAAGGATGACCGGGATCACGCCGGCCTTGAAGCGGAACAACGCCACGGCCGCGGCCAGTCCGATCAGCGCGGAGGGCCATTCGAAGCGCCCTTGCAGCCCGGCGGGCCACAGCACGTGATAGGCAAAGAACACCGCCAGGTTGACGATCACGCCAACCACCGCCGCCGTGATGGCAGTCAGCGGCGCGGTGAACTTCAGGTTGCCGTGCGTGCTCTCCACGAACGGCCCGCCCAGCAGGATGAACAGGAACGACGGCAGGAAGGTGAAGAACGTCACCACCGTCGCCGCCGCCACGGCCGACGCGACCACCGCATCGGTGCCGAACACCGCCTGCGTCCAGCCGCCGACGAAGCCGACGAAGGCCACCACCATGATGAGCGGGCCGGGCGTGGTTTCGCCCAGCGCCAGGCCGTCGATCATCTGCGGCGCGCTAAGCCAGTGGTAGTGCGCCACCGCGCCCTGGTTGACATAGGGCAGCACCGCATAGGCACCGCCAAAGGTCATCAGCGCGGCCTTGGTGAAGAACCAGCCCATTTGCGTGAGCGTGCCCTGCCAGCCGTAGCGCCAGGCCAGCGCGCCCAGCGCCAGCCCCCAGATCGCGAGGAACACCGCCAGCACCAGCCCGAAGCGCTTCCAGGTAAACATCGCATGCGGCGGCGTGGGCGTGTGGTCGTCCAGCAGCGCGGGACCAAAACCGGTCTTGCCCGCGCCATGGCCGCCCCCGCTGGCAAAGCGCGCCGGCGCGAACCGGCCGCCCGCGTAGCCGATCAAGGCCGCGACCAGCACGATGACCGGGAACGGTAATTCCAGCGCGAAGATGGCGACGAACGAAGCCGCCGCGATCGCCCACAGCCAGCTGTTCTTCAGCGCCCGCGAGCCGATGCGCCACGCCGCCGACATCACGATGGCCGTTACCGCCGGCTTGATGCCGTACAGCACCCCCGCCACCGCTGGCACCTCGCCAAAGCGCATGTAGATCCACGACAGCAGCATCAGGATCAGCAACGAGGGCAGCACGAACAGCCCGCCCGCGATCACCCCGCCCCAGGTCCGGTGCATCAGCCAGCCGATATACGTTGCCAGTTGCTGCGCCTCTGGCCCGGGCAGCACCATGCAGTAGTTAAGCGCGTGCAGGAAACGGCTCTCGGAGATCCAGCGGCGCCGCTCGACCAGGTCCTCGTGCATGATGGCGATCTGCCCGGCCGGGCCGCCAAAGCTGATGAAGCCCAGCTTGAGCCAGTACCAGAATGCCTGGCGCAAGGTGATGGCGGCCGGGGCGCCGGTGTCTGGCGTGGTGGTCGTAGCTTGCATGGGAGCCGATGTGGGAATGGTGTCCAGCGACGGGCTGGGCGCCTAAGATAGCAGAGACTTGTGTCAGCATGCTGCCAAGAGCCCACGCAGCCGCACGGATGATACGTGCCCGCGATCTTAGGCGACCTGCCCTTCTCGCAAAGCTGCCGGGCGTCCCTGGATCATCAGCCATCAGTTGCCAGTGCGGGTCAGGCGGATGTGCCGCGCCGCCGATTGGACTAGATCCGCCCCGCAAATTCCTGAAGCACGGTTGCCAACGCAATAGCCTCCTCCGCCGAGAGCTCCACGGGGTCATCATGTTTGGCAACCGCCTTGATCTGGATGGACGAATCTTGCTCGATCCAGATCCTTATCGAACCATCGCTTGACTCGAAGTAGTCTTCGTCTGACATCTTATGCATAGCCATTGATCCTTGTTGCGCGAGCAGCCGGCTCACATCTCGTCCACCGCCGTGGTCGCCGTCACCACACCCGCCTCTTTCTCCATCGAGAACCGATCCCGCGTGGTGACGTAGAAGCTGGCCCCGAATCGTCCCACCGGAAAGTAGTTCTGCAGCCGCACGCGCCAGGCCTGCGTATCGATCAGCTCGTCGCGCGCATGCAGCCGCAGCACGCGGCCTATGAAAATCTGTCGGCTGGTCGTCTCCAGCGTTTCCCACAGGGTGCACTCGAACGCGACCGGCGCTTGGGCAATTCGCGGCGGCGCCACCGCGCTCGATGGCACCGACGTCAACCCCACGCGCGCGAGCTCGCTCTGCTCCGGCGGCAAGCGCTCGCCGCAGCCATGCATCTGCTCCGCCATCGCTTCATCGCTCAGGTGCACGACAAACTCCCCGGTGCGCACGATATTGGCCGCGGTGTCCTTGAGCGCGCCGTCGTGCAGCCGGTTGATGCTGATCATCACGATGGGTGGCTCCTCGCCCAGCATGTTGAACATCGAGAACGGCGCGGCATTGACGGTGCCGTCTTCCGACAGCGTGGTGACCAGTGCGATCGGCCGCGGCACGATCAGGCTGGCCATCAGCTTGTAGCGCTGGTATTCGGTGATGGCCTCGAAATCGATTTCCATGCTTGTTTCCTCTGATTCGGCCTTACTCCCCGGCCAGGCCCAGCATCTGCGCAAGGCTCTTCTCGCCCTGCATGCGGGACGTTTCGATGCGCTGCTCCAGCTCGCGCAGGTGCGACTCCATCCGTTCGACCGCGCCGGCGGCGTCGCGCCGCTCGATGCAGTCCACGATGGCAGCGTGCTCGTCGTGCTCGCAGGGCGCGTGGCCTGGCGGCTCGTACAGGCCGACGATCAGCGAGCAGCGCGAGACCAGTTCAGTGAGGTAGCGCTGCAGCACGGGGTTGCGCGCGAGCGCGGCGATGCGCAGGTGAAAGCCGCTTGCCAGCCGTGCCCATGAGGGCTGGTCGAAGCGGTGCATGGCCTCGTGCTCGGCGGCCAGTTGCTGGCGCAGCTCGCGCAGGTCGGCGGGCGTGACGCGAGCCACGGCGAGTTCCACCAGCACGCGCTCCATGGCGCGGCGCGCTTCGAAGATCTGGCTGGTCTCGGCCGGCGTGGGCTCGGCGATGACCGCGCCCTTGTTGGGGCGCAGGTCGACGATGCCATCGTGCGCCAGTTTTTCCAGCACGCGCCGCACTACCGCGCGGCCTACGCCAAACAACTGGCACAGCTCCGGCTCTGGCAACTTGGTGCCGGGCGTGAGCCGGTGGTTGAGCACGCCATCGAAGATGGACTGGTAGATGCGCGCGTCAGCGTCGCCGCCGAGCTCCGCGCCGGCGTCCTTCGAGGTTGCAGCAACGGGCGCTGCGTCGGGCTTCCGCCTGACGGCTTTTGGCTTTACCGCCTTCGGCTTGGCGGTGCGGGGCGATGCGGTGCGAGGCATGACGTCGGTCGGGGACATGGAGCGCATGATGTTAGCGCGAAGCGGCGGCCAGCGGCGCCACCTGTTCGAGGTGATCGCAGATTGCGCCGGGCGTGGTGAACCACACCTTGCCCTGCCGGCGGCTGCAGGCGATATGCGCCAGCGCGCGGCGCAGGTGGCGCAAGCGATACGGCTGGCCCACCAGGTAGGGATGCAAGGCAATGCCCATCACCAGCGGTTGCGGATGCCGCGCGTGGCAGGCCTGCGCCAGCATTTCGTCGAACTGGTCGATGATCATGTCGGCGAAAGCGCTGCCGTCCAGATGGCGGCCCACGATCATCGGGATGTCGTTGAGCTCCTGCGGATAGGGAATCGACCATAGCGGGCCGCCGCGCGTTGCCATGCGCACCGGGCGGTCGTCGTGGCACCAGTTGAGCGTGTAGCGGTAGCCGGTCTCGGCCAGCAGGTCGGGCGTGAGCGCAGTCTCGGCGATCCAGGGCGACAGCCAGCCCGATGGCGCGGCGCCCGCATGCGCGGCGATGCGCTCGCGGCAATGCAGCAGCAACGCGCGCTCGCCGGCTTCGTCCAGGTCGCTCTGCCGGCGTGCGTTGGTGTGGCCGTGCCCGATCAGTTCGTCCCCGCGTGCCAGGCAAGCGCTGACCACCTCGGGGCAATGATCGTAGAGCGCGGTGTTGATCAGCACGCCGGCCGGCAGCTCCAGCTGATCGAACAACTCCAGGCAGCGCCACACGCCCACTCGGTTGCCGTACTCGCGCCAGCTGTAGTTGAGCACGTCGGGCTGGGGCACGACCGGTCCCAGGTTGGCACCCAGCCCCTCCCCAAAAGCAAAGTGCTCGATATTGAAGCCCAGGTAGACCGCGAGGTTGGCGCCGCCGGGCCAGCGATAGGCGTCCACATCGGTGATGGGCCGGTAGCCAAAGCGCCCGTGCGTGCGCAGCGGCCCGTACTCGGGGCCGGGCGCCGCTCCGTGGGGGCCGCCGGGTGCCTGGGCGGCGGAAGGGGTCGGGTTATGCGTCATCTTCTGGATTGCCTCAATGCGTCTTTGCCAATGCAGGGGAACCGCCAGCGCCGGCCATGCCCCGCTTTGGCGCCATCCGGTGGCATCTGGCGGCATCCGGCACCGACATCGTGCAGGCATGGCACCGGGTTGATCGTATGCAAGTTGTCACGCATATTGTTCGCAAAAATCAGGCCATATCGTAGACACATTGATTTCACTGTCGCAGAACGATATTCGAGTGGTTTGTCGATGTATGGCATGGCTCTTGCGAGCGGGACACCACGCATCACCGACCCCTTCCCTCTTGCCGCATTCCTTTCCGGAGAACCGCCATGTCCACCGTCTCACGCCGCGCCCTGCTCGCTGCCATCGCCGCCGCCTGCGCCCTGCCGGCCCTGCCCGCGCTGGCCGCCGACACCATCAAGATCGGCCTGGTCACCGCGTTGTCCGGCCAGTCGGCCCGCGCTGGGGAGTCGCTCACGCGCGGCATGACCATCGCCATCGACGAGATCAACGCCAAGGGTGGCCTGCTGGGCGGGCGCAAGCTGGAGCTGGTGCGGCGCGACGATGAAGGCAATCCCGCCAAGGGCGTGCTGGCCGCGCGCGAGCTGATCTACAAGGAGAAAGTGGCGGTACTGTTCGGCGGGCTGGACACGCCGGTGTCGATGGCCATTGTGCCGGTCGCCAACCAGGAGAAAGTGCCGTTCATGGGCCCGTGGGCAGCGGGCACGCCGATCACGCGCAATGGCGCCAACCCCAACTACGCCTTCCGCGTCTCGGCAGTCGATGAGGTCGTGGACAAGGCCATGCTGCAGTACGCGCAGAAGCGCTTCAATGCCAGCAAGCCCGGCCTGATCCTCGTCAACAATCCCTGGGGCGAATCGAACGAGAAGGGCATCGTGGCGGCGCTGTCCGCCAAGGGCATGAAGCCCGCTGGCATCGAGAAGTTCGAGGCCAATGACGTGGACGTGGTGCCGCAGCTTGGACGCCTGAAGGCGGCCGGTGCCGACGTGCTGTTCATGGTCGGCAACGTGGGGCCGTCGGCGCAGGTGGTGAAGTCGCTGGACCGCATGGGCTGGAAGGTGCCGGTGGTATCTCACTGGGGCCCCGCCGGCGGACGCTTCACCGAGCTGGCCGGACCCAATGCCAGGAACGTGCACTTCGTGCAGACGTATAGCTTCTTCGGCTCGCCCTCGCCGGTCAGCACGCGCGTGGTGACGGAACTCAAGGCGAAGTACAGCGACATCAAGGGCCCGGACGACATCACGCCGGCCGTGGGCGTGGCCAATGCCTACGATGCCACGCAGCTTGCCGCGCTGGCCATCGCGCGCGCAGGCTCGACCAAGGGCGACGCGGTACGCGAGGGCTTCTACAAGATCGAGCGCTATGAAGGCCTGATCAAGACGTATGTGAAGCCGTTTTCGCCGGAGTCGCACGACGCGCTCAGCGAGAACGACTACGTGTGGGCGCAGTTCATCGACAACCGGATCGTGCCGGTGGCGAAGTAAGAGGCCATTTCAACAAGATGCTGGCGTCGCAACAAGGACTCACCATGTTATGGATCTCCGCCCTGATCAGCGGCCTCGGCCTGGGCAGCATGTACGGCCTGATGGCGCTCGGCTTTCACATTACCTACGCGGTCTCGGCCACAGTCAACTTCGCGCAGGGCAGCTCGATGATGCTGGGCGCGGTGCTGACCTACACCTTCGCCCAGACACTGGGCTGGCCGATGCCGCTGGCGGTGGTGCTGGCGCTGGCGCTGTGCGCGCTTTACGGGCTGGCGGTGGAGTTCCTGGCGGTGCGCCCGTTTGCCAGCCGCGGCTCCAACGCGTGGCTGATGGCCACGGTGGCGCTGGGCATCGTGCTCGATAACGTGGTGATGCTGACCTTCGGCACCGAGCCGCGCAGCCTGCCCTCGCCACTCGCCACGTCCGCGATGCAGCTCGGCGACACGGGCCTCGGGGTGTATCCGCTGCAATTGCTGATCCCGGTGATCGGGCTTGCGCTGGCCGGCGTGCTGCACCTGGTGCTGCGCCGCTCGCGCTGGGGCGTGGCAATGCTGGCGGTGGTGCAGAACCGCGACGCCGCGCGGCTGATGGGCATTCCGATCCGGCGCCTGGTAGCGGCGGCGTTTGCGCTGTCCACGCTGTTGGCCGGCATCGCCGGCGTGCTGATCGCGCCGCTGTTCAACGTGCAGTCCGACATGGGCACGGTGTTTGGCCTCAAGGCCTTCGCCGTTGCCATCCTGGGCGGGCTCGGCAGCGCCTGGGGCGTGATGGTGGCGGGCCTGATCTTCGGCGTGGCGGAGGCGCTGGTGACGGCCTCGCTCGGCTCCGGCTACACCCAGATCATCACCTTCTCCCTGGTGATCCTGCTGCTGGCCATGCGGCCTGACGGCTTGTTCGGGCGCGCGGAGGTGCGCAAGGTATGAACGATTCCACGCTGACATCCACGCGCGGTGGCGCGCCGCGCGCCGCCTCACCGCACGCCGCGCCCGCGAGCGTGCGCTCACCGCTGCTGGGCCTGGGCACGCCGCTGCAGGTCAGCGCGATGGCGCTGGCCCTCATCGTGGCCGGTGCCGCGGCGCTGCTGGTCAACGGCTACTTCGTCTTCGTCATCGCCGGGGTGGCCATGCTGGCGATCTGCGGCGTGGGCCTGAACCTGCTGCTGGGGCTGACGGGGCAGATCTCGTTCGGCCACGTGGCCTTCTATGCCATTGGCGCGTACACCGTGGCCATCCTCACCGGCCCGGCCGGCTGGAGCTTCTGGGCGGCGTGGCCGGTGGGCGCGTTGATCGCCGCGGTCACTGGCGCCCTGCTGGCGCTGCCGGCGTTGCGCGTGAAAGGGCCCGGCCTGGCGATGGTGACCATCGCCTTTGGCTTTATCGTGGAGCACGGCGCGGTCGAGTGGCGCGCGCTCACCGGCGGGCAGAACGGCCTGATGGGCATCGCGCAGCCTTCGCTGCCGGGCGTGGATGGCGGCGAGCGCGCACTCGCGCTGATCGCGCTGGCGGTGCTGGCGATTGCCCTCGCGGCCTATGCGCGGATTTCGCGCGGCGCCTGGGGCGCGGCCATGCGCGCGGTGCGCGACAGCGAGACCGCGGCGGCGTCCATCGGCATCGATCCTCTCGTGGTCAAGACCGTGGGCTTTGCCTTCTCCGCCGCGCTCGCCGGGCTGGCCGGCGGCCTGTTCGCGCCGCTGCAGGGCATGGTCACACCGGGCATGTTCTCCTTCCTGCAATCGATCCTGTTCGTGCTGGTGGTCATGATCGGCGGCGCGGGCACGGTGGCCGGGCCGGTACTGGGCGCGGTAGTGGTGGGCGTGCTGCCGGAGCTGCTGTCGAGCCTGGAGAACCTGCGCCTGCTGTTTTTCGGCGGCCTGCTGTTGCTGGTGCTGTGGGTTGCGCCAGGTGGCATCGCCGGTGTGGTCGGCCGGCTATGGCAACGCGCCCGTGCGCAGCATCGTGCCTCAGGGGAAGAGGCCAATGCCAGCTTGCCCGCCTTGCCCGCCCTGGCCGCCGCCCGGCAGCGCGGGCTTGCCGCGCAGGGCTTGTCCATGGTATTCGGCGGCGTGCGCGCGGTCGACGATCTCTCCTTCGACATGCCCGCCGGCGCGGTGACCAGCCTGATCGGCCCCAACGGCGCGGGCAAATCCACGGTGCTCAATCTGTTGTCCGGCTACTACCGCCCGCGCGCCGGCGGCCGCAGCCTGGGCCAGGCCGCGCTGCCGGCGCGCGGCGCCTGCCATAGCGCGCGCAACGGCATCGCCCGCACCTACCAGACCTCGCAGCTGTTCGCCGGCATGAGCGCGGCCGACAATGTGGCCATCGCCTTGCGGCGCGGGCGGCTTGGCGCGCTGCTGGGCATCGCGGGCTTCACCGCGCCGGTGGTGCGCCAGCAAGCGCTGGACCTGCTTGCCGCGTGCGGCTATGCCGGCGATCCGCACGCCTGCGCGGCCGACCTGGCGCACGTGGACCGGCGCCTGGTGGAAATTGCGCGCGCGCTGGCCACCCGCCCCGCGGTGCTGCTGCTCGATGAGCCGGCCGCCGGGCTGTCGCGCGAGGACAAGGCGCGGCTGGGTGCGTTGCTGCGCAGGATTGCCGACAGCGGCATTGCGGTGGGGTTGGTCGAGCACGATATGTCGCTGGTGATGGACGTGTCGGACGGCATTGTCGTCATCGATGCCGGCCAGCATCTGGCGGCGGGCACGCCGGCGGCCATCCGCAGCGATCCGCACGTGCGCCGCGCCTACCTCGGCGAGGCCACGGTGTTCGGGCAGGGCAGCGCCCAGGCCGCCCGCCCGCACAAGGTGCCGTCCGACGCGCTGCGCGAAGTGCTGGGTGTAAATGCGCTCAGCGCGGGCTACGGCGCAGCGCCAGTGCTGCACGACGTGGCGCTGCAGGTCCGCGAAGGCGAGATGGTGGCGCTGCTGGGCGCCAACGGCGCGGGCAAATCCACCTTGATGCGTGCGCTGTCTGGCCTGCACCGCCCGGTGCAGGGCGGCATCACCTTCGACGGCGTGGACCTGGCGCGGCTGGACGCCGAGCGCATCGCGGCCATGGGCGTGGTGCTGGTGCCGGAAGGCCGGCAAGTGTTCCCCGAGCTATCCGTGCTCGACAACCTGCGGCTGGGCGCGTTTCCGTCCGGTCCGCTGTCCCATATGGAAATGGTCAAGCGGGTCGAAGCCATGCTGACCCGCTTCCCGCGGCTGCGCGAGCGCCAGCATCAGCGTGCCGGCCTGCTCTCCGGCGGCGAGCAGCAGATGCTGGCGATCGGGCGCGCGCTGATGTCGAATCCGCGCGTGTTGCTGCTCGACGAGCCATCGCTAGGCCTGGCGCCCAAGGTGATCGCGGAGCTGTTCGCCTCGCTGGACCAGCTGCGCGAGGCCTCGATCAGCATCTTGCTGGTGGACCAGATGGCCGCGCTGGCACTGGCGCTGGCCGATCGCGGCTATGTGATGGAGGAAGGCCGCGTGGTGGCCAGCGGGCCGGCGGACGAACTGGCGCGGGATCCCGCGCTGGCGCAGGCGTACCTGGGCGGGCACTGAACCCGGCGGCGAACCGCTCAGCCCGCCGGCTGCGCCTCGCCGTCGAACAGGTGCAGGAAGCGATCGAGGATCAGCAGGTGATCCTCGAACATCTGCCCTTCCAGCGCCAGCAGCTCCTGTTGCGGTACCCAGCGCACCGCGGCCGCGTCGTCTGCGGCGGCCACGGCCGGCAGCGCATCGAGCGGCAGGTCGAAGAAGAAAGCGTGGGTCAGCGTGCGCCCGCGCTGGCTGCGCTCGGGATGATCGAACAACACCTGGTCGCGCAAGGATTGCTGCAACGCCGCCTTGGGCAGCCCGAAGCGCGTCTCCTCGTCGAGCTCGCGCAGCACCGCGTCGGCCACGCGCTCATGCTGGTCCAGGAAACCGCCGGGCAGCGCCCAGGCGCCGCGGCCGGGCTGTCCGCCGCGGCGAATCAGCAGCACCTGGCCGCAGCAGCGCACCACCGCATCCACGGTCACGAAGACCGGCGGATACGGCGCGGCGGCCCAGCGGCGGCTGTGGTCCTGCAGGAAGTGGTACTCGGCCAGCAAGGCCGCAAACGCTTCGCGCCCGGCGAACTCGCGCAGGAAGGCGGCCACCGGCTGCGGCAGCACGCTCTGCAATCCCTCCAGCCCGCCCTGCTGCTCGAACCATTGCCGGCGCACGTCGGCGGCGTTGAGCTGCCCGAAGCTGGGCTGCGGCACCAGCTCCCAGCCGGGAAAGTCATTCAGGTAGCCCGAAGAGGCATCCTTGAAATGCCCGAACAGGCCAACGCGCGGCGTGCCGTGCGCGCAAGCCTCGATCGCCGCGCCCGCCACGGCGCGCACCGCCGCCGTCCAGCGCGCGCTTTCGTAGTAGTCGCGCACCGCCACAAAACGCAGGTCGGCAACGCGCGCGGCGTCCCATGCCGCGACAGCGCCCTCGATCATCTGGCGACGCTCATCCGCGGAAAACGGATTCTTGACGGTGCGGGCGCCGCCGGCGGAACCCAGCACCACGATCACCGTGCTGGCCTGCGCCAGCGCCTGGCGCAACATGGCGAAGTGACCATTGTGCAAGGGTTCGAAACGGCCGATATAGACCAGGCAATCGAAGGGGACAGCGCTCGCCGGCTGGGTCGGTTCGGTCTGGTTCGTCGGGTAGATCATTTCAGCTCGCAACACATGCATAGCGGCAGCGCGCCTTCTTGCTGCCGGAACTCGCGCGACGCGCGTACCTCCGGCGGCAGGCGATCCGCCGAGATCAGCGAGAAGCCGTAGCGGGCAAAGTAGCTGGGGCAACTGGCGCTCAGCAACACGGCGCGCGTGCTGCCGTTGGCGCGGGCGCGCATGAGCATGGCGGAAACCATATGGGAGGCGATGCCGCGATCGCGATAAGGCGGCAATACCGCGACCGAGCGCACGACCACGGTGTCGCCATAGCCTTCGGCGCCGGCGCAACCGACAATGCCGCCGTCGAGCACCGCAATATGGAACAACGCCAGCGAGGGATCGAGATCGTCGCTGGCGAGGCCACATGCTTCAAGGACTTCCGCGATTGCCGGCCAATCGGCCGGTTGTGCGGCGCGGATACGCAGATCTCTTGTCATTGCAATTATCTCCCCGCCACGCACGATGGCGGAGGTTGTCATGGATGGACTGCGCTGACTTCACACTACATGATTCGAGCGACTTGTTCCAGCGGGGAAAACGGCATAAGCAGCGCCTTATCCACCGAATGAATGAGGCGGGGCCAAGGCAAAATAGCCTGGCGGGAAAGGGAAAGAACAAAGGGAAATGGAAAGGAGCGCGAAGCATCGCGGCGCCCGGCTGCATGGCGCGATCGCCCTGGCCATGACCGGAATACTGGAGGCGGGGGAACGGAATTGAACCGCCGTGTACGGCTTTGCAGGCCGTCACAAGCCTTGAAAAATCAAGGAGTTACAGAGATTTCCACCTACTTTTACCACATGCGCCACCTGAGCCACCTGCGACGCTATACGTCGACTTGTCTAGGCTAGCACTTCCCCGAAAATCTGCCGAGGTAGCTCGCCCAGCTGGACCTGCAAACGGGCCACATCGTCCGCCTGGTTACACCTCGTCGCCCTACCCTGCCTGCTGGTAGGTTAGAGCCCATACAGGGCCTGAGCAACCCCGCTGGCGACTTTTGCCCAACGGGCGCGACGTCCAGCGAAGCACGTCACCGAACGGTGCACACCATGACGGCGACATTGTATTGACATATAAGCTGGGCTGCGGACGGAACGCGCGACAAAGTCCACCCAGCAAAGCGTCTTCGCCAATCACGCCGCCGCACAGCTTTTGTCCTCCGCCCATGAACGGCAACGGCCGGCGCCTCTCTGCCAAGCTAAGCTGCGACTCTGAGGCATTTACCACGTCATCCCCGTCCTACAATCCAAGCGTTCGTCGCCTTTGGTGTTGAGCAAACGCCAGCTTCTCTCTACCGTCACTCTCCTCGCATATAAACGCAGCGCTTATACCAAGAGACGGAGGAGGGGGGCAAACCACCGCGGCCGTCACGAAGTGCGCCAACGCGGGGAAGTCATGGGCGCGACCTGGGTGCGTAGGCCAGAGGGTGACTGGGGCGTCGTGTGTGCGCCTAAGTCTGGCCAGTGTGAGCGACACGGCGACTCGCATGCTCCAATAGTTTTTTGCTTGGATGCGTCGCACGTCCCCTGCCTGCCGGCCGGGTTGGGGGTGCTTTCGCTCCTCCGAAAAAGTTCTTCCCAAAAAAAGAGCCTTAAAAACTCCTTCTCAAGAGATTGAACTTTATAGAGGAGCCCTTCCGCATGAGCTTGAACTTGCTCGCGTTAACGCCCAGCGCGGCGTCTGCCACGCCCTCGCGCTTCGCGCACTTGACCAAGGGCTTCATTTGATGAAGTGCGCCGCGAGAATACCGAGTGTCACCCGCATACTCTCTATCCGACAGCGTGAAGTGCGCCGGGACGGGCCCACTCAAACGCGGCCAGCGAGAGCAACTTGCATACCGTCGCCAAAACGTGTTTGCGATGGCTTTCGGAATCGTCAACGATGACATTACCGAAAACTCCGAGACGTCGAACTGGCGATATGACATTAAACAGGACATGAACCCTTCCTTTAACATCATCACCAAACTTGATTATTTTTTAAAATACTCTTTCCACTTGCTCGCTACAGGTTAAAGGAACGACTTACGTTCCCCCACTGGTACGTCACCCAAAAAGGGCAACAGATGAACGTAGAACTATCGAAAACCACTCCCACATCAACAATGCTGACTGACTGGGAACAGCACATTCTCAGAAAACTTGACGACCTGCTGGAGCGCTGGCATATGCAATGCCAAGAGCCGCCCGAAGCTGGAGTGCTGTCAAGCGGGGAATATACTGCGCTCATCATTGCAGCGGGCTATGAAGAGTCTCTTGGACACTCGCCGCTTCAACGCTTTCTACTGCTAGAAAACTGGCTGCAACGGTGGATTCTCGAGCGCCGAGGGTGGGGGCGATTTGCTGGAACGACCATTGGTTAGTCCCGCCACATTTCTTCCAAAGAACGAAAACCCGCGGATATCGTCGTAGTTTCGACCACGACATACCTCCCTGCTAGCCATCAAGGTATAGACAGTCCCTGGCACGACACGGAACGCCAGATTGCGAAAGACGAGCGCAAGGACCGCTTGTTTGCAACGGCCGGCGTGCCTTTCATGAGATTTCGTCCGGTTGGCAGTCCATCTGAGGATGTCATTCGAGGGCAGGTCGCCGAGCATTGGAGCGAGTTGGTCGGAACGCTGCGTAGCGATATCCCAAGATACGACCAGGCGAGAAAGCTGCTGGAAGACCTATCGGGAGCCACAAGGTGAAGAAACAGCATGTGCATGCACGCACGTACCTGCTCGCGGTCAAGATAGAGCATTTACATGCAGGGTGGCATGGCTAGAACTCGAGCAAATCTTCCGCCAAGTCTTCGAGGTTGCCATGACGAACGAGGATGCATCCGCTGAGTTGGGCGGGCTTTACATCAGCACCAATCGCGACCTTCCGCCATTAGCGAATTCGCGGTACACGCCTATAGACATCATCAACCAGGTTCAGATGTCCGCAGGGTTTAGACGACTGAACGTGATGCACACGTTCAAAAGCAAGTAAGACGAAGAGCCATGGGCAGAGCCAACAGCCGAAGCCGGCGCTTCACTATGGCTTGGACAAGATGCAACGGGCAGTGTTGCAGTCTTTGTCGCGCCCTATAAATCTGACGTGCACAGCGTGCTCGAAGACAACTTCATCATTGGCCGACATAGCTGGGAAGGTGGTATCGCGGAAAGACAGCTCCGGCGATATTTCAACACTGCTCTGCCACAAGCGCTCACCGCGGTATGAACTTGGCCTCCTACATACTCCGGTTACGCCTGCGGGCGAAGGATATTCCCTATAGGACGAAAGCGATAGCCAGCGGTCAGCTGGCTAGCTACGACTGTTGTAACTCTCTATGCCGGAGGCAAAATTCTCGGTTGAGACGAAGCGATTCAGGATGCTCCCGCGTTGACGTACACGCGGAAGTACACAGCGACCCGTTTCCCTTCGACGCTGCGCTGATGATTGCAGTGTGGAACGTTGCCTCCAACTAAGTAGGCGTGTCCGGCTCGTCCCAATACCACGCTCGCTGGTAGGTCATTGCATGCTTCGCCGACCTCCAGCAGGGATTTTGCAAGCTGAGGTCCGGAAAACATAGCAAGCTTTTCTCGTACTATCTCCGCCTGCGTCGGCCAATATAGAAGCGCGCCGTCCTCTTCTTTAGCGACGTCGTCAAGATAAATGCCCACGACCGCAAATGGAACGTTGGGAACTTCGGTATTCGCACCATCAGTCAATCCATCGACATGGGGGCCGAAATGAACGTCGTCATCCGTGCGCACAGCAATTTGCGGCGGCATAAACGACTTTCCCATGTCGACGTGACGAAACCACCGGTTCATTGCCTGCACCACCAAATTTGACAGTTGTGCCAGGGGAAGACTATTTGAATTGGAGCTCCATTCCTTGGTGCAATTTTTGACTATCTGCGGACATGCAGTGCCATAAGCAAAATCGCGTCGCTCTTCATCGTCTTTGCCTGGGTGATAGTCAGCAATAATCTCGTCTCTTAGTCGAGTAACGAGGTCAGAAGGAATCTGCAACTCAAGGGCCGTAACGCAATCACGGTACGCGTCTTGGTTAGTAACGGAGCCGTCGCTCGCGCACACTGAGGTGGTTGAGATATTCATATTTCTTCTTATGACTTAGATGTGAGCGAATATTCTACATTGCGGCTCCCACGAAGACGCTAGTGCGGCCGGCAGGGTCCGCGAGCCTCACTTCGACCTAGGGGGCATCCTGGACAGAGATTGGGCGTCTTGCCCTTGGTGCTACCGCAAGGTGCACGAGATGGAAGCGGATGGTGTGGTTGTTATGGAGGCTGACTGGGAGGCAGCAGCGGCGGCGAGCGGAATCAGTCGCCCCGGCTTCGGGGATTCGATACACCCGCACGAAATGCGGCTCCTTCGGCATCGAAGCCGCCTCGCTTGCCGGCCCGGGTGTCTCTCAGGTGACGCGGGAAGAACTTGCGCAATTGAGAGCGTATGGACATCTGCCGCTCATCCAGCGGGACAAGCGAGGGTCCGCATCGGGCCTGGCCGCACATGAAACATAGAGGCATGCGGCCTTCCATTGTTGTGGGACTGAGGAACAGCATCATGGGGAAACAACCGCTTGCCGGCGAAATGCCATCTTCCGGGAGAGACTTCGAACCAGCCACCTGCGCACATCCAGGGTCAGTACGTGTCGCCGCGCTGAATCTGGTGCCGACGGCAGCATCATCGATTCCGCAGCCATCGCTTCTGCACGGCGATTTGACGTCCGTGAAGCGGCTATAGCTCCACACGTAGCTACTGTCAGGCTCGCCGAGAATCCCGCTCATAACCGTCATGACGCCGCATTAAGACCGGGGGCAAGTCAATCATCCTCGTCTTCGTTGTCATCCACGACAGGGGCGTCTACATCTGCATCGTCGTCTTCACTCTCACCGCTATCTTGTGCGGCGGCCTCCCGCTCAATGCGGATAGCTTCCTGCATCGCCTGTACCAACGGAGCAAGCATCTCCAAGCACACTCGGTACTCAGACTCACGCAACACATTGCGTTTTTCTTCGAAATTGATGATGCGGCAGTGTTCACGCCCCTGCCAACTCTCAGGCACAGACTCATTCGCAACGAAAATTTGATGAGGTGCCGTATGGCCGTAGATTGCGTTTAGGAGCTTCGCCGTGTTCTTGTCGTCGAGACCCTGCTGGCGCGGAGTGTCGATGATGAAGGGGAAGCGAGGCCCACTGCCGTATTTGGCATTGATTTCGAGCAGCGCCAAGTGCATGGCCAAGTAGATACGCGGGCCGGAGCTGCCCGACGCCATCGCCGGCCGAGCCCCAATTTTGATGCCCTTAATCTCTGCAGCCGCAATGCCCAGCCGGTCCGCGTGAGACTTAACTGACTCCCTGAATGACTTGCGAACTTCCTTTACACGGTCTTCGTCAGTCAGCTTCGCGAGCTCCTCTTGCAGCGCCTGCTTATTCTCATCGAGCTCATCGATATGGTGCCTCAAGTCTCGACGAGTTTTTTCATAAGCGAGCGCGATGGTGTCCAGACTTTTCGCGATAACAATGTCAGAAACACTGCTCTCCCCTCGGTAACGCTCCATCGAAGACCGAAGCTGCCCCATTCTGGCAGTGACATGATTCAACTGGACACGAAGCTTCACTTCACGGTCGCGCAGCTTCTCCAGCTGTCCTCGCACTTTCAGGACAAGTTGATGAGCGTCCTTGGCGTCGGACGCCAGGTCCAGCCTGGCGCGGAACGTCACACCGTGCTCTTGGCCGCATGTCGGGCAGGCCAGCTTGCCGTTATCGGGCACCCTCGTCAGGTAGGCCAAATCCTCGACCAGGTCCTGCTCCGCGCGGGTGACCATCCGCAATTCGGCCGTCCGCTCCTGGAGTTGTTGAGCCACGTCGAAAAGCTCCATGCGGACCTTGTCTTCTTCCTTGCCGAGCTCAGCGACCTTTGCGGACATTTCCCTCAATTCTTGAGCGAAAAGCGCCTCGTCCAGCTTGGTTTCCGTAGACGGAAGCATCGCCTTGACCTGTTCATAGGCTTTCGCTTGAACCTTTGCCTGTGCGCGAGCCTCCTTCAGCTGATGTGCGAGTTCGTCGCGCGTGAGCTGGGCCTCGAAATATCGCTGCGGTCGCAGGCCGGTAAATGATTCGAAGACCGGCAATTCCCAGCGAGCAAACTGCGTCAGGCGCTTGAAGTTGCTCCACTTTCTGCCCCAGCCACCTTCCTGGTCGATATAGAACGGGAGCAAAGCGTATTCAGGCCCGGCAAGCGCAAACGCCCCCTCCTGATGCCGCTGCAGCTTCAAAGGGAATTCGAACCGGGCTGCAAAGAACTTCGCCCAGGCTGAAGCGCTCTCCGTGCCGATAAGCAGCTTCCCCTCAGCATCGAACGCCGCCCGCTGATGGGTACCCCGCCGCGTGAACGTGTATCGCGTACCGTCAATGCTCAGGTCAACGCTTGCGACAAGGTTTGAATCCCAATTGCCAGCATCACGTGCCGTCGGCTCGCAGCCGAGCGCCCACACAAGATGCTTCAGGATGCGAGATTTGCCAGTCTCGTTCTCACCCGCGAGTAGGTTGTGGGTGGGGCTGAACGAGATTTTCCTCGCGCTCTCGTCCCTTTCTGACACTAGCCAAAGCGCGTGATAAACGACGGTCCGCTTCATTCTTTGTCCTCAGATTGCGAACCAGGCGGAACAGATGGTAGTTGCTGTATAGGATTTGCATTTTGAATAGTCATGGACATAAGACAATACAGGTACTCGCGCTTATACAGGTACGCGTCGGGAAGTGCTAATTTCTCAAAGTCTTCGTACCATGCCGCGAAGATATCAACAACCTTCGGGTGCTCCTCGTATTCGGAATTTTTCTCGTATAGCGCCTTCAGGTGCGCTGCCACCATGGGAACAGGGCCGGCACGATTCGTGATTTCGACACACGCGCGCGACAGCTCACGCTTCATTTTGCTGACTAGGGCAAACGGCGCCAACTCAGCGTTCAGCCGGCTGATGACGTCCTGCACCTGCTCTTCTGTGGAGATTCGCGCGTCGTTCGCAGCAACCAAATAGGTGTCAACATCGCTGCGGGTCACTGCGCGTTCAAGCAACTCCGGAAGATTTTTGGCAAATCGCGTTGTGCCGGCGCGCTGATGCACATAGGAGGCTATCACGAGCACCGCGAGCATCGTGGCCGCGCCACTCAATTGCAATTCGCTCCCAATCTGCATTTCAGCAAGCTCGCCAGCGACGTGCTTGTGCGGGTCGGCAATAGGACATTCACTGACAAGCAAACCAAAATCCGAGAAGTCGATTGGCTCGTCGGCGGGCACCCCAAGCTGGCTCCGCACCTTTTCCTCAAGGTCCTCTCGAATCTTGCTATCCAACCCCATCAGCTCAATGCTCGATAGCATCGTCGTGGCGCCGGCGGAATCAGGAATCTCGTATTTGGCATTCGACGCGAACTCCAACCGCGACTGCGACAGTTCTTTGAACCGCCTGCGATGCGCGTAGAGCTTCGCTAAGAAAGACGGCTTCGGCGCTTTGGATTTGGTTTTCCGGGGCTTCTTTGCAGGCTTCCCGTCCGCAGGAGGCTGCGCGTCGCTTGGTGGTGACGCGTCGGTAGCCGCATCGTTCGCGGCGGGCGCGTCGTCACCCTTCTCGGGGGCGATAAGGTGGTGCAACTTCCAATGCGTAGCCGTCTCGTGCTTCTTCAGCTGCACGAAGCGAACCGCCGTGGGCGCGGTCGAAGAGTTGAGCACAGCTACGTCCTGCTGCCATTCGAGGACGACAGCATAGTCTTCGCCGTTTTTGTAGGCTTTCAAGGCCTCAAGCACCGCATGCCATACCTGGAAGTTGAAACCACGCGAAGCGTGTTGACCGCCGATTTCATCCCCTTTGAAATCGCGGAACAGGTCCGATACGACTTGCTCTAACGGCAGTTCTTTTTGTATGCCTATCATGAGGGCTATTAAATTCGGTTCATGATGCGCATATTCGTTCCGGATTTTTTATGCATTCTTGCCAGAGTGGCTATTTTCTGTGCCCTTACGTCGCTTGTCGAGCTTTTTTTATACTGCGGGAACCAAGAACCATGTAAAAGCAGCTACCCCAAACATTTGAGCGTATGGGGAGGCTTGTGGCTCCTCCCTTTTCACCGTGGTGCCAGGGAGATGGTCCGGCCATGCAGGAGAGCCGACCATCCCTCAATCGGGGGACGTATGGCAGTCGCCACGCCACAGTGGACCCGCTGGCCGCCGGTGCCGATACAGCTAGGTCACTGCCCGGCAGCATCCCCCGTATTTGCAATCTCGGAGAGCACTACCTTTTGGTCCGCGTACCAACGCGCTAGGCATTCTCGGTCGTGACACTGCCGCTCGCGGAAGTTCCACTGAGCCCGTGTCCGCTCCCTAAAGGCAGCCTGGTCTTTGGCAGCAGCCTTCGCCTCGGCGTAGATACGCGCAAGCCGCACATCATCCGCCGCCAGTTCCGAGTCACTGCAGATAAGACGCTCTGCATCTGAGCGCGCCTTCGTGCAATCAAAGCTTGTCTGCATTGTTGGTGCAGCTGATGCTGCGACCTCAGTGCCGATACTCATTCCGTTTTCGCGTGCCCAGCCGGCCAGAGGAGTCTCGCTAATAGGTAGCTCTGGCCACTGGTATCCCTTCACCATGGCGTTGCTCGAGGAGGTCAGGGTTTCGCTGAACACAAGGTCACCTTTACCTGTCGCCTCGTTGATGGCAAAGGCTGCCTGGTCTGTGCCACAAGAATGAGCCTTGCAGCCCTGAGCGACGATGTATCCATTCTTCGATTGGATGCCAGCGGAGTTGGTCACGGCAAGACGTTCGGCGATTTTTTCCCAGTCAGCGCGCGATATGTTTCTGAAGGCCGCACGAAAGCGGCGGTCATTCACGACGTGCGACGGATACTTCCCCACGAGCCAGCCGAAATCGGTACCTGAACGACTTGCCTTGGAAGGCACAGTCGCTGTTTCGGTCACCGGCGCTTCCCGCCCAGTTGTCGCGGCCTGTACAGGAGTGTCGCTCTTGTTAGTGGATTGACGTGGAGATACAGCCAGCACGTAGACCGCAGCGACCAAAATCACCGCCCCAAGCCCGATGGCCTTCTGCGACACGTAGTCGTTGCCTTCGGTGACTGCCGGCCGGGGTGTCACTTCAAGGGTCACCAGGGAGTCAAACCGCTCGTTCGTCTCCGCAATCGCCGTAGTGGCCGCAGCTTTCTTGCGCATGAACGTTAATGTGCGATAGCCTCCGAACGCGAGTGCAAAACCGACTAGGGTCAAACCGGCTGGTACGATGTGGGCAAGCATCAAGGAGCAACCGAACAGCCCAGCTAAAAGCGGCGCCATGAACGCCGGGGGTTTCGGCCACGCACGAACGCTACTCTGGAGCGCGCCTGACGCGGCTTCCAGCTCAGCATGAGTTCCGTGATGTTCCGCGCACTTCCTCTCTATATCGTACACCGCCAGCATCGCCTTCTCTTTCTCGGCGAGCGAAATCGAGCCAATGTCAATGGCAAGCCCGATAGCTTTTGTGGTGACTTCGAATTCCCGTGATAGCGTCTCGAGAACGGGCTGATGCTCCTCCAGGGTGACGGCCTCACCCAAGTCACCTGCCGCGACATACACGCCGTGAGAGATGAAGTACTGCACCAATGCAGTCGACGTCCGAGTCTGCACCATCGAGACGAAATCCCAGGTTGCCTGCTCTCGTTTCGATAGGCGCTCGGTGCTTGTGGCGCCGATACGACCGCTACCTGCGACCACGGAATTGATAGGACGAGACGTCCTTTGAGAATTGAAGTGATGTGCATACCGGATTCCGGTGCCGGGGATGCTTGCTGTGACACGTCCGCGAGAGTTGTAGGTAAACCCTCTGCCGCCAATTGACGTGCTTACGCCGCTCTTGCTGAAGTTAATACGAACACCCGGCGCCACTTTGATACTTTTTCTAAAGCTCCAGCCCATAATCCCGCCCCCCTGGAAATCTCGGTCATCAATTCCTTAGGTCCACACTCATTACGAGAAGCTACCCTAATTCGGGCGATTCGAAACCAATCGAGAACCTGAGGGAAGTCGAAGGGAGCTATCAAATTCGTTCATGGAATTCGCTTTTAGTCCCATTATTCGAGCGTTCCGCGAGCATAGCGCAGCTGAGAGACATCGATAGATGTCTCCACCCCCCACACAAGAGGGGTGCGAGCAATCTACGAGAGCTTTGATTTTGCGTTGCACAGCAACATACATGAAGGAGCACGGTCCTCCTAGTGTGGTCTGCGCGAGCCGAAGAGATGAACGATATATCGCCCGCGAGGCAGAAACCGGCATTGCGGCTGGAGGTCCTCAATCGAAGCTGCGCTTCAAGTTGACACGCCTGGCCCACAGTGAGTCATGACCTAGGAATGGAACATGGTGCCAACAGGAGGACGCCTCGCCTGCCCCCCCTCCTTTAGTGGGGGCATGGAATACTCCTTTGAGGCCGTACAGTGACAGCTTTACCTATTTTCAGAAACTCCCCGCATAGTGGTCTTGCTCACGAACTTGTGGCTACCGCCGTGAACGTCAGAGTTTAACCCGGAGAAATGCGTGGCATATCAAGCTCCCATCCAGCGAAGCACCCCGACAGCCTTCCTGTTTCTCGTCGACCAGTCCGGGTCGATGGCAGATAGGATGGCGGGCATCGAGAGAACAAAAGCTGAGTTCGTGGCGGACGTGCTCAATCGAACTCTGATGAATCTGGTCACGCGGTGTGCGAAGCCGGAGGGGACGCGAGATTACTTCCATGTTGGTGTAATTGGCTACGGGGCTCAGGGCGCACAGAATGCGTTCCAGGGCCCATTGGGAGTGACCACGCTAAATCCCATCTCGATGCTGGAAGCCAATCCACTTCGTGTGGAAGAGAGAAAGCGCAAGACAGACGACGGGGCGGGCGGCATTATTGAGCAGACGGTGAAGTTTCCGGTCTGGTTCGAAGCTCAGGCGAACGGGGGTACGCCGATGTGCCAGGCTATTACTACAGCAGCAGAGTCGCTTGCGGCCTGGTGCGATGAGCACCCGGATAGCTATCCACCTACCGTTCTCCATGTGACGGACGGTGAGTCGACAGATGGAGACCCGGAGGCATTGGCAGACACCCTCCGACAGTTCCAAACCAACGATGGAAATGTGTTGTTTTTGAATCTGCATGTTAGCTCTCGACCAGGTAATCCTATTGCGTTCCCTCCTTCGGAGGCCGGGCTACCGGACCAATATGCAAAGCTCTTGTATAGGATGTCGAGTGGATTGCCGGAACACCTTGTCCGATTCGCGCAGGACAAGGGGCTGAGCGCATCTTTCGAATCCCGCGGCTTTATGTTCAATGCCGAGGCCGCGGAGATTGTCGACTTCTTTGACATCGGCACTCGGGCATCCCAGTTGCGCTAGAGGACGTGCGGAGATGCTCAGCATCGACTTTGTGGCGTCTGTTCCAAAAGAGCTTGGCCACCCGGAACTGAATGAAGACTGCTTTTTCGCTGACGAAGAGACTGGGCACTTTGCACTTTCCGACGGCGCTTCAGAGTCATACGATTCCCAGACGTGGGCGCGGCTTCTCACAAGTCGCTACGTGGCTGCCCCTGAGTTCACCCCGGATTGGGTTGAAAGTGCCGTCGACTTATATCGTGACCGTTTCGACTTTGATAGCTTGTCTTGGTCGCAACAAGCTGCGTTTGATAGGGGGAGCTTTGCGACGCTTCTGACACTCGCCTGCCGGTCGGACTCGAACGAGCTAGACGTGTTTAGCATAGGCGATTGCTTGGCTGTACACTGCGTTGAAGGCAGGATTTCGGATAGCTTCCCTTTCACACAACCCGAACAATTTGATGCTCGGCCGGAGCTACTATCCACAAGGGGAGAGGCCAATGCATTTGTGGGTCAGCCGCTCTTCTATAAGAATCACACGGCTACTTGGCCGTTCATCCCTGGTGCCAAGGTTCTGCTTCTGACAGATGCGCTAGGACAGTGTCTACTTCGCGATATGAAAAGTTCGGGGCGAATGCTGCGAGCTCTGTTGGAAGTGCAAGAACTCAACGAGTTCGAAAGACTCGTGCTAGCCTTGCGCGCTACCTATGCTATTCGGCTCGATGATACGACCCTAGTTCGGCTTACCGTTGGTGCAAAGGTAGTCTGAAATATGGCATATCCTACGCTTGAGCAATATCAAGAGGCGCTTCAACACCCACGAGTAGCGTTTACTGACCCAGAGCTCGCAGCGGGTTCTATCCAGTCAACTGGGCTGGGCCTTCCGCTCGTAATCAGTGGCGGCTTCGCACTCACATATAAGGTGAAAGCGCAGAACCGGCAATTTGCGGTTCGTTGTTTCCACAAGGAGGCCAAGGGCCTTGAGCGACGTTACGAGGCAATCTCGCGAAGGCTGAGAGCGCAGAAATCACTGTATTTTCTTGATTTCGCCTATCAGCCGCAAGGCGTACGTGTGCTTGGCAATGTCCATCCCCTGATTCGAATGGAGTGGGCGTCTGGGGAGACTCTTGGAGAGTTTCTCGAGTCCAACTATAGCGATGCCGCCAGAATCGGAGCCTTGGAGAGTTCGCTTCAGGCACTGGCTGTCTATCTGGAACAACATGGTATCGCACACGGAGATATTCAGTCGGGCAATCTGATGGTTTCCCCAGACGGGAAGCGTGTCCAGTTAATCGACTACGACGGAATGTATGTTCCAGAGGTAGCCCGGTTGGGTGCTTCTGAACTTGGTCACCGCAATTTTCAGCATCCAGCGCGTACGAACCAGCAGTTTGACGCGAAGTTGGACCGGTTTTCATTCATCCAACTCAATCTCGCCCTTCGGGCATTGCGAGCAGACCCGACTCTCTGGTCGCGGACGCAAAGCGAAGCCGACGCGGTCGTCTTCCGAGCAAATGACTATGCCGCTCCAAGCAGTTCATTGGCTTTTGACGCCGTATCGCGCCTCCCAGGGTTGGAGCGCGATGCACGCAATTTTTCAGCTGTCTGCCGAGCGGGCTACGCGGAGGTTCCCACTCTTTCCGATTTTCTCGCTGGACGGAGTGTTCCTCAGCAGATTGTTGTCATCGATGCGGGTCGGGTTCAATCGCGCGATAGCACTCCCTACATTGGGCCCTATCCTGTACTCGATGCAACAAGTTTTGACGTATTCACTCGCCATGTCGGCCAGATGGTCGAGTTGGTAGGGTGCATCGTCGAAGTTACGCCAGGGCTGACCAAGCACGGAAAGAAACCGTACATTTTTATTAATTTCGCAGATTGGCGGGGCCGTACTGCGAAGCTCTCAATTTGGAGCGACGCGCTCGCCAAGATGGCAGTAAAGCCCGATGCTTCGTGGGTCGGCCGATGGGTTAGCGTCAAGGGGATGGTTGACCCGGTGTACGTAAACAAGAAGCTCAAGTACGAGCATGTTGGCATTACAATCTCGACAGCCCATCAAATCCAATCGATTGGTGAACCGGAGGCTAAGTACCGGCTAGGAAAGGGGCCCATTCGCGCAGACGGGGGGGCGGCAATAGACGTGGGAGGTGGGGCACGTGCAACAAATGGGGCTATGTTTGAACGCATGCGCGATGCCCAGGGTACACCTCCGCCACGCGTGACGGCATCAACGACAATACAAAGCGGCTCGGCGAACCAGCAACTCTTGAACCAGATGAGAGCCAAGTCGACCGGAGGCAGCGCAACTGCAGCTCCAAGCCCCTCCCATAATTCTCCCTCTCCGACGCATAGGACTGCGAATTCAAATACACCAAGTTCCTTCGGGGGCTATGGTAGCCAATCGAAGCACCAACACTCCGGTAAGAGCGCAAAAAATGGTGGATTGGCTTGGTGGGTCTGGGTGATTATCGCTTTCGTCATCTTCCTCTTTGTGGCCCGTCGCTAGGGCACCACTTTAGCCAAACAACGGCGGCCACGGTGCGCTGCAAGTTCTACGACATATTGCCATGCCAATTGTCATACTTGATACCAACGTATTCCTTCAGTACCGAGACTTGCGAGAGTTACCTTGGACCGAGCTCGTTGGTAAGGGCCGGGTCAATTTATTGATTCCACTAACAGTCCAAAGGGAATTGGAAAGGCACAAGGCGGATGGGAACTCACGTCGTTCAACTAGGGCGCGTAAGACCATTCCTCTTTTTAGGCAGTTAGTGCACTCCAGTGAGGAAAGTGTACTCCTTGATGGAACCAGCGATGTTCGCGTCAAGCTCATGCGTCTAAGGCGTCTTGACTCGGAAAAGTATCCTGAGCTCGACCTTAATGCCCCTGACCAGCGAATTATTGCGGAAATATTGCGTGCAATTGAGGATGGGTTAGAGGAGGTGCCGATTCTTGCGACTGCGGATACTTTTCTCTGCGGGGTCGCAAAGCAATTTGATGTGCGATTTGTCGAGTTGCCGGATGAATGGCGTCTGCCGGAAGAACCAGACTCACGTGGCAAAGAGCTGAAAGAGCTTCGGAGCCGCGTGGAACGACTGGAGGGAAACCGCCCAGCACTTTCGGTGAAGCTGTTCGACGGGGGCGGCCAGCAGTTGGAGCAACGTATCGAGTTTCTCGGTGACGTGTACGATGCCATGCGGCAAGAGCAGATTGAATTCCTCGTAGCAAGAGCGAAGGGGCGCTTCCCGCTTAAAGTTCCGACGGCCCCACCACGGCATAACGGGGCAGCAGGGTTTAATATAGCGCGCCTCGGCGGCCAGTGGGTGCCGCCGTCTGCGAATGAAATAGAGGCGTACGGGAACTCCGCATATCCGGAGTGGGTTGCCGCACTGCATGCGAAGCTTGAGCGTCTACATACGGACCTTGAGGCAAATGCAAGCGTACTCCGCATCCGAATTGAGGTTAGCAATCAAGGGGAGCGGCCCGCGGAGAAGGTCTTGGTCCGATTATTCGTCGATGGTGCGGCCACCATTATCACCGCGAATGGTAGCGCGGATTCAGCAGGCGTTATGCGTTTCGACGTTAGCCTGCCGAAGGCCCCTGCTCCTCCAGAATACGAGTTTAGGAGCTCCTTCACAGACTTCGCGTCTATTGGGTCGACGCTTGCTTCACCTCGTTTTGATACTCCAGTCTTTCCAGATATCTTTCATAGAAGCCAAGACCGAAACGCCTTCTACGCGCATGCCCGCGATGGGGAACTCACTACCATCGTGTATGAATGCGAAGAGTTTCGGCATCAGCACAAGGCGGGAGTATTTGACTGCGAGCTCTTCATCCCCAATCCACCGGATGGCGAGAAATCCAGCGCGCGACTACTCTGCCAAGTTCACGCTGCGAATCTATCACAGCCATTGGAGCTATCTATGCCGATTCTCGTAAGCCGTGTGAGCAAGGAGACAGGCAGGGTCGCTCTTGAGATGGTGGACTCGTTGGAGTTGGCGTCCAAGGAGCCAACCATAAAGGGAACGCGGCGATGGTAACTCAACCGAAGTGGCATTCTGACCGGTACAACGTGCTTACGAATCGCGACGCCTGCAGAAAGGCTTATGCGACCGCAGGGGAGCGCTTTGAGCTTCCCGCCCCCACCCAGCGCTGCCTAGGAAACCTGGAACTCGCCAGTCCACAGGTCGACAGAGCATCCAACAGCATGGTCGTAGCCGGATATCAATCGAGTCATCGCAATCTGTTCGCATCGTGCCGAAGTCCCATCCTGCCGCGCGCCTCCCAGATGTACGTCAATTCGTGTCACTTGATTCTTTCTTCAGCGTAATATGTGCGCTCGCCCACGCATGACCTTGCGTCTTCCGGGGCGTGAGAAGAAGGCCGAACATGGATGGAATAACTAGGCAATGCGCCCGGTGCCGTCCGCCATTGTGACGCCGTCGCTAGCCCCAAAGCAAAGAACATCAAGGCAGCGCAAAAAGTCGGAAACGTGAGTCAAGCGAAAGCTAGCATCCTATAATTTCCACTGCTAAATGCTCAGACCGAGCCATTCTAGGAGCGTTAGATGCCCTTTGTCGCCAACCGCGGTGGCACTCCCCTTTCCGACTCCAATGAACTATGCGCGCACTTGGCTTCCTTACTCAGGTTAGAGAACGTCGGCCTTCTGCTTGGCTCAGGGGCTTCTTGCTCGGCGGGTGGCCGGACTATGTACGGCCTCTGGGACACCTTCGTTTCCGAGTTTCAAGCTTCCGCCAACACGCTCGCCGACCTCCGATTCATTGGTCCAGCGAACCTCGCAGCGCCCCAACTGCGAGTGACTCCGAACATCGAGACTCTCATCGACACGTTGGAGATAGCACTCTCCGAATGGACTCGGGTAGCAGATGCAAACCTACCACGACTGCTGAGTGCAAGAGCAGACTTGTTCAGGGCGGTTGTTAAGGCGGCGATTCTGAGGCAGGAATGGTGGGAAGGCCCGTCAGGAGCACAGAACGATGAAGGCCTTCTGCAGCATCACCGGACCATACTTCAAAAACTCGCCGCGGCCCGCCAACCCGGCCAAGGAGCTCCTTGGGTCTTTACGACAAACTATGACCTAGCAGTCGAATGGGCTGCCGAGTCAATAGAACTGCAGGTGAGCAATGGCTTTCTCGGCGTTCACAGCCGACGATTTTCCCCTCAAAGCTTCGACCTAGGCTATCGGAACGTACAAGCACGTGGTGAAGCCCGCTTCGGAACCTACAACATTTATCTTGCCAAGTTGCACGGCTCCCTCACTTGGCAAGAGCAAGGCGACGAGTTGTTCGAGATTCCAGCTCCGCACGCGTGGGGTCGGCTGAATGCTTTCCTGACACAGCCGTGGCAGACAGAGCTTGGCTTCATGGTTCTCCCGCGAGCCGCTAAATACCTCCAAACCATCGGATACGTCCTTGGTGAACTGTTAAGACGATTCTCCGAGTTTCTCGCTAGACCACAAACTTGTCTCCTCGTTAATGGCTACGGCTTTGGCGACGCCCACATTAACCGACTAATGCGGTCGGCGCTGCTGAACCCAACGCTGCAGCTAGTGATTTACTCACCCGAGTTCGACGGCAATTCACTGGACGTCCGTGTTCCTGCTGCAGTTCGCCAGCTCCTGGCTCTTAAGAATCCTCGGGTAACTGTTGTCGGCGGCGGGCCAGAAGCCTTTCTCGACAAGCTCGCGCAACATCTTCCCGACCCGGCACTCTACGATGAAGATTTGCGAAAGCTGAAAGAAGCACTTCAAAGGCCGGCGGCAGCCATCCCAGTACCACCGTTTCCACCAGTACCGCCTTTTCCACCAGTACCACCAGTACCACGGGCACCCCTAGCACCGCCATTGCAGGAGCCACCTTACCCTCTGCCGGGAGCACAATCATGAACGGCCGGCTTCCGGTTGGCTATGTGGTGGAGGTAGATGGTGCCGATATCACACTTAATCTTCTCGACTTACACCGTGGCCAGTTCGCAGCCCACGCTTATGGCGTCTCCTCGGTAACGGAGGTCGGAAGCCTGCTTTGCGTCAGCAATGGTCCGCAAGCGCTAATAGTAAAAGTCTTGGCGTTGAGTTTTGCCGAACCAAAAGAGGCCCATCGCGCTGGCGTTGGCTCCAGCACCCATCAACTTGAGCCATTGCGCCATCTGCGTGGGGTTGTGGTCGGCCGTCTAGTTCGACGAGATAGCGGCCTGACGTTCGAACCGGATTCGCTGGCGACTCCACAATTGGGGGCCGAAGCGTTCCCCTTAGCGGGAGCGGAACTGGCGACCGTTCTCGGTAGCAAGGGCCATCTCGCTGCGCCGGTGACGCTTGGAACTGATTTACGAGGCGGCGGCGAATTGCATGTCGGCCTAGAAAGCTTGGTATCTCGGCACGTAGCCGTCCTTGGAAGTTCCGGCCAGGGGAAAAGCTGCTTCACAGCAGCTGTCTTGCAGCAGGTCATCAAGTTCCCGGCATCGCGCATCGTAATCTTCGACGTAAATGGGGAATACGAGGATGCATTGAGGTTGCAAGGACTGGCACCGGGCACGGTAAAGGTAACTCGAATCGGAGGAGCCGAACAGAACGCCTACCGCATCCCATATTACGCCTTGGGGAGGTACGGACTAAGCCGCCTCCTGATGCCAAGCGAAAAGACGCAGCGGCCAGCACTTGCCTTTAGCCTCCAGCACCTGCATCAAGTCCAATCATTTGCCGGCGGTGTTGGCCTCTCTACCGACACTAGGGCATTCCTCTTCGACGACTGCAGAACCGACGGCGCTCCGGACGCCTTTGCTCGGATAGGTCAGCTCCGAAGCAATGCTGTACCAGCTTCGACCGCTTGGCCGGGTATGGAAGCGCTCTGTGCTTTGGTTGCAGAAAGTCACGCAATCACCCCGGACCAGAGGACTGGATACAAAAGAGATGCCTTCTTCTTCTCTAACGTATCTCCTCTCGTCACCCGAATTCGCCGCTTCATAGACGACGAAATGTTCACAGACGTGGTCGATGTTCGAGGTGGAGCGCCGCGACAACCTGGCCTCAATTGGCAACGAGAATCGTCGCAACTCGTAGCTGACATCTTCGGGGACTCTATGTCCACTTGGCGCGCCCACGTTGTTGACCTCCGCCGGGTCACCCACGACCTGATGCCGTTCGTGATGGGCTCTCTTCTTGAATTATATGCGCACGAGCTATTCAAGCGCGGGCAAGAGAATAAGATTCCCACACTTCTCGTTCTTGAAGAAGCGCACCACTACTTGCGCCAGATTGGCAGTGGAGAAGAAGCAGCAGAAAACTCGCTTGCCTACGAGCGCTTGGCAAAGGAGGGACGGAAGTTTGGGCTGGCACTTTGGCTCAGTACGCAGAGACCTTCGGAGATATCACCTACCGTATTATCCCAATGTAACAACTGGGTGACGTTTCGCTTGACGTCCGAGAAGGACTTAAACGCAATCCAAGCTGCCTCCGAGTGGGCAGACCGGCGCGATGTCCGTAGAATCGCAGGATTGCCAAGACAGCACGCGATGGTATTCGGGGGAAGCCTTGCGATGCCTACACTCATCAAGACTACCACTGCCAATCCCCTTCCTCGTTCAGAGGATGGCCCGTTCGACTCGTGGGTGTATGAGCCCCTAGTCTGAGCCCCTCGCGCCATCGTATGCGCATGCCGACTTCAACCGAGTGTCCTATGGAACGGGATGATAACGACGTACCAATCTGCGTGAACTGCTTCAACGACGAGTTGTTGCAAAATGTAGTCCGAAAGCGCGGAAGCCGTGAGGTCTGCGCCGTCTGCGCTCGCACCGCCAAGGCACTGTCTTCGCGCCAGTATGCTCACCTGATTCAACCGATAATCGAGAGTCACTTTGAATGTGCACTCCCCGAGTATTCGATGGGGCGAATAGTGTCCCCTTCGGGGATGACCAACGTCGAGCTTGTTGCCAGGATAACGAAGTGCGATGACGACAAAGCTGCCGAACTCCTACTGTCCTCACTTCGAGAGGTCTGGTGGTGGGACCCTCGTGACGGAGGGGAAGACCCATTGGATGATGACCTTCGCTACAGACTGAATCCACTGCGTGACTATTCAAGCACCGGATGGGATGCCGTTGAAAAAAGCCTACGCACCCGCTCTAGATACTTCAACCCCGCGGTCGAGGAATGGCTTCATGACTTGTTCGCTGGCATAGATAAGGTCGCCAGCACTTCGGGTCAGTCAGTCAT
Organism: Cupriavidus sp. 05L411; assembly: GCF_056398045.1. Lineage (NCBI taxonomy): Bacteria > Pseudomonadati > Pseudomonadota > Betaproteobacteria > Burkholderiales > Burkholderiaceae > Cupriavidus > Cupriavidus sp. 05L411. The sequence goes on along the minus strand of NZ_JBFTOQ010000003.1, from coordinate 142,152 downwards.
TCGGCTCATAGGTCCGTCAACCGAACCGATGAAGCTTTGGCGCGTAAGGCTCGCGGCTGATAGAAATCAAGCCGAGCTATTTGTCACGAATCCAGAGCAGGAACTTGGGCCGCCACCGTCCCGGTACGCGACCTCGGGCCGAATGAATGCCTCGGGCATATCCGTATTCTACGGTGCGGAGGACATCGCGACGTGCATCGCTGAGGTTCGTGCCCCTGCGGGAAGTTTCGCTGTAGCATCGCCATTCGAGATTGTGAGGGACCTTCGTCTCCTTGACCTCCCCGCTCTGTTGGATGCCCAGGCCGAAACTCTATCCCACTTCGACCCCGATTTCGTGAAGAAGCATCAGCGCGCGGCGTTACTACGAGATTTGAGCTATAGATTGCAGCAACCGACCTTACCTAGCGAAGAATCGACTCGATATCTTCCGACCCAAATGGTCGCCGAGTATCTGGGAACACGATGCTCTCCAGCATTTGACGGCGTGGTGTATGCATCCACACAAGCCGGCGGCTCAACGAGAAATTTCGTACTCTTCCAGCATGCAAGCACGCTGGTTCCCTTGCCTGTAGGCCAGCGTCGCGACGTAAGTGCTCAGACAGATTGGGAAACCGGTCAACTACAGCTCAAAGCGAGTTATGAGCCTGCGACGATAGAAGACGCGTTCGACTTTTTAGATAAATCCTTGGAAGAGGTTCCTTGTCTATCGGAACCTGCGCCGGAGCAGCCCACATTGCGCTTGCTGTGCTCGGAGATGCAACTCATCCGTATTGAAGCAGTGTCGCACTCCTTTTCGCAGGATGGAATCAGCTGGAAGGAGTCCGCTGCGCCTTCCCCGGAACCGCGAACCGCTCACAACAGCAGCAACCAACTTTTTTAGACGTATGTCAAAGACCGCCTATTCAAGCCGATTCGCGAAAGAGCTGGATGTGGAGCAATTGCTCATTTTGATGAACAGCGGCTCCGCCCTGCCGCACGCACAAGACTTAGGTTGGCTGCCGGCCACCTGGCGGGAGCATATTCGTCAAGATATCCGGTGCCCATCATGTGGCGCCGGAGAGACACAGATAGTGAGTGGTGCGACCTCCAAGCGGGCCACCTCACCCCTTCGGCAAGCGCATTTCCGGTTCACAGCACCAGACGGCCGAGATGCTCACCATCCGCTCTGCGACTTCAGCCCTGGGAATCTGCTGAAGGAAGACAAGGAGAGCTTGGTCGACCTCAGCTCTGAGCGCAGTGGTGAAACCCGCTTCATTCGACGCCTTGTATGCATTGGAATTGAGCAGAGTCACTTCTCTCAGGCGACTATTCGCTCGATGCGCCAATGGTATTTTGAGACGAAGGTAGAGAACCTGTTCACCGTTACCGGCACCGTTGAAGCCGTGGAATATCTGGCAAAGCTCGAGCGAATGATTCTCTACCCCGACTTCATACCGTTCCATCCCAGTCAAGGGGACCTTCCCGACTTTGACTGGGCTCTCGCCGCGCGTATTACCTTGGCGCGCGACGCGGCGGGACTGCGGAGGGGTACCGCTCGGACGCTTCTAGACGCGATACCTCGTGCTAAGAGTTTGATTGAGCGCTACCAGGGCCGTGAAGTTCTCAATCCATCCTGCCTAAAAGTGCCGTACGATAAAACGCTGAAACTATGCGCGCTCCTCGCGAAGAACTGTCGACATCTGAAATACAGCGACGGTGACGTTGCCGCGTTCCGCTTCCGTGGAGCCCCTCAGTTACTGCTCGCGTTTTGCTCGCTCCTGCTTCACTCGTCGAACTGGAGTATGGAAACCGCAGTCACAAAGCTTGCATTGGTACTGAAGGCGCCGGAGCCAACCGACTCTACACTTGGCAATGTCATTGGCTTGAATCCGTTCCATGACTATCTCGCCTGGGAGATTGTCCGTGAGGCTAGCGAGCTGGTCGAAAGAAGAGGAGCCATACCGGACTTCGATGCAGAGCTCCAAGCGGCCGAGGATGGACTACGTACTCAACACACAATCTGGAAGAGCCAGCAGCCGTAGAGCACCATTAGTCAATCCCACCATCAAAAAGGCACAGCTATTGATGAGTTGCCATCGTTACCTATAGGCTATTCAGCATCCGCTCAAGTCGTCGCTGTGTCTTCTGGTCACTGATTCCCCCATCCGACGCACATGCTATGAATCTAACATCCGTTCTGCTACCAACTGTGACGCTAGGATGGTCGTCCAGTGCAATCCATCTTGCTAACAGTCGCCGTTGGACTTCCCCCAAGATTTCCTCTGAGCGGGATGCCCCGTAGGTTTCAACCACGCCAGCGAAGCGGCTCCCGAGCGGACCCAATAGCCGAATCAGACACTGGTCGTCGAAGAGGCGCCGCCAGTCTGAACTGACCACAATACGCACATCCGGGAACGGGACAAGCAAGGACTCGAGTATCGGCAACCAGACAAATAAGGCCTCGTTGTCAATAAGCTGGAAGTTCTCGTCAATAGCAGGCTCGCCGACTGGGTGCAGAACTCCGTCGAAGTCCAAAAAGAGTACCGGCGGCTGCGATGAGCCGTCAGCCGGACGTCCAATTCTACTGCTCATCATCAAAGTAGCGGAGCGCATCTTCGAGGTCGCCCTTTGTCATCAGTCTCATAATTTCGTCCGGACTGAAATCCTCGCTCATATCATTGAAAATTGGCTCGAACCCTTTGCTTCCTTGCCTCTCCAAAAGCGAGTCCAATTCTCTGTATCCTGGGAAGCCGACCGGCTCCTTTCCGAGGGCAACCATCATTCGAGTTGCCATGCTGTAGTCGAACGCACTCCGCCAGGTGGGAGATAAGACCTTGCCCTCGATGCCCTGCTGCCCGAGCCATTCCAGCACCAGCACGGCAGTTCGCAGCCAATGTATCCAGAGCTCGGTGCGAATGTTAGGCAGGCGAGTTAGCCACGCGCTCCATTCTGCCATTTGCACTATCGCCCTATCGTAAAGCGACACGACGCCCGGCTCCGCGTGCATACCTTCGTATGAGCGGAGCAACGGGAGATGCATCGGAACCTTGATTCCCTCTGGTAACGGGCGGTTCTCGAGCGCTTGGAATACAACCGGCGCTCCGACACGCATGTTGTGCACAATCATCTCCGCCCGCTCGACGTCTTCCGAAAACGTCCGACGCACCGCATTGCGCAGCACGGGGTCACAGTGATTAAGGTATGCGCGCAGTTCTTCGCATTGCCGAATGAGCGGCACTATCTTCTTTGTAGCTCCAGCAGCGAGCTCGGCTAGGGGAGGCCCAAATCCTTCCGCCACGTTGAAGACAAAATGGCGCTCAAAGTCTATTCCGTCGCCGGCATAGGGGTCCTCATCGTAACGCCTGTTCCCCCTCTCAAGTTCGTCAGCGCTGTAGCGGATTCCGTACCAGCGCGCCTGCTCCACACGCTCCTTGCTCATTGGACCAAGCGGATAGCCGCGCGGATTCGATATCACTCGCACCCCCTCGATAATTAAGTCGGAGCGTGTGTGAATGTGGCCGTGCACCCAGCCAGCAAGCCTTCCCCTTTGGCGGGCAAGGTACGGCTCAAGAGCGCTCGCGTATGCGGCAACTTTTACCATGGAAGGATGAGTCTGCAAACGCCACCAATCTCGACCGTGGATGAGTTCGGAAAGGACGCCGTCCGCCTTCAAGCAAGCGTAGCTGGGACCATGGTGGGTCACTACAATCGTTGGCAAGTCGTCCGCTTTCGACAGCTCACTACTGAAGTATGCCAGCGTATCGCGATGTACCTCATAGACGTCGCGCGGCCGAAGCATGCGGCCCCGCCTTTCCGCCATGTGTGACACAGCGCGCTTCACCGACGTGGCGGTTGACTCTTCTTCGCCCGACGGCGTCACGCGGATTTCCCGATAATCACGCATGAGCGCTGAGGCCGTTTGCACGAGCGATTGTGACCAGTCACCGAAATCAGTCCAGAGTGTTCCACCGATGAAGCGCACGCCATGAACAACGACCGAGTCCCTCTCCAGCACATGAACACGGGTGCCCACGGCCATTGCTTTAGCCTTAAGCACGGCTCCATGTAGGTCCTGCCCGTAATACTCGTGATTGCCAAGGACGTACACAACAGGCCTGCCAATACCTGCAAGCCACGGAATAGCAAGCTCGAGTGGACCGATGTCGCCTGCGGCAATCAGGAGGTCGAAATCCAAGTCGGCGGGTATTTCGTACGGACCGCCATCTAAATGGATGTCGGAAAGTATGTGGATGCGTGCCGGCAGCTCGCCCTGGAAAATGGACCAGAGCCCGACGACGTCGCGCCCTTTGCGGGTAGCGCTTTCTACGCTGTCACGTTCATCGCTCGCCGCCTGGTCGTCATACGTCATCATCACTCCACTTATTTCTCGCTGTATTGCCAGTGACCCAGGCGCGCACACGCTCGCGAACTTGCTGGTCCCATATGCCATTCTCGGGATTGCAAAGTACGAGTTGTCGCGGCGGCGGGTCTGGAAATTGGCTCGCGTGGTCATCCAAGACAAGCCACTGCTCGTCGCCCAAACCGAGCTGATTTACAGTGCGCTGGATGCCCTCCCAGCGGAGCATCTCTGCGTTCGTTGCACCGCTGTATCTCACGGCAAGCGGGCCCAGATACTCGAGCATTTCCGCTGTACTGAGAAGACAACGCCAGGAGCTATGAACAACGATTCGGACATCTGTTTCATGGAGAATTTCTTCAAGCACCCAGGTCCATCTGAATAGCCTGCCTTGACGGATTGCATCGTCGCGCGACATGCGCATAGCGAACCGAGCAAGTGCAGACACTGGATGCAAAACGCCGTCATAGTCCAGAAAAATAACTCTCAACGGGCGAGTCATCTTTGCGGCGATGAAAGAACAATTGCACAGTACCGCTCTTGAAGCTGGTCCCAGAAACTATGCAGGCGCTCAACAAGTCGCTGGTGTCCTTCGACTGAAAACTGCAGTCGGGGGCCAATGCGCTCGAGATTGGAACTCGCCGCGCTGAGAACCAAATCGGCTTCTTGCGGGTGCAACTGACACTCGAGAATGAGCACTTGCCTAACCCGGGGAAGATATGCAACTCGTTCCTCCGCGGGGAGCCATATTAGGTCCACAACTACTTTCTCGATGTACCAATGCAGCAGGTCTACCCTCCACTCAACCTCGCCAGGTAGCTCGTGTGGCGAAATTTTGATGTGCTCGGCATTTCCGACAATCTTCGCATCCAACGACACCCCGAACCGGGCGAGCGCAGCTCGCGTCGTAGCCGGGACGTAACTTACAAGTGCACCCTTCACGATTCATTCCGTTGACAGCAGTCGAAGCCGCCCTATTGGACCCAAATTTAAACGCCGCCACCAACGACACCGAACCAGTGCCGAGCGGCAAGCATGAACTCCAAACGATGGCCTCAGTGTAGATGTAAACTCTGTAGATGTAAACTATGTAGATATATAGTCTGTAGATTCAGGCGCTGCGATAGGTCATCCTCCCGCCAATATGGCGGACTTAACTTCAGCACAACAGGCTGCTCGCAAGCGGCTTTCCGACAATTTAAAGCGCCTTCGAAAACAAATTGGCATGTCGCAAGAGGACCTCGGCGACCGTGCTGGTTTGCATCGTACTTACATAAGCCAGGTTGAGCGCCTAGTGACTAATGTTTCGTTGGACAACCTCGTGTTGCTCGCGGAGGCCCTGGGTGTAGACGTTGCGGACATCCTTGCCGCGGGGATACATACACCCGCAAGCGAGAAAGACTCGGCCGAGTAACTCTCCCGCGGGAAAGATTCTCAAGATAGACACATCTAGCCCGCCCCGGAGTCCCTAACGGACGTGGACACCTCGCATTGAGGGCCAACCCCGCGACCGAGACCTGCAAAGCATCGCTGATAACGCCCCATCATCGACTACTTCTGGCGGGCAGGCGACAGCAAGTGCCCTGTGAAGGGCATGAATAAATGCCAGGTAACTGATGCAGAAATAGAGTAGCCGTTGGGCGCTGCCACACGAGCTATCAATTGTGTTCCCCCCTTGGGCGACTATTCGACTATCCCGTGGTTGTCCGCCCCAGCAATTCGGGGTCATGAAACTGGGCGTGAGATGGCCATAGCTAGAGCCGCTGGCTTGTTCGTAACGCCACGGTGGCGGACGTTAGGCCGAGCAGTTCCGCGAGTATGGGGGGCGAGGTATGCGCTGCTCGAATGCACAGAGCTTGACGTCATAAAGACTGTGACAACACAGTTTAGCCCTCCGACATCGACTACCACAGCCCACAGTTTTCTTTGCGTTCAAAGTAGCGCCGGAGACTTGCACCAAAAAGCCTCTTCGCAGGCCCTCTCGCACCCACCGGGCAATCCATTTCATCGACTTTGGTTCCTTTTGTGGCCAGGTAGAACCAAACTCAGGCACATTAGCGCGCCTTGGCACCGAGACCAACGCAGCTTCATCGCGCGACAATCAGAAGCGATTTACCGAGGCGAACCGTAAAGCAACAGGCTGACCCACCTGGGAACCACGATGCAGTCTTGTGGTATTCGGTGAGGTTACATGAGGTGTCATGCTCGTCCCCCCGCCGACGAAATCTATTTAATAACGCCGATGTCATTTCATCGGTCGCTATATGAAGAGGACGCCGGCTCCGCTGACAAACTCGGCGTCTTGCATCGGAAACGACCTACCGAGCATAACGGCAGTCGTACCGTACTTCATCAACCAAATCCGAATGAAAGATTTCCGCGCGCCGGCCCGTGTCATTTGGGTTAGCAGACAGCTCGCCGTTAACTCCAAGCTAACGGAGCCGTTATGGCCGCGTGGAGCCTCCCCATGAACCCAAATGTAACCCCAGCACCGACCGCGCGGGGCACCCCAAACGGCTGCCATCTCACCTACGCGGAATTCCAGAACGAAATCCGCGAGGAACTTGCTGCGCAAGATTGGTCACCTCAGCGCATCGCCAACATTGTGTCTGCCCTCCACAGTTGGCAACGAGTCTTCGGCCTCAACCGTGACAGTAACTTAGGCGCGGAGTTCTCGCACGAGTTTCAGCAGAGCTTTCGCTTTTACCAAGACCAACTTGCCACAACCTTGGCTCCGCGCACACAAAAGGACCGTCAGGAACATATTCTCCTGCTTCGTCGTCTCTACGATGCGCTTACCATTGTCGATTTACTTCCCGCACCTTTTCATGACGCGCTGACGTACGCAATCAAGTACAGCGGTCTGTCACTTGCCGATGTCGCGCGCGATAGCGGAATCCGGAGCAAAGTTCTCGAAGACTGGATAACACGGGCGCACACACCCAGTGCGGGCAGCTTCGAACAGCTTGCCTCGCTGGAACGGACACTTCGTTTGCCGCCTGATACGCTCCTCCGCCGACTGCCACTGCGCCGGCGCTTGCGTTACGAGCGCGACCAAAGCAGGGCCCAGACACACTCTCTCCGACCAAAGCAGCCGGCAATATTGCCCCGCGGGCGCATGTTTCCACCCACCGCGCGCCTCGAAGAGCAGTGGCTGGAACTCATCCGCTTCAAGGCGGACCTCACCCGCGACGGCGCGACGCCGCGGAACACCTGGAGGCTGAAGTCAGTGGACAAGACTGGGAGCCGAATTCTTTGGAGCATGCTCTGCGATGGACTGGTTTGTGCCACCGCCGGCGTACATTGGGGTTTCTTCAGTAGCTATCTGAGTTACCTCACCGACTCATCGCCGGGCAAGCGAGCGATTGACAGCAAGTTTGTTGACACGTTGGCATGGCTCGCCGTCACACCTCAGGTCAAGTCTTACGTACAGCACCTGCGACTCGCTGCGGGCAATATCACACACAACGGCGTGGTGACCTTTCTCGCTTCGGTGCGCTCCCATTTGCGCAGAAAGACCGGTTTTTTGTGGTGTCGGCCCGAATTCGCGGATGACCTAGCGGAAGCGGGCGTTTCGTTTGCGAAAACCATCGCCGCCAGCTCCCCGGTTCAGAAACGTCGCCAATGGCAGCATCATTGCGAATGCGCGTATCGGGAGCTGATTGCAGTTGATGAGTCACTTACCTCCCACGGAAAAGTGCGCCGTGTGCGCAAGCCAGACGCACGCATCAAAGCACTGCTGGCGGACCCATTTCCCCTGAAGGCGCTGGTCAGAGGCATCCGCCTGCTGGAAGGGGACCCGCCCCCACACGCGCACCACCGTGACTACGTCGCGTGGATACGCGATGTGCTGCAATTAAAAATGCTGGTGAGCAATCCACTGCGCATCGGTCAGTATGCCGCGATGCGCTTTCGCGGCCCCGAGTCCAATCTGCGCCGAACGCCCGACGGACATTGGCGCATGCACTTCGAGCCGGATGCCTTTAAGAATGAGAAGGGAGCCGCTTGCGAGCCCTACGATGTCGCACTCGAGTCATCGGTCACGCCATGGCTAAACCGCTACCTGTCGGAGGCTCGCCCTTACCTGCTCGACGCCGAAAACGACTACCTGTTCCTGCCCGGAGTGCATGGCCCAAATCGGGGCGCTGGATACGAGAAATTGGGATTGGTGCCGACCGGAATGTGGAACGCCGATTCCATGACAAAGCGCATCAAGGTTGTTACGGAACGCTATTTCCCCCTGTGCGATGCCTTTGGACCCCAAGCGTTTCGACATGTGATTGCAACGGACCATCTCAAGCGGCATCCTAAGGACTACTTGACGGTGGCACAATTGTTGCACGACACCCTGGCCTCGGTGATGAAAGCATATGCACACCTCGAGGTGGACGATGGGCTACGGACCTTGCATTCGGGCGTTGCCCAGGCGATGGCAGAGCTGGAGTCGGAAGACGGGACGCGGTGAGGCTGTGGGCTGCCGCAAGGAATACTGATTAACAGTTAGCTCAGCAGCGGCCAATGAATTTGGAAAATGTGAGTAGCGTTGTGCTCTTCCATTGTTTAAAGGCAATTTTGGGCGTGTTCGCTATCAGGTGAATGCACCCAGCACACTACACTGAAAAGTCAGCGCCCAATCCCGCCTTAGCATTGCTTCCCGCAACCATGGACGCCCAGGCGTGCGCTCAGCTGCTTTTTTGTAGCAAAGCCACTGTCGAAGAACTGGCTGAACGAGGCGAACTCCCCGCGACCAAATTCGGTCGCGGTTGGGTTTTTGTGACAGCGCAACTCATCGCACATGTGGCAGAGCGCTGTACGCGCGAATCGCTAGAGCGCAAGAGCGCCAGGCACGGGCCGTCCCAGGGAGATGGGCTGATATGCCGTCTGCCCGTTGCCCCCCCTAGCCAAGTTAGACGGCCGGGGCGGCCTCGGAATACCGTTCCGGCCCTTTAGGCTTCGTCTAATCCAGATGAGCGCCGAAGACATTCAGCCGCCGGCGCCCTTTTCTTCATCCCCAGGGAGGGGTTGGGTCGGCCGCACAACAGGTCTCGCTCAGGCGCCATTCAACCTTTGCCAGACAGGGAGATGCTCACCATGGCTCGCCAGGAGGCCACCGTATTCCCTCGTCAGCAATCAGGCTTCTGTAACCTGAGCCGCGGACTCATCAAAAGTCATCGAGATTGATTTCCCCCGATGGCCCGGCGACATGTTCAATCTAGCTGCACCAAGCTTAGCCTCTGCTCCAAAGCGTCAACGCACGGTCCAGCAACTCGAGTCCGCGCATTTCGATTGTCGACTCGTCCCAGGTGAGAAAGCGATTAGCTATTGAAAGCGAGGGCGGTCCCGCCCTCCTACATCATCCAGAGTCAGAATCTATCGCCATACTCGCTCTGAGCCTGTGCATCCTTCAGAGCTTGTTCATGGTAGTACTGCAGCCTGGTGTGCACCGCCAGGAGTTCTCTGGACGAACGGTGCTTCACAGCGAAGCTCAATAGCTGTTGCACATGGGCGCGCTTGATGCGCGTCGTTTCTGCATAGGCGCTTACCCTCTCAGCGTGAAGGTTCCACTCAGAATTGGCGAAGAATATCTGACCATAGCTTTGCATGAGCATCTGTGACGCGTGGGTGGGAGGCTCATCCACTGCCTTACCCCGAGGCGGAAACACCGCGTATGTCGAGTTGTTTTTGCCTGTGAGTTCGTACGGAGCGCGGGCTTTGCAGTAAAACGATGCCGTCATGGCCAAGGCAAAGATGAAGAAGTTACCCGGATTCCCGTGTGATTTCTTTGCATATGCCGCTCCACCTTGGGCGCCTCTAGAGGACATGTAGAGCTCCTGGAGCTCTAGACTCCATTGGACAACCGCTTCAATGTCCGAGTTTGTCATGTGCCTCTGAAAGAAGCCGTCGGAGCTAATCAACGAGCCACCGTGGGCAAACCAGGACTTGAGCTGCTCCCGCACGCGATGCTGGACTTCGTCGGGGTTGCACCCCACTATGCCTTCTGGCACCGTCGTGACTCCTTGACGATTGAGCTCGGTTAGGAACGGTGCGCTCATCTCCGCAGCGTCCGCGCCTAGGCCATCCATGGCAGCTCGTTCTAACAGCGCCCGGTTCACTGAAAGGTTGGCGCTGACACGTGCCAACATGCTTTCCGGTACGACCGTCTGCAACGGGTCTTGTTCGACCACCCAACCCTGGATGATTGAGCCCAAGTGGTCCAATGCCATCTGAGAGGAGGCGTGTGTCACGGCACAGGGCGTAGCTTCATCGATAGGGATGCGCTCTTCTTGCCGCCAATTTTGGTCATAGATGAGAATCTGCTGGGAAAGCAAGTTCTCGAGAAAAACAAAGTTGTAGCCGAAGGCGCTGTCCGAACTCAGCGGGTATCTCGCAATATCAACTGAGCCGAAATGTTCGGCATCACGCCATTCCATCATTGGCCTGTACTGCATCCGCAACGGGCCCGGCATTGCGCCGAGCAAGCCCTCGAGGAGCGTTCGACGGGCCTTCACAAGTTCGAACGCGTTATCCGCCGGTTCCGCCTCACGCGATAGATATCGCATGGACGCTGTCCGACTCGGATTGATGTGTTCCGTATTACCGGGCCCACGCCTCCAAGAATCCAGCGGTACCTTGGCCAACACGGCATCTGACCATTTGTGGTTCTCCATCTGGTCGGAGACTAACGCAAAGACGTGGGCCATCTTTCCAGCTTCTTCCTGGTGTTGTTTCAGAAGAGCCGGCAGTGTGCTTTGCTCTATACTCAGGATGTCCGGCAGATGGCGGTAGAGAAGTTCGCGTTCCTCTCTATGCATGGTAGTTTTCATATAGCCTCGTAGGTGACCGGCCGCGCAGCAGCCGGCAAACTCACGCCTACAAACCGTAGGGATTACGACGCCGGGACGGCCAAGTTCACCTTCTTGCCGGCATCTATCATTAACGCTACTACGCGTCGTAACTTGACACGACTTTTCGGCAAGCTGGAGCAACTCAAAATGGGAGCTACTCCAGCTCATCACAGTTTTTGCTGGTAGTTTGTTATTTCGAGTTCGTGTTCGGGCGCAGATGGCCGAACTGGGCTTCGCGCACCTTACGTTCGAGGCGCAACTCGTCGCGAGCCATGCGGTTACCTTGGAAGCCCTCGATGGTCCAGCGGAGGCGATGGACCTCGAAGTTCGCGATGGAAAGCGCCTCTTCCTCCGTCGACACTTTGCCCTCGCGCAGCAGGATGCGGGCAAACTTATTCGCATGGGCCAAAGCGCCAAACTCTTTGACGGATTCCACACCGTGATACTGGTTGTTTGCCGCGTTGAAGACGCCGCGGTCAACCGGCTGTTTCTTTGCCATGGGATTTCTCCTTGATGTGGCTGGTTGAAAACGCCTCCAGTTTTTCAGTGCCGTGCTTGTTTCCTGACGTGGAAAATCCCGCAGTGCCCCATGATTTTCTCGCTTACGAGACTTTTAGAGCACAAATTTGGCAATTTGCGAACGCCTGCTTCTGGAACCTCACTTCTAGAAGAGGGCTTCGAAGTTGGGGCTTCCCTTGGTGACGGCTCCTGGCTGTCACCAAGGGAAGCAGCCTGGTTGTTTCCCGAGTGTCCTTGTTTCGCCCCGGGATTCTTTACCAGAGTTTTTCGGCCAACTCCGAGCCTCGCAGGCTCATATAGCGTCGCAGCATGCGCGGGTCGGTGTGACCGGTGATGCGGCTGATTTCAACCGACGAAAGCGATGTACGAAGCACAATTCTGCAGGTCGCCTCATGCCGCGTGTCGTGAAACACAAAGTCCGGACAGCCCGCAACATCAAAGATGTCCGAAAAATAGTTCGAGACGCGGCGTGTCACCCTCCCCAGCTCCTCCTCGTCGCCCACGCCTTGCCAAAATGGCAGTAAGCGGCCGTCCTGCTTGGCGTGCGCAAGTGCGGGCCAGGATTGGCTAAGCAACTGGCAGGCGACGGTGCTCAAAGGGACCTCGCGCGACTCGCCGTTCTTCGTCTTGGTCAAAAATATCGTGCGGCGGGGCATGTCAATCTGAGCCCAGTGGAGCGTGTAGAGTTCGCGCATGCGCATTGCCGTTTCCAGCGCAAGCAGGAACATCAGTTGCATCCCTTCGTACCGGGCACGCTCCTCGTCGGTCCGAGCTCCCGCGATGGCTACGCGCAGGACCTCGACAATGCGCTGCTCCTCATCCGGACACAGCCGGCGGTTCCGTTCGCAATCTACTCGCGGGTCGATGCCTCGCAGCGCCAACTCCCTGCGCTCGAATGAGTTATAGGTGGAGTAGCCACGCTCCAGGAGCCGCAACGGATTGGCGGCGAGTGCGTCGGGATGCGTCTTCACCAGCCAGCTGAGGCAGCGTCGCAAAGCCCCCACATGATGACGAATCGTGCCAGGTGTGCGCACAAACTCAAGCTTCTGCGCTCGGACCCACGATTCTGCCCACGCGTAATCCACCTTTTCGAGTTTCGTCGCACCCACATCTTTTTTAATCGTCCTGAGCAGGGCTGCAGAATCCGGCATAACCGCGCAGGCGCGGTTGTACTCGTCGATGGCTCCTGCAACATCCGAAATTGCGGGCTTGCGGTGAGAGACCAGGCCCTCGGGGACGATGCCACGCTTTAATGTGGCCTCAACAGCCCCCCCATAGCGACGTGCTTCGTTTTCAGAGGCAAACGTAAAGTAGAGCGGTTTCGGCAGCAGCTTGTGCTTGATGCGCAGTTCCGAGGTCGGGCCCCCGTTGCGCTGGCGAATGTGAATTGACATGGTTGTCCTCATCAAGTTATTGAAGAAGACGTATAGCGACCAGGTTCGCCGAACGGCCAACGAGCCGATTTTAAGGTGGCAATGTCACCGTTTCGAGGTGGCACGAGCCCTTTCGAGCAGCTCGGGAAGGCCCATCGAGTTCGGCCAGAACATGGCTAACCCATTGAATTACAAGGACCAATGCGAGTGGGAATTGGAGGCGGGGGAACGGAATCGAACCGTCGTTTACGGCTTTGCAGACCGTCGCATAACCACTCTGCCACCCCGCCGCTGCCGTGACACCGTGCTTTGGCGCCGCGCTTACAGTGCGGGGCGCAGTGTAGCCGGAAATGAAAAACTCTGCACGGGGCGCACACGGCGCCCGCACGCTTGCCGAAGGCCGGGGCGATCAGCGCGAAAGAATGGACATGGTGATCCGGGAGACGCACACCATCTTGCCTTCTTCGTTGCGGATCTCGATGGCCCACACATGGGTGGTGCGGCCGATATGCACCGGCGTGGCGGTGCCGGTGACAAAGCCCGTGCGCGCCGCGCGCACATGGTTGGCATTGATGTCGAGCCCGACACAATACTGGGTCTCGCTATCCAGGCACAGGCTGGCGGCGCAGCTGCCCAGCGTCTCCGCCAGCAGCACCGAAGCGCCGCCGTGCAGGATGCCATGCGGCTGCACCGTGCGGCGGTCCACCGGCATGCGTGCACTGAGCGAAGCCTCGCTGATCTCGGTGAACTCGATGCCCAGTTGCTCGACAGCGGTGTCCTTGTGGCGAGCCTGGAGGTCTTTCAGGGAGGGGGGTGATTTCCACAGCATGCACGGTCTCCGATTGGTTTGTGCTGCATTCTAAAGGCAGTCGTCCGCGGACGTTCGCGGGGCGGCGCGTGCCCGGCCAATTCGGGGCGGCCACGCTTGGGCCATCGATGTATCGGATCCCACTGTGCAACGGCGCCACAAACTCTTGCCAGGCAACGCATTCGGGTGATCGGATGTTGCGGTTAAGCGTTAAACTGGCATGCGCAGCATGGTTAACATGCACCTAAAATCACTTTAATGCGCGAGCCAGCCTGGCACGGCTACGCTGGCGGCACTCGATTACCAGACGCTCAATTCGGCCCGAGTTTCAACCAGAGTTCCATGACGTCGTTTACGTATGACGCAGTTCTAGCGGACGAGCCCCCTGAGTGGCCATCCTCCGACCGGAACCCACTGCTATCCGCCGGGGTATCGGCGCGGGATGCCTGGGCATTGCTCGAGGCTTCGGGCGCGCTCGCCCTGCAGATCGATGTCGCGGGCAACATCATCCTGGCAACCGAAGCCTCGGCGCAGTTGCTTGCCTATCCCCGGGAATACCTTCTTAAATCCTCGATCCTGGATGTCGTCTCGTTCGAGCAGCGCGAGCAGCTCGCCGGGCTGCTGCGTGCCTGCGAGCAGGAAGCGCCTTGCAAGACCGGCCGCATCCGCTTCTCAGGCGGCGTCGGCGAAAGCCGCTGGCTGGACCTGCGCGTGTGCCGCCATGCCGACGAGGACGGCAACCCGAGCTTGCTGCTGTTTGGCTACGACGTGACCGACTGGGTCGACAACGAAGAGCGGCTCATCGAGGCGTCCTTTCGCGACCCGCTCACCGGCGTAGGCAACCGCGCCATGGTGCGCGAACGCATTGCCGGGTACTTTGCCGAAGATGGCACGGGAAAGGCGCCATTTGCGCTTGCCCTGATGGACCTCGACGGGTTCAAGAAGGTCAACGACTCGCTCGGCCATGAATTTGGCGATGCCTTGCTCAAGCAAGTCAGCGTGCGGCTGCTCGGGGCGGTTCGCCCGACGGACATGGTCGCGCGGCTGGGCGGCGATGAGTTCGTGCTGCTGCTCGACGGCATCGCCTCGGAAGCGGCCGCCATCGGCATCGTGGAGAAGGTGATCCATGTCTGCAGGCAGCCTTTTCACCTGGCCGGTTGCCAGATCCGCGTCACCACCAGCCTGGGGCTCACCTTCGGCGCGCTGGCCCATCAGTCCGAGTCGCAATTGCTCAAGCGTGCGGACCTGGCCATGTATGACGCCAAGGCGCAGGGCAAGAATCGATACTGTGTCTACACGCCGGAGCTGGAGCATCGGCTGGACGAGCAGTTCCGGATCGAACAGAACATGTTCGAGGCCGTCCAGAACGGCGAGTTCCTGCTTCACTACCAGCCGATCGTGTGGCCCGGCTCCGGCAAGGTCTGCGCGGTCGAGGCGCTGATGCGGTGGCAACACCCGACGGGGTCCATCCCGCCGGGCGTGTTTATCCCGGTTGCGGAGCATAACGGCCTCATCAACCATCTCGGGGCGTGGGCGCTGCGCTGCGCCTGTGCGCAGCTGGCCAGCTGGGACGCGCTCGGGCTGGACGTGGGATACATATCGGTCAATGTCTCTCCGGTCCAGTTCAGGCACCCCGGCTTCGCGGACAGCGTCAGGCGGGCCATCAAAGATTCCGGCGTCAGCTCGCACCGGCTGGTCCTGGAGATCACGGAAGGCGCGTTGATGACCGACCCCGAGGCGGCGCAAGACTTGCTGACGGAGTTGCGCGCATTGGGCGTGCGGTTCGCGGTCGACGACTTCGGCACGGGGTATTCCAGCTTGTCGTACCTGCGCCGCTTCCCGCTCTCGGCACTGAAGATCGACCAGAGCTTTGTGGCCGACATGATGGACTCCCCGCATGCGCGGACCATCGTGTTTGCCGTGTTGTCGCTCGCGCGGGAACTCGGGCTGGTAGCCATCGCCGAAGGCGTGGAGTCGGACGAGCAAAGCCAGTTGCTGGCCGAGCAAGGCTGTGAGCTGGTGCAGGGCTGGCGCTATGCAAAGGCAATGAGCCCGGCCCGGTTCGTGGACCTGGCGCAAGCCGGCACGCTGCAGCTTGGCAATGCCCAAGTGTTCTCGAAGTAGGCGCCGCCATGTCAAACAATGAAAGCAATACGCTCTTCGAGACACTATGGAGCCGCATGGCGCAGCAAGGGGATTTCCCCACGCTGCAGTTCTGCATCGACAACGTTTTCAAGACGCTCAACAGCGACACCAGCGTCGGCGAGATGGCTGCGGGCGTGCTCTGCGATTTCAGCTTGTCGCAAAAGGTCATTCGCCTGGCCAACTCCGCCATGTATCGCTCGTTCGGGGGCGAAGTCACGACGGTGTCGCGCGCCATCCTGGTCCTGGGGGTTGAAGCGATCAGCCACCTCACGCTCGGGGTCCAGTTGCTGGACTATTTCTCCGGGGTAGCCATCAACCGGCCGCAGGCCACCACTGAACTGAAGCAGGCCCTGATCGCCGGCGAGTTCACGCGCGCGCTCAGCAACGCCCAAGGCATCAGGCAGGCGGAAGAAGCCGTGGTCTGCACGTTGATGCACCACATGAGCCGCCTGCTTCTGGTCTTCTACTTTGCCGAGGAGTGGGAACAGATCCAGGCCCTGTGCAAGGGCGATTCCGAGAAGGAAAGCGAAGCGTGCCAGCAAGTGCTGGGCGTCACCCTCGAAGACATCGCGGCAGCGGCGGCGATCAAATGGAGGCTGCCCAGCCTGATCGCGACGTCGATGCGCTGCCAGCGCTTCGACTCGGATTCGGTGCTGGAATCCCACGCCGACTGGTTGGGCGCGATTGCCAACATCTCCTCCCGGGCCGCCACGCTGGTGGCGAGGGACGCGCCGCAGGAAGAGGTCCAGGCCTTGCTGCTGGATCACGCCGAGGCACTGGGCCTGCAGGCGTGCGCGGTAGAAGGCGCAGTCCGGCAGGCCCTGGCACTGAACGTCTCCATGACCAATGCGGAGTCACCCGAAGCGGCCAAGGCCACCCCCGCCCTGAATGCCGGTAAGCCGAAGGATGCCCTCAAGCGCCTTCAGCAAAGCCTGCAGGAAGTACAGCGCGAGGGCGGCGAGCTGCCGGTCTCCGAGCTGGCGCCGCTGGTGCTCGAATCGGCCATGCGGGCGCTGAACTTCTCGCATTGCTTCCTCATGCTGCTCAACCCCATGGCGAAGCGTTTTGGCGCACGGGTTGGATTTGGCGAGGGCATGCGCGAGAAGATGGAAGCGCTATCCTTCGAAGAGGGCTTCGTCCCAGATATCTTTCACTTCGCCGCCATCGGCAACAAGCCGCTGCTGTTCGAAGACTCCTTTGACAAAGAGGTGGCGCACCGCGTGCCCCGCTGGTATCGGGAACAGATGCCCGATGCCCGCTCCATCCTGCTGGCGCCCGTGATGATCAAGAATCGCTGCGTCGCCATGATCTGCGGAGACTGGGGCTCGGCGGCCTGCACGGGCGGGCTGTCCGATGGGGAGATGGAAGCCATCAGCCTGCTCACGCGGGAGATCTCGGCGAGCTTCCTCAGGTCTGCCGAGCACAGGTAGGCGCGGTGCTGGCCGCAGGCATTGTTACCCCCAGATTGGAAAATGAGGATGAGGATGAGTTTTTCGGAGATTTCGCTGGAGCAGCTGGATAGCCTCTCGGCGCAGGACGCCGACGCACTGCCCTTCGGCACCATCGGCTTTGCGTCGACGGGCATCGTTGAGCGTTACAACGCCACCGAATCGCGGCTCGCGGGATTGTCCCCGGAACGGGTGCTCGGCCGGCATTTCTTTGCCGAGGTGGCCATCTGCATGAACAATTTCATGGTGGCCCAGCGCTTCGAGGATGCCGATTCGCTGGACGCAACCATCGACTATGTCCTCACCCTGCGCATGCGCCCCACGCCGGTCAAGCTCCGCTTGCTCAAGAGTCCCGGCCGCGACCGGCGCTATGTGCTGATCCAGCGATAGGCGCGCCATGGCAACGGCATATCCCGGGGAGAGCCAGGGCGACCTGGCCGCTCTCGCGGCCGAGAACGAGGAATTGCTGACCTTCCTCTATATGTCTCCGGCAGGCATCCTGCGCATCGACGCAGCCGGCAACGTGGAGATGGCAAACCCCAAGGCAGCCCAGGTGTTGATGCCCATCTCGCGCACGGGCAGCCTGGACAATCTCTTTGCCGTATTCGAGGATCTGGCTCCTGAGCTAAGGAACATGGCGGCCACGTTCGCGCATGAGCGCGGCTATATCTGCGAGAACCATCGCATCTTCCTGCCCGCGCGCAAACAGCAGGAGCCCAATGTCCTGTCCTGCTCCATGCTGCGCGTCGCCCAGGACTGCACGATGGTAGTGCTCACGGACATCTCGAAGGTGGTGGCGCAGGAGCGCAGCCTCAAGCAGACCGAATCCTGGCTCGCCGCGGTCTATTCGGCGGTGAATGATTTCGCGTACTTCTCCCTGGACGCCTCCGGTCGGATCGACAGCTGGAACCAGTCCGGCCAGCGCCAGACCGGCTTCGAAACGCAGGACGTGGACGGCGCCACGCTGCGCCTGTTCTGCCATCCGGACAGCGACTTCCCCGCGCGGGTCGACGAGCAGCTCCGGCTCACGCGCGAAAGCGGCTGGCATGTGGAAGAGCTATGGTGCGTCACCCGTGACGGCCGGCGTTACTGGGGCCAGTTGCTGGTGGCGGCGCTGGAGGAGATCGACGGCGAGGTTTCCGGCTACTCGGTCGTGCTGCGCGATGTCACGGAACGCAAGCTCAGCATCGACAAGGTCAAGGAGCTGCTCACCAGGGACCACCTGACGGGGGCCGCCAACCGCGGGCATTTCTTCGACGTCGGCGAGGCAGAAGTGGTGCGTGCCCGGCGCCTGCGGCAGCCCTTGTCGGTCGTCATGCTGGACGCCGACCATTTCAAGGCCATCAACGACAACCTCGGCCACGCGGCGGGCGACCATGTCCTCAAGGAACTGGTGGCCTGCTGCCAGGGCGTGCTGCGCGCCGTCGATATCATTGCCCGGCTGGGCGGGGAGGAGTTTGCCCTGCTGCTGCCTTCGACCGATGCGGATGGCGCCAGGGCGACGGCACAGCGCATCCGGCAAGCGGTGGAGCAGCACGCGTTCCGCTTCAATGGCGTGGACATCCGCTGCACGGTAAGTCTGGGTTGCGCCACGATGCCTGGCGCCGGGGGCACGCTGGACGATGTGCTGGCCGCGGCCGACAAGGCCCTTTACCAGGCCAAGGCCGCGGGCAGGAACTGCGTGGCGAGCCAGGACTGATCTAGTCCGAGCCCTGCGCCGGGCCGGCGGCAGATGCCCCGGCCGCCATGGCTCTCGCCTTCGCGCGGTTCCACGCATTGCCAATCGCAAGCCCGGCAGAGGTTGGGACGTACATGCTGGAGTCCTCGGCCGTACTGCCGTCGTACTGCAGCAAGCCCGAATCCATCATCTTGCGGATCTGCCAGCGGTGAACGATTTCGTCGTTGCCTTGCGCGCCAGGTTCCACCAGCACGACGCTTGGCAAGAGCCTGCCCCAGGGATCGCGAGCAATGCGCAGGACCGCCCCGTTGGCCACTCTTCCCAATAGCTCGCTCTGCCTCATTCTTGCTCCACGCTACTTATACTTCTGACGCTTCTTCCCGGGTGTGGCGGGCATCGAGGTTTCCCGCGCAGCGGACGACACCTTTAAGCGAGCCGGCCAGCCCCGTGACGGTGGGTGAGCATACAAAAATCCTCGCCGGCAAAGCTCACAAATACAAACCGCTCGCCGCCGGCCTCCCGGCGCTATCCCTCAGCCTGGTCCAGCCAGCGCTGCACCAGCAGGTAGCCGACGCCACGCACCGTGCGGATCGCCGGGCCATGCGGCCAAGCCCGCGAGAGTTTGCCGCGCAGCCGGCTGATGGCGACATCGAGCCGGTGCTCGTCGAAGTCAAGGTAGTTGCCACCCAGCGCCTCCACCAATTGGCGGCGGCCGGCCGCATCGGGCGCGCTGCGGCGCAAGGCCTGCAGCAGCTGGCCTTCCATGCGCGTGAGCAGGAGCGAGTTGCCAGCCGGCGTGATGGCCATGAGACGGCGCGCGTCGAGGCACCAGGCCGGCGCGGGAGCGCCGGCCATCGGCGGCAACGGAACGTCGGGCGTCACGGGGCCAAGGCGGCGCAGCAGGTTGGCGATCACCAGCAGCAGCTCTTCCGTGCGCGCCGGCTTGACGAGATAGCCATCGGCGCCGCCGCGCAGCCCGGCGAGCCGGTGGTGTGCCATGCCGCGCGCGGTCAGCATGACGATGCCCAAGTCGGGCCGGGTCCGGCGCAGGCGCTCGCAGATCGACAGCCCATCCTCATCCGGAAGGCCCAGGTCCAGTATCAGCAGCCGGCACGGCTGGCTGGCCAGGTGCGCGTCCAGCGAGGCTGCATCGGCCAGGCTTGCGACGGCATAGCCGGCGTGGCTCAAGTGAAAGGCCAGCTCCGTGCGCAGGCGCTCGTTGTCCTCGACCAGCGCAATGGGAACCCCTTCGGCCATCCCTTCGGACACCCCGGTTAGGGCGCCATCGGAAGCATCGAGGGCGGCAAGCGCGGCGGCGACAGTCATGCGGCCTCCGGCAGCCACGCCACGAAGCAAGCCCCTTCGCGCCAACCCGGATCGCAACACAGGGTCCCGCCATGCAGCTCCATGATCTTGCGCGCCAGCGGCAGGCCCAACCCGAGGCCGGGCTGGTCGGCAATTTCTCCGAGCCGGCGGAATTTCTCGAAGATCACCTCTTCCTTGCCCAAGGGCACGCCGGGCCCCTGGTCGCGAATGCGCCAGGCCACGCCGCGCACGCCTTCGCGCATGCCAGCGGCGATGTCGATCAGGATGCGGCTGGCCGGGTAAGCGTACTTGAGCGCGTTGTCGAGCAGGTTGAGCAAGGCGAAGTGCAGCAGGCGGACATCCCCATCGAGCTGCGGCAACCCGGCCCCGGCCTCCAGGGATACCCGGGCCGCCGCTTGCGGCTCGAGCGACGCGAGCACGTCCCGGCTGAGTTCGGCGAAGCCAAACGGCGCAGTGTCGAGCTGCTGTTCGCCGGGCACCAGCCGCTCGCGCGCCTCGGCCAGCTCCATCAGGAGCTTCAGCCGCCGCACGGCCAGCTGGATGCTCTGGTAGCGGCTCTCGCGCTGCGCGCGGTCGCCGCCGATGTCATCGAGCAGGCGCAGGCTATAGGCCGCGGCATCGATCACCGCCACCGGCGTGCGAACCTCATGCGTCATCATCGCGAGCAAACGGCTTTGCTCCTCGAACGCACGCCGCTCGCGCAGGGAAGACGCCATAGCCTCGCTGGCCTGCTGCCGCTCCCTCTTGCGCTCGCTTTCCGCTTCGCGCACGCGCAGCACAATGCTCAGGTGCAGCGTCAGCATCAGCGGCAGGTCGAGCAGGTGTGCGCCTTGCAAGGTGGCGGGGCTCAGCGGCAACAAGCCGAACGCGCCAAGGCAGCCAGGCAGGATGATGAGGCAGTACAGCGAAAGCGAAGCCGCGACCAGCCGGCCGGAAACCCCTCCGGTACGCCACAGGTGAAGATAGACGGGAATCGAGAACAATTGCCCCAGCAACACCCCGATATAGAGCACGCAAACCGCAGTACCGTAGTAATCGCTCGATGACGACAAGGCGACCGCCAGGCCCGTCAGCATGAGGCCCTGGTAATAGTGCAGCAGGCGCGGCGCGCGCTCGCGCAACTGCAGCAGGCAGATCACGAACAGGCTGGCGCACGCCCATTGAAGCCCCACCAAGGCCTTGGCGGCCAAGAGCGGCACGGTGGCATCGCGCGGAAAGAGAAACTGGCTGGCCAGTCCGTCAGCGGCAAACCAGCGCAGGGTAGCCACGGCCACGAGCAGGGAAAATGCACCGTAGAGCGCGCGGCGGGTCAGCAGCCAGCCTGCCAGGTAAAACAGCACCGCCGTGGCCATGAAACCCAGGTGCATGCCATAGCCGATGTTGGCGGCCGCGCTTGCCGCGCGCAGCTCGGACCCATGCCACAGCCGCAACGCGGCCGCCATCGTCCCGGTGGTCCGGATGCGCAGGTAGAGCACATCGCCAGGCTGCGGCTGCGCGAGCCGGAAGGCCAGGTTGCGGCTACGCCCATCGGGGCCGTCGCGGGCCTCGAAGGGCAGCCCATTGCCGCTGCGGCGCTCCACCCAGGCGCCGTTCTCTGCTGCCTGGTACAGGCGCACATCGTCGAGCGCCCCCGGCCAGATCTCCAGCCAGCGCTCGCCACCCTGGGCCGCCGCGGGCAGCACCACCTTGAGCCAGACCACGTCATGGGTGAAACCCTCGCTCAGGCCGCCGCGCAATGGCTCGAATCCGTTGGCATGCGCGGCAACCTGCGCGATCGTGAGCCGCCCGCCCGGATCGCGCAACCAGGACACGTCGGGGCTTTGCAGGGGTAGCGGGCCGGCATCGGAGGCCCAGGCCCGCGCCACCAGCAGCCAGGCCAGCATGCCGATAAGACCGGCCGCATGGAGGCGGCGGGCCAGCATGAGGCCAGCGCCATGGTGCCAGGGCGGGTCGGCGGCGCTCATGCGGCGAAACCAGGCGGCCGGATCACAAGACCGATCCTGCTGCACTGCGTGACGCATGACCGTGACCGTGACCGTCCGCCGCCAGGATGCAGGGACAACGAGAATGGCGAGGCTGCAGGCGCGTGACTCCGCCAGCTGGGCACGCCAGCAATCCTGGGCGGCTGAGGAGCCGCCCCGCAAGCCAATCTTCAGTCTTTCCCGAGGCAAGGTGTGCGGCGGGACTCCTAGAGCACCTGGTCCGCATTATCGTATTTGGTGTTTTATATTCTTATCTTTTTGTCTTCTTCCCGCTGATCTGGTGATCTGGTGATCTGGATCTGCAGGAGGCCCAGTGGCGGGCACGTCTTCGGCGAGAACACAGCCGTGCGAGATTCTTGGCTATTGGCCGGGATTGTTCAAGTCCGCCAAACGAACGAGGCGAACCGGCGGCGGTAGCCGATACCAAAGTAGGCAACTCACCGACAGCGGATGGCGAGCCGAGGGGCCATCCTGAGACCAGCATCGGCGCGAAGCCGGCCACCTGGCCGCGCGCCCTCCACCGGCAACTGGCATGAATAGACGCTTACCCATGCCGCCCGGCCGGCCAGGCGTTCCTGGCCATGCCGTGCGGCGCGGCTCGCAGCTATCGCTTGCGTTACTCCACCGTGACCGACTTGGCCAGGTTACGCGGCTTGTCCACGTCGGTGCCGCGCGCGCAGGCGGTATGGTAAGCCAGCAACTGCAGCGGCACCACGTGCAGGATCGGCGACAGGTCGCCATAGTGCTCGGGCAGGCGGATCACCTGGATGCCATCGGTGGAATGGATGTGGGTGTCGCTGTCGGCGAACACATACAGCCGGCCGCCGCGGGCGCGCACTTCCTGGATGTTGGACTTCAGCTTTTCCAGCAGCGCGTCGTTGGGCGCCACCGTSACCACSGGCATSGCCTCGGTCACCAGCGCCAGCGGGCCGTGCTTGAGCTCGCCGGCCGGATAGGCTTCGGCGTGGATGTACGAGATTTCCTTGAGCTTGAGCGCGCCTTCCAGGGCGATCGGGTAATGCAGGCCACGGCCCAGGAACAGCGCGTTCTCGCGGCGGGCAAAGTCCTCGGACCAGGAGATGATCTGCGGCTCCAGCGCCAGCACGCCGTGCAGGGCCACGGGCAGGTGGCGCAGGTTGGTCAGCGCCGCGGCTTCCGCCTCGGCCGTGAGCCTGCCGCGTACCTTGGCCAGCGCCAGGGTCAGCATGTACAGCGCGGCGAGCTGGGTGGTGAAGGCCTTGGTCGACGCGACGCCGATCTCGGTGCCGGCACGCGTCAGGAAGCGCAGCGCGGTCTCGCGCACCATGGCGCTGGTGGACACATTGCACACAGCCAGGGTGTGCGTGTGGCCCAGCGCCTTGGCGTGGCGCAGGGCGGCCATGGTATCGGCGGTCTCGCCAGACTGCGAGATCACCACCACCAGCGCGCGCGGGTTGGGCACGGTTTCACGGTAGCGGTACTCGCTCGCCACCTCGACCTGGGTCGGGATCTTGGCCACGGATTCGAGCCAGTATTTGGCGGTGCAGCCCGAGTAATAGCTGGTGCCGCAAGCCAGGATCAGCACGCTGTCGATCTCGCTGAACACGCTCTGGGCGGTCTCGCCGAACAGTTCCGGCGTAATGGCGTCGATGCCTTCCAGCGTATCGCCGAGCGCGCGCGGCTGCTCGAAGATTTCCTTCTGCATGAAGTGGCGATACGGGCCCAGCTCCACCGCCGCGGCGTGCGTCTCGACCACGCGCACTTCGCGCTCGACCAGGTGGTCGTGCACGTCGCGGATGGTGGCGCCTTCGCGGGTGAGTTCCACCACGTCGCCTTCTTCCAGGTAGATGATGCGGTTGGCAGTACCCGCCACGGCCAGCGCGTCGGAAGCCAGGAAGGATTCGTTGTCGCCCAGCGCCACCACCAGCGGCGAGCCGGCGCGGGCGCCGACCACGCGTTCCGGATGGTCCTTGGAGAACACGGCGATGGCGTAGGCGCCGTGCAGGCGCTTGGTCACGGCACGCACCGAGGCGAACAGGTCGCCGCGCGTGGCGCTGCTCGGGTAGGTGTAGACCTGGTGGATCAGGTGGGCCACCACTTCGGTGTCGGTCTGCGACTCGAAGCCATAGCCGGCAGCGCGCAGCTCTTCGCGCAGCGGCTCGTAGTTCTCGATGATGCCGTTGTGCACCAGCGCGATGGACTCACCCGAGAAATGCGGGTGGGCGTTAGTGGTGTCGGGCTTGCCGTGCGTGGCCCAGCGCGTATGCGCCACGCCGGTCATGCCGGTCAGGCCGGACGCGCGGGTCTGCTCGTCCAGGTCGGCCACGCGCGAGACCGTGCGGGCGCGCTCGAGCGCGTTGTCGCGCACTACCGCCACGCCGCAGGAATCATAGCCACGGTACTCGAGGCGACGCAGTCCTTCGATCAGGACCGGAACAATATTGCGCGAGGAAACCCCGCCGACGATGCCGCACATATTCTTCTCCCACAGGGCGCGGACACGGCCGCACCGGATGATTGGCGCGAGGACGGCGCTGCCGTCTCCCGCGAGTTGCCATTGCCGCCCGGCCGTATCCCGGCCAAGCGGCGGCGGGGCCTATTTCTTGGCTTGCTTGACCGGGCGCTGCCACGCGTCGAGCGTCATCTGCTTGGAGCGCGACAGCGTCAGCTTGTCGGCCGCCGCCTCCTTGGTCAGCGTCGTGCCGGCGCCAATGGTGGCGCCGCGGCGCACGGTCACCGGCGCGACCAGCTGCGTATCGGAACCGATAAAGACATCATCCTCGATGACGGTGCGGTACTTGTTCGCGCCATCGTAGTTGCAGGTGATGGTGCCCGCGCCGATGTTGACGCGCGAGCCGACCGTGGCGTCGCCCACGTAGGCAAGGTGGTTGGCCTTGCTGTGCGCGGCGATCTGGCTGTTCTTGACCTCGACGAAGTTGCCGATGTGCACATCCTCGCCCAGCACCGTGCCGGGACGCAGGCGCGCGTACGGGCCGATGCGGCCGGCCGCGCCAACGCTGGCATCCTCGAAATGGCAGAACGGCTGCACCCGCGCGCCAGCGCCCACGGTGCTGTTGCGCAGCACGCAGTTGGCGCCGATATGCGCACCGTCTTCCAGATGCACGCGGCCTTCGAACACGCAGTTCACATCGATGGTGACGTCGCGCCCGCAGGTAAGCTCGCCGCGGATATCGATGCGCGCCGGATCCAGCAGCGTCACGCCGGCTTCAAGCAGGCGCTGCGCCAGGTTGCGCTGATGGATGCGCTCGAGCTCGGCGAGCTGCACCTTGCTGTTCACACCCAGCGTTTCCCACAGCGCATCGGGCTGCGCGGAAACCACTTCCATGCCATCCGCCACCGCGCGCTCGACAGCGTCGGTCAGGTAATACTCGCCCTGGGCGTTGTCATTGCGCAGCGTGGACAGCCAGCGACGCAGGGGGCCGGTGGGTGCCAGGATGATGCCGGTGTTGATCTCACGGATGGCGCGCTGCGGCTCGCTCGCATCCTTTTGCTCGACGATGCGCACGATCTTGCCCGCCTCGCGCACGATGCGGCCATAGCCGGTGGGGTCGTCCATTTCAACCGTCAGGATGCCGAAGCGCTCGCTGCCGGCCGCAGCCACCAGGCGCTGCAGCGTGGCGGCTTCGGTCAGCGGCACATCGCCGTACAGCACCAGCGTCGGCTGGCTGTCGTCGAGCAGCGGGAGCGCCTGCGCCACGGCATGGCCGGTGCCAAGCTGCTCGGCCTGCAGGGCGAAGGCAACATCTGGCGCGCCAACCGCCTCGCGAACGCGGTCGGCACCATGCCCAACCACCACCACGAGCCGGGTCGGCAACAATTTTCGTGCCGTTTCAATCACATGGGCGAGCAGCGGCCGGCCTGCGAGAGGATGCAGGACCTTGGGCAGCGCGGAGTTCATCCGCTTGCCCATTCCTGCAGCGAGAATGACGATATTCACAAGGAGGGTCCTAAGTGAGTGTGTCCAGCAAACAGTATGAATCACCCCCTCGGCGAGCCCGGGGGCCAGCAGCGTTGGCCAGGGTCCGGGCCCGAACCCCGAAACCGGCGGCAAAGCCAGCAACGGTTGGGAATCGCGGGCGCGATCAGCTGCCAAAACGCGCGGAAAAGGATTCTATCATGGGGGTTTTGCGCCGTTTGACCGCCAATCCCTTCCTGCGCAGGGACCGTGTCCGGTGTCTCCTTCTGGTCACAGCGGTGGTCGCCCTGACGGCCTGCAATGCCCTGAAGCTAGGCTACCAGCAGGGCGACCGGCTCGCCTACTGGTGGATCGACAACTACGTGGACGTCTCCGCCAGCCAGGAACCCCTCACCCGCGATGCCATCGCCCGCTTCTTTGCCTGGCATCGCAAGGACCAGTTGCCTGAGATCGCCGGCTTGCTGCGCCAGGCCAAGAGCGAGGTACAGCAGCCGGTCTCCGCCGCCGCGGTGGGCAAGATCCAGGACGACGCCCAGCGCCTGGCACGCGTTGCCTTCGATCGCTCCACGCCCGACGTGGCCGACCTGCTGCTGACGCTGACCCCTGAGCAGATCGCCCGCATGGAGAAGAAATTTGCCGATGCCAACGCCAAATACCGCAAGGAATACCTGCGCCCCGACCCGGCGGCCCGCGAGGAAGCCCGGTTCGACAAGGTGATGGACTATGCGCGGCTGGTCTACGGGCGCTTCTCGAGTGACCAGGAGGCCACTATCCGCCGCGCCATGGCGCCCGTGGTGCAAGGCGCCGAGGCGCGCTATGCGGAACGCGTCAAGCGCCAGCAGGAATGGCTGGCGCTGGTGCGCCAGGTGCAGGCCGAGCATCCGCCCAAGGCCCAGGTCGTGGAAATGCTA
The DNA here is from genome assembly GCF_056398045.1 of Cupriavidus sp. 05L411. NCBI lineage: Bacteria > Pseudomonadati > Pseudomonadota > Betaproteobacteria > Burkholderiales > Burkholderiaceae > Cupriavidus > Cupriavidus sp. 05L411. The sequence goes on along the minus strand of NZ_JBFTOQ010000003.1, from coordinate 114,865 downwards.
AGGCGCTATGGCGATCACTGGCAGAACCCGCCCACGCGGGAGCGCAATGCCCGTTACGACGCCAACAACGAGGCCGGGCTGGCGCTGACCGTCACCATTGCCAACCTGACCACACCGGAGCAAAAAGCCCATGCGGTGGATCGCTTCCAGAAATGGATCGATGACGCGAACGCGTTGATGCGCGATGGCACCGCCAATGCGGCGGCGCCCCGGCCAACGCGCGCTGAGAACTGACAAGGGGCCGGGAGGCCGGCCCCTGGCCTATTCGGCGGCAGGCTGCGCCGGGCTGGCGGGCGCGGACTTCTCGAAGCGCACGAATTCCAGCTTGTTCTCTTCCATGCCGCCCGCAAAGACCAGCGGCTGCTGGGAGAAGGTGGTCTCGCCGAACAGCGAGGCCTCGTCCACCTTGGCCAGGCCGGTTGCCAGCCCGTTGAAATCGAACAGATCGGTATCGGCCAGATGCGACGGCACCACGCTGCGCAGCGCGGCAAAGATATTGTCGGTGCGCCCCGGATTGGTCCGCTCCCACTCCAGCACCATCTCCTTGACCTTCTTGCGCTGCAGGTTTTCCTGCGAGCCGCACAGGTTGCACGGGATGATCGGGTATTCCATCGCGCGTGCGTAGCTGGCGATGTCCTTTTCTGGGCAATAGGCCAGCGGGCGGATCACGATGTGCTGGCCGTCGTCGGTGGCCAGCTTGGGCGGCATCGCCTTCATCTTGCCGCCGAAGAACAGGTTCAGGAAGAAGGTCTGGATGATGTCGTCGCGATGGTGGCCCAGCGCGATCTTGTTGGCGCCGAGCTCTTTGGCGGTGCGGTAGATCACGCCGCGGCGCAGGCGCGAGCACAGCGAGCAGGTGGTCTTGCCCTCAGGCACCTTCTCCTTGACGATGGAATAGGTATCCGCGTCGACGATCACATACTCCACCCCCACCGATTTCAGGTAGGCCGGCAGGATGTGCGCGGGAAAGCCCGGCTGCTTCTGGTCCAGGTTCATCGCGATCAGCTTGAACTTGACCGGCGCGCGCTTTTGCAGCGCCATCAGCACCGACAGCATGGTGTACGAGTCCTTGCCGCCGGAGAGGCACACCAGCACCGTGTCGCCATCCTCGATCATCTTGAAATCGCCGATGGCGCGGCCCGTCTGCGACTGGAGATAGGTCTCCAGACGGAAGAAGTTCTTGGAATGCGTGGTGGCGGTCATGGCGATGGGGTGATGGGGCGAAGGGGCGATCGGGTACGGCAAAGCAAGGGCAAAACGGCGCGCAATGCGGCAGTCGCATCACATGCAAGCTGCCGGGGCCGGAGAACCCGGCATTTTACCGTGAGCCGCCACCCTGCGCCGGCAGCCCCAGAGCGGCTCACTTACTGGCCAACCGGCTCGCTCTTGATGTGGAACACCTCGACGCCGACCGAATCGCAATCCGGGTACACGTCCGGCTTTTCGGTCGATACGCGCACGGCGCGCACCTTGGGATGCTTGAGCATGGCGCGCGCCACGTCGTCGCACAGGGTTTCCTGCAGGTGGACGTGGCCCTGCGCCATGCGCTCGGCGACCGTATTGCGCATGAAGTCGTAGTCCACCACTTCCTGCAGCTTGTCGTCCTGGGGCGTGCTCTGGGCCAGCGGCACGAACAGGTCGATATTGATCAGCACGCGCTGTTCGCCCTTTTTCTCGAATTCGTGCACGCCGATATTGATCTGCACTTCGTAGTTGCGCAAGAACATGCGGCGGCAGTCTTGCAGGCTGGGATGTGTGAGGGCGGCGAGCATGGTCATGATGGGGAGAGGAAAAATGAGGGACAAGGCGCGCGCGGACTTGGCGCGCGCGCCGGGTACGTTATTGGATCATTCGGTCAGGAACATCACGTCGCGCGCCAGCGGCATCAGGTGCTGGCCGCCGTCGACGTAAAGCGTGGTGCCGGTCACGGCGCGCGCTTCGGCCAGGTAGGCCACCGCCTGCGCGATGTCTTCCGGCGTGGACGACTGCCCCAACGGCGTCATGCGGTGGGCGCGCCGGAAGCCCGGGCTGGACTGGTCGCCCGAGACCATGGTGATGCCGGGCGCCACGCCCACCACGCGCAGCTTGGGTCCCAGCGCCTGGGCCAGCTGCACGGTAGCCGTCTGCAGCGCCGCCTTGGACAGCGTGTACGACAGGAAGTCCGGATTCAGGTTATCCAGTTTCTGGTCGAGCAGGTTGATGACCACGCCGCGCTGCGTGTCCGACATGGCGCGGTGCATTTCGCGCGCGAGCAGCAGCGGCGCGGCCACATTGGTGCGCATATGCGTATCGAGCGAGGCATAGGAAAAGCTGGTGGCCACGTCGTACTGGAACAGCGAGGCATTGTTGACCAGGCAGGTCGGCACGCCCAGCGCATCGGTGCAGGCCTTGATCAGCGTGGCGGTGGACGCCTCGTCGGCCAGGTCGGCCTGCAGCACGGCGGCACGCTGGCCACCGGCGCGGATCTGTTCGGCCAGCGCCTCGGCCTCGGCCACGGAGCGGTGGCAATGCACCGCCACGTCCCAGCCGCGCTGGGCCAGTTCCAGCGCGATCACGCGCCCGAGCCGGCGCGCGGCGCCGGTGACGAGCGCGATACCGCGCGCGGGGGTAGCAGAGGCGGCGGCGGCGGCGGTAGCGCCGGCAGGCGATGCGGAGTCAGGGGATTCGGAGGCTGGCATTGCTACAATCGCGGTATGCACAAAGGCGCTAGTTTACCCCTTCCCCCCGCCGACGCGCTGTCGGCGTCCGCCGCGCTGAGCGCGCACATCGGCCAGGCTATCGACGACGCGGGCGGCTGGCTCGGTTTCGACCGCTATATGGCGCTTGCGCTATATGCGCCCGGGCTGGGCTACTACAGCGGCGGCGCCGCCAAGTTCGGCCGCGACGCGCGCGATGGCAGCGACTTCATCACCGCCCCCGAACTCAGCCCGTATTTCGCCCGTACGCTCGCGCGCCAGTTCGCGCCGCTGCTGGCGCAGGGCCTGTCGCAGGTCCTGGAATTCGGCGCCGGCACCGGCCGRCTCGCCGCCGACCTGCTGCTGGCCCTGGAGCAGGAAGGCCAGTTGCCCGAGCGCTACGCCATCGTCGAGCTCTCCGGCGAGCTGCGCGCGCGCCAGCAGGCCATGCTGGCCTCGCGCGCGCCGCATCTGGCCCCACGCGTCGCCTGGCTGGATACCCTGCCCGAGCATTTCGAAGGGATCGTGGTCGGCAACGAAGTGCTGGACGCCATGCCAGTGCGGCTGTTCGCCCGCAGCCACGGCCGCTGGCTGGAGCGTGGCGTAGTCCGCCGGGACAGCGATGCTGACGCATCCGACACATCCGATGCAGCCTTCGGCTTCTCGGACCGTCCCGTGGCGGCCGACGCCCTGCCTGAAACACTGCACGCCGTGGCCGGAGACCACGACATCGTCACCGAAACCCACGCCGAGGCCGAAGGCTTCATGCGCGCGGTGGGCACGATGCTCACGCGGGGTGCGGTGTTCCTGATCGATTACGGTTTCCCCGCTGCCGAGTACTACCATCCGCAGCGCGTCGGCGGCACGCTGATGTGCCACTACCGCCATCACGCCCACCCGGACCCCTTCCTCTACCCTGGCCTGCAGGACATCACCGCCCACGTCAACTTCAGCGGCATCGCCCACGCCGCCGCCGATGCCGGGCTGACGGTGGCCGGCTTCGCCTCGCAGGCGCGCTTCCTGATGAACGCCGGCATCACCGAGCTGCTGATGGCGCTGGACCCCAACGACACGCGCAACTTCCTGCCCGCCGCCAACGCGGTGCAAAAGCTGCTGTCCGAGGCCGAGATGGGCGAACTGTTCAAGGTGATCGCGCTGACCCGCGACTTTGATGCGGCGCTGCCGCTGGCAGGCTTCGCACGCGGCGATCGCAGCCACGCGCTATAGTCCGCGCATTTCACCCTCTCCCCTTAGGCACCCCAACATGCTGCGCTGGACCCTCACCATCTTCCTGGCCGTCATCGTGCTGTCGGCGGCACTGCCCTGGCTGCAGAAGCTGGGGTTGGGGCGGTTGCCGGGGGATTTGCGGTTTCGGTTGTTTGGGCGGGAGTTTGTGTTGCCGTTTGCTTCGACGGTTTTGTTGTCGATGGTGGCGTTGGTGATTGGGAAGTTGTTTTAGGGTGTGGGGCGGACACTGCGGACACTGCTGGCCTGCAACTGCAGCTACAACTGCAACGGCTGAATTTGCAGTTGCAGTTACCCCCCTACCCCCCCTACCTTAGCCTCCACTGCCGCCACCCGCGCAGCATGCACCCGATCCTTGATCAACCCAGGATCCCCAGCACACTGCCGCGCCACAGCCCCGGCGTCCACCGAAGCCGCCGCCTCCAGCGCCATCATCAACCGCGCCGTCTGCGGATACTCCCGGTCCTCAAACCCAAGCCGTCCCCGCGCATCCGCCTCGCATGCCTGCAGCGCTTCAGCAAACCGCGCCGGCTTGCGCAATGCATCGCACCGCTCCAGCAAACGCGTCAGCGCGGCAGCGCCAAACGCCTCGGAGCGATGGATATTGCCATGCTCGCGCGCCACCACCACTGCCAGGTCACGGCAGTCAGTCGGCACGCGCAACCGCTTGCAAACTGCCTCCAGCAATGCCACGCTGCGCTGCTCGTGCCCGATATGGCGCGGCAGCACATCCTCGGGCGTGGTGCCCTTGCCCAGGTCGTGCATCAGCGCGGCAAAGCGCACCGGCAGCGAGGTGCCCATCGCGGCGGCGGTATCCACTACCATCATCACGTGCACGCCGGTATCCACCTCCGGGTGGTAGTCGGCCCGCTGCGGCACGCCCCATAGCTGGTCCAGCTCGGGCAGCAGTCGCGCCAGCGCCCCGCATTCGCGCAGCACCTCGAACATGCGCGAGGGCCGTGCCTCCATCAGGCCGCGCGCGAGTTCCTGCCAGACGCGTTCGGCCACCAGCGCGTCGACCTCGCCGGCTTCCACCATCCGGCGCATCAGCACCAGCGTCTCGGGGGCTACCGTGAAATCATTGAAACGCGCGGCGAAGCGCGCCACGCGCAGGATCCGCACCGGGTCTTCGGCGAAGGCGTCCGACACATGGCGAAACAACCGTGCGGCGAGATCGCGCTGCCCGCCGTAGGGATCGATCACAGGGCCCGTAAGCGCGCCGTCATCGCCCACCGCCTGCGCCATGGCGTTGATGGTGAGGTCGCGCCGCACGAGGTCGTCTTCCAGCGTCACGTCCGGCGCGCAATAGAACGAAAAGCCCTTGTAGCCTGCCGCGGTCTTGCGCTCGGTGCGGGCCAGCGCGTATTCCTCCCGGGTCCTGGGATGGAGGAACACGGGGAAATCCTTGCCTACCGGCTTATAGCCCTGGGCTTCCATCTCGGCCGGCGTTGCGCCCACCACCACATAGTCACGGTCCTGGCTCGACAAGCCCAGCAGGGCGTCGCGAATGGCGCCGCCTACGGCATACACCTGCATGGACGAGCTCAATGGTTGATCACAATCGCGTCGGCGCGATCGGGGGTGAGGCGGTAGGGCTCGTCGGAGGCGAGGAAATCGCGCTCTTCACGGGCATCGGCGATCCACGCCTGCATGGCCGGCAGCGCCAGGATAAAGTCCGCATATTGCTTGGCGGCCTCTGGCAGGTGAATGCCATAAGTGGCAAAGCGGCTGACCACCGGCGCGAAAAATGCGTCGGCAATGGTGAACGCACCGAACAGGAACGGGCCTGCGGCCGCATGCCGCGCGCGCAGGTCCGACCAGATCGCGGCAACACGATCCACATCGCGCTGCACCGCTACGTTCCAGCCCATGCCGGGCAGCACCGCGGTGACGTTCATCGGCAACTGGCTGCGCAGGTTGCCGAAGCCCGAGTGCATCTCCGCGCAGATCGAGCGCGCATGCGCACGCTCTGCACGGTCGGCCGGCCAGAGCTGCTTCTCGGGAAAGGACTCGGCCAGGTATTCGGCAATCGACAGCGAGTCCCACACCGAGACATCGCCATCGACCAGCACCGGCACCTTGCCGGTGGGCGAGTGCTTCGCAATCGCTTGCTCAAACCCGGCCACGAACAAGCGTACCTTGACCTCCTCGAACGCAATGCCAGCCTGCCGCATCAGCAGCCAGGGGTGCAGCGACCAGGAAGAGTAATTCTTGTTGCCGATGACGAGCTTCATCGCAAAATCCTTGCAGGAAAACGTGGGGGAGCGCGCGCGGCCGGGGCAAGCCCGCAGCGCGAGGCGTGCGCACGCAAGCGCACGGCGGCGAACGAACCATTGTAGCCAGCCGCGCCAAGCGCTTCCAAGCGAATTACGCTCGCAGCGATGTGAATCCTGATCACATGCGAGGGGCAAAGCCGGCCCGGGCTGCCTGCCGCTCAACGATACCCGCTGCGCCGCAGTCCCAGCATCTGGCTCTCGTGCCCGCGGCCCGCCAGCACATCGGTCATCACCACCTCCAGCCCCACCGGCTGGCCCAGCCCAAGCTCGGGCGCGATCGCCCCCCGCATGACATTGTCGAGCCGCATGGAGTCCAGGTTGTCGCGCGACATCACCGGCGCGCCCGGCATGTGTTCGAGGATGGCTGCCTGCACGCGGGCCAGGGCGTCGGGCAGGTGCAGGACCGGGCGCGGGTGGCCGCTGGCGCGGCCCGCAAAACGCACCAGCGCCTCCAGCGTATAGACCTGCGGCCCCGCCAGGTCGTAGGCGCGGCCGATGGTGTCTCGCGTCGCCATGGCGTTGACCATGGCCTGCGCCACGTCCTGCACGTACACCGGCTGGAACCTGGCATGTGCGCAGGCGAGCGGCACCACGGGCGCCAGTTGCTGCAGTTGGGCGAACAGATTGAGGAAATGGTCGTCGGGGCCGAAGATCACGGACGGGCGGAAGATGGTCCAGTCCAGGGCGCTCTCGCGCACCACGCGCTCGCCGTCGCCCTTGCTGCGCAGGTACATCGACGGGCCGGCGCTGTCGGCGCCCAGCGCGCTCATGTGCAACAGCCTGCGCACGCCGGTACTGTGGCAAGACTCGACAATGCGCCGCGCGAGGTCCACATGGGCGGCGGCAAAGGCCGCGCCGTAGGGCTCGGCGCGTTCGCCATGAAGAATGCCGACCAGGTTCACCACGATGCCGTCGGTGCCCAGCGTGCCAATGGCGGCGTTCAGCGCAGCATCGTTCCTCACGTCCAGCTCGATCACCTCGACGCGCGGCAGCAGCAGCAGGTGCTGCGCATGCTCGGCGTCGCGGGTAGCGGCCACGATGCGCTCAGGGTCCAGAGGCGGCTCCACGACGGTGCCCGGCTCCAGCGGCGTGGCCGACGCGGTGGCAACACCTGCCAGGCGGGCTACCAGGTGGCTGCCGACAAAGCCGGCCCCTCCGATCACTAGAACGTTGCTGGTCTGCATGGATCTCTCCGCGGCAAGGGACGACTGGCGCACGCTCCGGGGCTGGAGCATGCGCCGGCTACCGCATGGCCTGCAGACCGCGCTGCCTCGAAGGCGTTAAAACCTCAGGGCAGGCTGGTGGTGGTGATCTGCGACGGCGACACCACGCCCAGGCGATCCTTGAGCGACTGCGGCCGGCCGCTCATCAATGCAGCATAGTACGTGGCGTTCGACAGCACATTCTTCACGTAGGTCCGGGTCTCCGAGAATGGAATGGTCTCGGCGAAGATCGCGCCCTCGACCYGGCGCGGCAAGCTGGAGCGCCAGTTCTTGGGACGGCCCGGGCCGGCGTTGTAGGCGGCCGAAGCCAGCGTCCATGAGCTGTCCAGGTCAGTCAGCACCATGCTCATATAGTTGGTGCCAAGCTGGATGTTGACATTGGGATCGCTCATCATCGAGGGCGAGAAGTCGGTCATGCCAATCTTGCGCGCAACCCACTTGGCGGTCGCCGGCATCACCTGCATCAGGCCATGAGCGCCGGCGGACGAGCGCGCGTTCATGATGAAGCGCGACTCCTGGCGCACCAGCCCATAGGCCCATGCCATATCCAGGCCCACGTCATCGGTGGCGCGCTGCATGATGTCGCGGTACGGCATCAGGAAGCGCAGCGAGAAGTCATGCTCGGCCTGGGTGCGGTCCGCGGTGTTCACAGCGCGGTCCAGCAACTCGATGCGGCGGGCATAGTCGGCGGCGGCCAGCAGCTGGCGGTCGGTCATGCCGCGCAGTTCCCAGTTCCATTCACGATTGCCTTCGAAGCGCAGGTTCAGGTCGTAGAGCTTCTGCGCGCGCAGGAAGCCCGGGCGGGTGCGCATGGCATTGACCTCRGCATCGCTGACCTGCGTGCGTGCCGGCAGCACGATGCGGTTGCCCAGTTCCTCGCTGGCCAGTTGGCCGTAGAAGTTGAACTGGCCGGCGATCGACTGGAACTGCTTCTCGGCCTCGGCGCCGCGGTTGTCAGCCTTGAGCGCGCGCCCGTGCCAGTAGGTCCAGGCCGGGTCCTTGGCGCGCAGCTCGGGGCGCATCAGCTCCACGGCCTGGCGCACCTGCTTCCAGTCGCCCTGGCGCAGCGCGGCGCGCACGCGCCACTCCTGCGTTTCGTCGGACAGCCACTGGTTGCCGCCCAGGTCCATCTGCCGGCGGTAGTAGCCGGCCGCCTCGGGTGCAAGCTTCTTGGCGGCGTACTGGCCGACCACGCCCCAGCCGGCGCCCTGCTCGTCGCGCGACAGGCTGCCGGCGTTGGCGCTCAGGTAGGCCGCGGCCTGGGCGGGATCGTTGCGCGCCATCTTGACCACGGTGGCGAGCGTGTTGCTGTCGCCGCGCGCGTCCGGCGCGGTGGCGGCGATGCGCCCAGCCAGCGTCACATAGTTCTGCTCCAGCGCCTGGCGTGCCTGGAAGGCCACGTCGCTCGGCTCGATCTGCCTGCTTTGGGCCAGGTAGCCGATCAGGTCGACACAGCCTTCGCCGTAGTAGCGCGGATCGCTCAGCGCCGCGCGTGCGTCCGCCGCCACGTTCTGGCCCTTGAGCGCGCGCGACAGCAACGCGTAGCACTCGACCTGCGTATCGTCCTTGAGCACGAACTGCGGGTATTCGGCGTCGAAATTGGCCCAGTCGCGCTTCTTGCCCAGCACCAGCAGCCAGTCATTGCGCATGCGGTCGGCAATGGCTTCGCCCTTGTAGCGCTGCAGGAAAGCGCGCACCTGGTCGTCAGGGGCGTCGATGCGGGCCAGGCCGCTGGCGTCGAACATCTGCGGCTTGATGCGGAAGTACTCGACGTAAGACGAGATCGGGTAGTCCACCAGCGTGGCCGAGATGGCGTCGGTGCGTGCCACGTCGTTCTTGCGCGCGGCTTCGCGCAGCGCCACGAAAGCGTCGTCGGGGTTGCTCGGGATGGCGAGCGACTGCGATTGGGGTTGCGGCTGGGGCCGTTTCTGCGCAAATACCGGCGTGGCAAGCACTGCGCACGCGATCGCCGCCAGGGCGGCCTTGGCCACACGCTGCGGATATACTCCCTTCGGCATTCTTCTTCCTTGTTGTGACGGCCGGACAACACCTTTCGAGGGCGCGCATCCGACCGTGCAATGTTGGGTCAACAACAGACATTATCCCACGCAGCCATGCCAAGCGACGACGTTCGCAGCCCCTCCGGCGCGCCCGGAAAGCCCGACTCCGGCATGCCGCGAGCGGCACTACGGCGCCAGTTGCTGGCGCTGCGCGGCGCGTTGCCGCAGCGCCCCGCAGCCGACGCCGCCATCGAAGCCGCACTGGCCGCCCTGCTGGAGCGCCTGCCCGTGCGTCGCCTGGGCTTCTACTGGCCGATCCAGCAGGAGTTCGACGCCCGTGGCGTGGTCTCGCGCTGGCTGGCCGGCGCTCCCGGGAGGCAAGCGGCCCTGCCGGTGGTAAGCCGGCCGGGCGCGCCGCTGGATTTCCACCAGTGGGAACCGGCTACGCCAATGGTTGCCGGGCATTACGGCATTCCTGTGCCCGACGGCACACCGCCCTTGCTGCCAGACGTCCTGCTGATTCCATGTGTCGGTTTCAGCGGGGATAAGTTCCGCCTGGGCTATGGCGGCGGGTTCTACGACCGCACGCTGGCGGCGCTGGCCGCCAGCGGGAACGCGCCGGTGGCGATCGGCATCGGGCATGAGGCCTGCCGGATTGCGTTGGTGCCGCAGGGGCATGATTTGCCGATGGATTGGGTGGTTAGTGAGGGGGGGGTGTTTTGAGGGATTTAGGATGTGTCCTTATCCCATTGGGGGGGTGGTCGCTGTTTCTTTGAACGGCGATGGCGTTTGCACCCAAAAGCCATACGACATCCCCCCTGCGGGGTTGATTGCTGCTTCTTTGTACGGCGATGGTTTTTGCACCCAAGGTGCCATACGACATCCCCCTGCGGGGGCTGCCGGTCACTTTTCTTTGACCGACAAAGAAAACTAACGAAAAGAAAGCCGCCCTGCCGGGAGCAGAGCAATCAGGCTGTTTTTGCCTCGGTGGTTGCGTCGCACGGCCCGGAGTGTTGGCTAGCTTTGCCATGCCGGCTTGAAGGTCATCGCTACGGCATGACCAAATGGTCACGTGGTGGTGCCCGTGATCGCTTTGCTCGGTGCGCGTTCGGGCATCTGCCGTTCGCGGTGCGCAGCACCACGATCCTGCCTGCCTTGGTGGTTTCGTGGTGGGCACCGTGGCCCGTCCGCGAGGGCCGCGCTCACACCCACGGCGCTCGTCCTCCGAGACAAAACCACGAAACCAGCCACACCCGAAACGGCGCAGCCCCTCGCCTCGCGAACGGCAGATGTGGGAATGGTCATCGCACACGAGGTCAGGGGCTGCACCACGTAACCCGCAGGTCATGTAAATGCGATGCCCTTAGGGTTGGTAGGATCCGCCAGCAAACACTCCGGGCCGTACGACGCAACCACTGCCCCATATAAGCCTTATTGCTCTGCTCCCGGCAGGGCGGCTTTCTTTTCGTTAGTTTTCTTTGCCGGTCAAAGAAAAGTGACCGGCAGCCCCCGCAGGGGGATGTCGTACGGCCCTTGGGTGCAAAAACCATCGCCGTACAAAGAAGCAGCGCCCCCCAAGAAACAAAGCCACAAACTACAAACAACGCCCCACAGGCACCAACTCATCCACCAAACCCCGCATATGCCGCCAATGCGACCCCTCCCAAAACACGCGCTGGCAGCAATCGCAAGTCACGAACCGCTCCTGGCGCGCAAGCACGCCCGGCGGCACGCGGCCGTCGACCTCGGTTTTGTCGATCGCCCGCAGCGGCGCATTGCAGTCCAGGCACAGCGAGAACGGCCGCGCGCTACGGGCCAGGTCGAGCCGCGCGAAGATCTCCCGCAATTGCGGCGTGGCCTTGATGGCGCGCACGTAGCAGCCATGGGTGACCCCGCGCCGTTTGAGCAGCTCGCGGTCCCGCGTGAGCACGATGCGGCCCTCGCGCATGGCGATGGCTTCGATCTCGCTATCGGCGTAGTGGTTGTCGTAAAGCGTGTCGAAGCCGGTCAGGCGCAACAGGTGCGCCAACCCGCCCAGGTGGGCGTCGGCAACAAAGCGGGTCGCGCGCAGCGGCTCGGCGCGCACGCGCAGCAGCGGTGTGACGTCGAAGGCTTCGAACTTGGGATAGACGGAGACGCGGTCGCCATCCTGCAGCAGGCGCTCGAAGCCGCATGACGCGCCGTTCACCAGGATCAGCTCCACTTCGGTGTGCGGCACGCCCAGCGCTTCGATCATGTGCTTGACGGTGGCGGCGCGCGCGCAGGTGCACACGCAATCCCGGCCGCGCTGCGCGCGCGGCAGGAAATCGTTCAGTTCCTCGTAGAAACGAAACGTGGCGGTGACGGTGGCAGGGTCGGTGGCCATGAGCCAAAGTATGCCACCGCCCGGCAGCGCCTCAGCCCCCCTGGTTGGCCAGCCGCAGCGTGGATTCCACGGAAAGCCGCGCCCAGGCCGTCATGGCCTCGGCCGACTCCAGGCAGGCTGGCGGAGCGCTCAGGTAATGCTGCATGGAGATCTCGCGTCCGTTACGGCTATAGCGGAACGGCTCGCCGCCCTCGGCCTCGAAGCCAGCGCGCGTCTGGTCGTCCACTTTCAGGTAGCAGCGCCCGCCCAGCACCAGCGCGAACACCAGTCCGTCGTAGTACAGGGCGTGGCCGCCAAACATGCGGCGCGTGGTGATCGGGCCGATGCGCGCCGCCAGCGGCCCCAGCAGTTCGAGCAGATGGTCGATGAAGGGGTCGGGGCGGCGGGCTGGCATGTCGCTGGTGCGGGCGGATGCCTTAGAGCTTCAGGCGCTGCCAGATGGCTTTGGTCGCGCTGGCTGTGTTGAGCGTATAGAAATGCAGCCCCGGCACGCCGGCCGCGAGCAGGCGCTCGCACAGCGCGGTGACCACATCCAGGCCAAAGGCGCGGATCGACTCGCGGTCATCGCCGAAGCCTTCCAGCCGCTTGGCCACCCAGCGCGGCACTTCGGCACCGCACATCTCGGAGAAGCGCATCAGCTGCGAGGAATTGGTGATCGGCATGATGCCCGGCACGATCGGTACGTCCACACCCATGGCGCGCACGTCCTCGACGAAACGGAAGTACGCATCGGCGTTGAAGAAGTACTGGGTGATGGCCGAGTCGGCGCCGGCCTTGACCTTGCGCACGAAGTTCTCGAGATCGTGGCGGGGCGACTTGGCCTGCGGGTGGTACTCGGGATAAGCCGCCACCTCAATGTTGAACCAGTCGCCGGTCTCGGCGCGGATGAACTCCACCAGTTCGTTGGCATAGCGGAACTCGCCGATCTCGCCCATGCCCGACGGCATGTCGCCGCGCAGCGCGACGATATGGCGGATGCCGCCGTCACGGTAGGTCTTGAGGATATTGCGGATGCTCTCGCGCGAGGACCCCACGCACGACAAATGCGGCGCGGCCTCGATGCCTTCGCGCTGGATCTCCAGCACGGCGTCCAGCGTGCCCTGCTGGGTGGTGCCGCCGGCGCCGAAGGTCACCGAGATGAACTTGGGCTGCAGCGGAGCGAGCTGCGCACGCGTGTTGCGCAGCTTCTCGGCGCCCTCCGCCGTCTTGGGCGGGAAGAATTCAAAGCTGAAGTAGCGGTCTTGCATGATGGTGGCGCGCCGCCTATGGCGCGGCGCGCTGAAAAATTGGCATGGGACGCCGGACGGCGTCAGGCGCTGCGGCGTTCGCCGAGCAGCACGCTCGACAGGGCCCAGGAGATCACGCTGTAGAGGATCGAGCCGAGCAGGGCCGCGCCAAAGCCGGTGACCACGAAACCGGCCAGCAGCTTGCCCACGAACAGGAACAGCAGCGCGTTGATCACGAAGATGAACAGGCCAAGCGTCAGCAGCGTCACCGGCAAGGTCAGGATCACCAGGATCGGGCGGATCAAGGTATTCACCAGGCCAAGCACCAGCGCAGCGATCATGGCCGAGCCGAAGCCGCCAAGATGAATCCCATCGATCAGGCTGCCCACCAGGAACAGCGCGGCGGCGTTGATGATCCAGACGGCCAACAATCTCATGACGACTCCTTCGCTTGGGTAAAACGGATTCGGGGCAGATTCGGGGCACGGCACCCGCGGCGCGCGGGCGCCGCAGGCTGACGAACCGGCGGTTGATCAAACGCAGATCAGCCGCCGGTCACCGGCAGATCAATAACGGTAGTGATCGGCCTTGTACGGGCCTTGCTTGCTCACGCCGATGTAGGCGGCTTGCTGCTCGGTCAGCTCGGACAGTTGCGCGTTGAGCTTCTTCAGCTGCAGGCGCGCGACCTTTTCGTCCAGGTGCTTGGGCAGCGTGTAGACGCCGACCGGGTACTTGCCGCTTTCGCGTTCCTGCCACAGTTCGATCTGGGCGATGGTCTGGTTGGCGAACGAGCTGCTCATCACGTACGACGGGTGGCCCGTGCCGCAGCCCAGGTTCACTAGGCGGCCCTTGGCCAGGATGATGATCTTCTTGCTGGGTTGATCGCCAACGGCGGGGAACACCACGTGGTCGACCTGCGGCTTGATCTCGTCCCACTCGTACTTTTCCAGCGAGGCGATGTCGATCTCGTTGTCAAAGTGGCCGATGTTGCAGACGATGGCCTGGTCCTTCATCTTGGCCATGTGGTCATGGGTGATGACGTGGTAGTTGCCGGTGCAGGTGACGAAGATGTCGGCCTTGTCGGCAGCGTATTCCATGGTCACCACGCGGTAGCCTTCCATCGCGGCCTGCAGTGCGCAGATCGGGTCGACTTCGGTCACCCACACCTGGGCCGACAGGGCACGCAGTGCCTGCGCGCTGCCCTTGCCCACGTCGCCGTAGCCGGCCACCAGCGCAACCTTGCCGGCGATCATCACGTCGGTGGCGCGCTTGATGCCGTCCACCAGCGATTCACGGCAGCCATACAGGTTGTCGAACTTGCTCTTGGTCACCGAGTCGTTGACGTTGATGGCGGGGAACTTGAGCTCGCCCTTTTGCGCCATCTGGTACAGGCGGTGCACGCCCGTGGTGGTTTCCTCGGTCACGCCCTTGATGGCGTCCAGGTTACGGCTGTACCAGGACGGGTCCTTGGCCAGCTTTTCCTTGATCGCAGCGAACAGGAAGGTCTCTTCCTCGCTGCCCGGGTTGGCGATCAGCGATGCGTCCTTCTCGGCGCGGGCGCCCAGGTGCAGCAGCAGCGTGGCATCGCCGCCGTCGTCCAGGATCATGTTGGGGGTGCCGCCATCCTTCCAGTCGAAGATGCGGTGGGTGAAGTCCCAGTACTCCTTCAGCGATTCGCCCTTGAAGGCGAACACCGGCGTGCCCGAAGCGGCGATGGCCGCGGCAGCGTGGTCCTGGGTCGAGAAGATGTTGCACGATGCCCAGCGCACGTCGGCGCCAAGCGCCACCAGCGTCTCGATCAGCACGGCGGTCTGGATGGTCATGTGCAGCGAGCCGGCGATGCGCGCGCCCTTCAGGGGCTGGGCGGCAGCGTACTCGTCGCGGATGGCCATCAGGCCAGGCATTTCGGTTTCGGCGATGGCGATTTCCTTGCGGCCCCAGCCGGCGAGGCCCAGATCGGCCACGAGGTAATCGTTCTTCAGGTCAGTCACTGCGTTCATGTTTCACTCCGATGAAGAGTGGCGACGAAGGACGAGTGCGGGGAATACGGCCGCGCCATGCAAGGATGGTGAACACCAGGGCCTTTGCATAACGGGCGGATAGGTCGACTCGCCTCCGTGTGTATGCCACGGATCAGCGAGCGCCGTTGAAGACAGTCCGAGCCTGGCGAATGGCACAATAAGGCCCATTCGTTGCAACGCTCCTCGGAGTGGCGGTATTGTAGCCTGCCCCGGCACGCTTGGCACCGCCACCGCCATGAATTTTTCTTGACCGCCGGCCCAGCACATGACCCTGACGACACACCGCCCCCCGCGCACCCTGACCATCGCCGGCTCCGACTCGGGCGGCGGCGCCGGCATCCAGGCCGATCTCAAGACCTTTGCGGCGCTGGGCTGCTTCGGCATGAGCGCGATCACCGCCATCACGGCGCAGAACACGCTCGGCGTGACCGGCGTGCATGCCATCCCGGCCGACATGGTAGCGGCCCAGATCGATGCGGTTGCCAGCGATATCGGCGTGGATGCGGCCAAGACCGGCATGCTGGGCACCGCAGCCATCGTCGAGGCGGTAGCCGCCGCGGTGGACCGCCATGGCATTCGCCAGTTGGTAGTGGACCCGGTCATGATCTCCACCTCCGGCGCCACCCTGGCGGACGACGCCACCACCCAGGCCATGGTGCGCCTGCTGTTCCCGCGCGCCGTGCTGGTCACGCCCAACCTGCCGGAGGCGTCCTACCTGCTGGGCCGCGAAATCACCCGCCGCGAAGAGATGGAGCAAGCTGCACGCGACCTGGTCGCGCTGGGCTGCCCGGCGGTGCTGCTCAAGGGCGGGCACCTGGATCCGGCCGATGCCGGCCTGGACGACCTGCTGCTGAGTGCCGACGGCACTGTGCGCGTGTTCAGGCATCAGCGGGTTGACACCCGCAACCTGCATGGCACCGGCTGCACGCTGGCCGCGGCCATTGCTGCCCAGCTGGCAAGGGGCGACAAGCTGGAAGACGCGGTGGAAGTGGCGCTGGATTTCGTGGCCGATGCGATTGTGGCGGGCGCTGACTTTGCGCTTGGGACGGGCAACGGGCCGCTGAACCACGGCTTTGCGCCGCGGGTGCTGGGTTAAGTATTGGGTTAAGTATTGGGTTAAGTACTGGGCTAAGGAGCGGGGAGCGAACCAGCGGTATGATTTGCGCCCCAGCCTGCCATCCGCCACGCCATGCCCATCCTCACCCAGATCGACCTGCGCACCGACCCCGCCGCCGCCGCCTACCAAAAGCACGAAGTGGTACAGGTAGCCTTCGCCAAAGAACCCGGCGAACTCATCAGCCTCGAAGGCCCCAACCGCTACCAGCCCGGCGACGCCATCATCACCGGCTCCACCGGCGACCGCTGGGTCGTCTCGCGCGAACGCTTCGACCCCAAGTACGAACCGCTGCAAGCCGGCACCCACGGCCAGGATGGCGCCTACCAGAACATCCCGGGCGTGGTGCTGGCCAAACGCATGGACCAGGATTTCAGCATCGCCCGCTCAGCCGGCGGCGACGTGCTGCATGGCGCGGCCGGCGACTGGCTGATGCAATACGCGCCGAACGACTACGGCGTCGTTCAGCAGGCGCGCTTCGCCCAGGTCTACCGTCCGGCCAGCGGCAACGCCTGAAGCGTCAGTCCCCGCCGCTGCTCAGCGGCACCAGCTTGAACGCCGCGCGTGCCACGCAAACTACTTCACCAGCGGCGTTCTTCACTTCGCCCTCGCAAAACGCGATGCGCGCGCCGCGCCGCATGCAGCGCGCTTCCAGGTGCAGTTCACCGCGTGCCGCAGCCAGGAAATGCGTGGACATATCGATGGTGATCACGCCGGTTTCCAGCGGCGCATGCGAGCGCGCGGCGCCGCTGAGCGTGAAATCCAGCGTGGCCATCAAGGTGCCGCCGTGCACGTCGCCCCGGCTGTTGACCAGGAACGGGCTGACCGGCAGGCGCGTGTGGCACAGGCCCTCTTCCATCCGCACGGGCTGCAGGCCAAGATGGCGCATCAGCGGCACGTCGATGCCGAAGTAGGGTTTCTCGGGTGTGCCCGGCGCTACCGGGACAATCTGAGCGGGACTTTCCAAAACAATGCTTCCTTATTCGCGTTATGCGAGTTCTACCACCGCCTGGCCCTCGGCGACGGCGTCGCCTGGCTGCACCAGGATGGCCTTGACCACGCCAGCATATTCGGATTCGAGCGGTATCTCCATTTTCATGGACTCGATCATCATCACGGCGTCGCCGGCCGCAATGGTAGCGCCAACTTCGATGTGGATGGCGCAGACATGGCCGCTTACCGCGGCTTCGATCTTGTTCATCAGGCAGCTCTCTGTGTAGGTTGTGGGTTCTCTGCGGCAGGCGTGGCCAGCACACGCTGGACGAGCGCGGTATCGATGCGCCCGGCCAGGAAATCGGGATGCGCGAGCACGCGCAGGATGAAAGGGATATTGGTCTTGACGCCGGCAACGGCGAAATCCCGCAGCGCCGCGCGCAGCGTGGCGATGGCCTCGCCGCGATCAGCGCCGGTGGCAATCACCTTGGCCAGCATGGGATCGTAGTACGGCGTGACGCGCTCGCCTTCGGCGTAGCCGGTTTCCACGCGGATGCCCGCACCTTGCGGCGGGCGGAATACCTCCAGCGGGCCAGGCGACGGGAAGAAGCGCAACGGGTCCTCGGCATACACACGCGCCTCGATGGCATGGCCCTGCGCGGGAACCTGGCCGCCCGGCAGCACATCATCGATGCGCTCGCCGCGCGCCAGCCGGATCTGCGCGGCCACGATATCCACGCCGGTGATCTGCTCGGTGACGGCGTGCTCCACCTGCAGGCGCGTGTTCATCTCCAGGAAGACGAATCCGGTGGCCGGCGTGTGCAGCATTTCCACCGTGCCGATCACGTCGTAGCCGATGCCGGACAGCAGTGCCGAGAGCTTGGCCGCCATGGCTTGCACCTCGGCACGGTCCAGCCCGTGCGCGCGCGCTTCCTCGATGACCTTCTGATGACGGCGCTGCACGGAGCAATCGCGCTCCCACAGGATGCGCACGCCGCCGTGGCGGTCGGCCAGCACCTGGAACTCGATATGGCGCGGCTGCTCGACCAGCTTCTCCAGGTACAACTCGGCCTGGCCAAAGCTGCGCTGCGCCACCGAGCGCGCCTGCTGCCAGGCAGCGGCCAAGCCGGCCGCGTCACGCACCGGCACCATGCCGATGCCGCCGCCGCCGCCGGCGGGCTTGATCAGCACCGGATAGCCGATACCCTGCGCCGCGGCGGCAACGGTGTCCATGTCGTCGGGCAGCACCTCGGAGCTGGGCGCCAGCGGCATGCCTTGCGCGGCCATGAAAGCGCGCGCTTCGGTCTTGTGGCCAAGCCGCCGGATCCAGTGCGGGGACGGGCCGATAAAGCACAGGCCGGCGGCTTCCACGCGCTCGGCGAAAGCGGCGTTTTCCGAGAGGAAGCCATAGCCGGGATGCACCGCATCGGCGCGACTGGCGCGCGCGGCTTCCAGCAACTTGTCCTGGTCCAGGTAGCTGGCCAGCGGCGGCGCTTCGCCCAGGCGCAGCGCGGCATCGGCTTCGCGCAGATAGGGCAAGCCGGCGTCGGCATCCGAGTACACCGCGACCGATTCCAGGCCCAGCCCGCGCAGCGCGCGGATGACGCGCGCCGCTACCGCGCCGCGATTCGCGACCAGCACGCGGCTTACCGGGCGTGYTGGACGTGCTGGACGTAGCGTTCCGCAGGCTTTCGTCGTGGCATTCATGACCTTTCTCCCGCGCGGATCACCACCGCGTCGACCAGCACCGGCGCCACGCCGGCGCGGCTCACCATGACCGGATTGGCGTCCACCGAGCGTACCTGTCCCTGTGCCTGCACCATCCAGTCGCCCAGGCGCACCAGCATTTGCGCCAGCGCATCCACATCGACCGCCGCCATGCCGCGCAGCGCGCCAAAGGCGCGCGCAATGCGCAGCCGGCCGATGGCCTCGCGCGCCTGCGTGGCGTTGAAGGGCGCGACGAGAAACTGCACGTCGTCTATCGCTTCGACCAGCACGCCGCCCTGCCCCACCATCACCACCGGTCCGTAGACGTCGTCGATGTGCGCGCCCACCGCCAGCTCGAAAGCGCCGCGTTGCTGGCGCGCCAGCAAGACGCCGCCATGGTGGATACCCTGGCTGGCAGACAGCCCTCGCAGCACACGGTCCAGGTCATGGAAGGCAGCCAGTGCCTGCGTCTCGCCGGCAAGGCCGAGGCGCACCAGCCCGAGTTCGGACTTGTGCGTGATATCGGGCGAAACGCCCTTGGCAACCACTGGCGTGCCCAGTTCGCCCAGCGCGCGGCGCACGTCATCCGCGCTGCGGCACAGGCGATGCTGCACAACCGGCAGACCGGCCTGCGCCAGCGCCGCCAGGCTTGCCACTTCGTCAAGCGATACGTTGGGGGCCGCATTGTCCTTGGCGAACACCGGCGGCAACGCGGCGGGCTCGGCCAACGCGGCGGCATTCACCTCCACGTGCCGCGCGAGCATGCCCAGTGCGCGCATGGCGGCACGCTCGCTGTCGAACACCGGCACGCCTTGCGCGCGGAACGCCTGCGCCACCCATTCCTGGTTGGCGCTGACCGCCACCGGCACGCCGCTGGCAGACGCAAAGCGGCCGGTCTGCGCGGAGAAGTCGGCAAAATCGTAGCCCTCGCCGCCGATGGGAAAGCCCACGTAGATCATGTCGGCCTGGCGCTGCGCGGCCACCACTTCCAGCGTCTGCCCATAGATGTGCGGCTGGCCCAGCAGCGCGGTGGTCATGTCGATCGGATTGCGCGCCGACACGAACGATGGAAGCACTGCCTTGAGCGCGGCTTGCCCATCGCCTGCGAACTGGCACAGCGCGAGGCCCTGGTCCTCGGCGGCATCGGCCGCCAGTACGCATGTCGCGCCGGAATTGCTGATCGCCACTACCTTGCGTCCACGCGGACGCTGCCCGCCGATAAACACCTGGCTGTACTCGACCAGCTCGCGGAAATCCGCCACGCGCTGGATGCCGTTCTGGCGCAGGAAGGCGTCGGCTAGTGCGTCCTCACCGGCCAGCGCTCCGGTGTGCGAGCTGGCGGTGAGTTGCCCGGCCTGCGTGCGGCCAGCTTTGACCGCGAGGATGGGAATGTCGCGCTGATGCGCGACGCGCGCGGCCTGCGCCAGCACGGCCGGGTCTTTCAGCGATTCGATATAGAGCAGCAGCACCCGGATGTCCGGATCGTCCGCGACCGCGCGCAGCACCTCTGCGGCAGTGATGTCCGCCTCATTGCCGGTCGCCACCATATAGCGCACGCCGATGCCCTTGCGGCGCAGTCCACCGTAGACGATGGAAGAGCCCGCGCCGCTCTGGCTGACGATGGCGACCGGCCCGTCCTGACCGGCTTCCTCGTTGATCATGGTGGAGAAATGCAGGATGGCGCCATCGCGGAAGTTGGCCACGCCCTGCGTATTGGGGCCGAACAAGCGCAAACCGCCCGCGCGCGCACGCTCGACCAGCCTGCGCTGCTGCGCCGCGCCGGCTTCGCCAAGCTCCGCAAAGCCCGATGAGTAAATCACCGCCGCGCGCGCGTTGATCGCCAGGCACTGGTCGATGGCCTGTTCGACCTCCTGCCCCGCAACACTGACCACCACGACATCGGGCGCATCGGGCAGCGCGGCCAGTTCGGGATAGGCCTGCAGGCCCTGGATCTGCGCGCGTTTGGGGTTGACCGGATACACACGCCCGGCAAAGCCGTAGCGGCGCATGTAATCGATCGGCCGGCCGCCGGCCTTGATCGGATTATCGGAGGCGCCAAGGATGGCAACCGAACGCGGGGCCAGCAGTTCAAGCATGTTGTCGCTCATCTCAATCCACCTTCACCTTGGCCTCGGTGGCCACGCGCTTCCACTTGACCAGTTCCGCCTGCACAAACGCGCCGAACTGCTCGGCATTCAGCGTGCCGGGCGTGGTGCCACTCTGCGCCAGGTTAGCCTTGGATTCCGCCGTGTTCATGCTCTTCACGGCGTCGCGGTTCAGGCGCTCCACCAGCGGCTTGGGCAGGTTGGCCGGGCCATAGAAGCCAATCCACGTGGTGGCCTCGTAGCCGGGCACGCCCTGCTCGGCAATGGTGGGCACATTGGGCAAGGCCTCGCTGCGCTTGGCCGAGGTCACGCCGATGGCCTTGACCTTGCCGTCCTTCACATAGGGCGCCATCGTCATCACGTCATGGAACAGCGCGGGGATCTGGCCGCCGAGCAGGTCCGACAGCGCCGGCGCCGCGCCCTTGTAGGGAATGTGCGTCAGCGGCGTGTTGGTCATCAGCCGCAGCAGCTCCCCCGACATGTGCGTGGCGCCGCCGATGCTGGATGAGCCGAATGACAAGCCGTCCTTTTGCTTTCTCGCGTACGCAAGGAATTCCTGCAGGTTCGACACCGGCACATTGTTGTTCACCACCAGCACGTTGGGCGTGGTCGCCAGCAGCGCGATCGGGGTGAAGTCCTTGCTGGCGTTGTACGGTAGCTTGGGCCGCACCGCGGGATTGATCACCTGGTGCGTGGCGCTGACCAGCAGCGTGTAGCCGTCCGGGTTGGCGCGCGCGACGATCTCGGTGCCGATCTGGCCGCTGGCGCCGGCGCGGTTGTCCACCACGAACGGCTGCTTGAACTCGGCCTGCATGTCGCGCGCGATGCGGCGCGCCAGCAGGTCGGTCATGCCGCCGGCGGGAAACGGCACGACGATGGTGACGGGCTTCTGCGGCCAGTGCTCCTGCGCCTGCGCGCCGGTGGCGCTCAGCAGTGCGGCGCCAACGGCCAGCGTGGCGGTAACGATGGCGTTGAGGGTGGGGCGGTGCGCAAGGATAGGTCTGTGATTGGGCAAGGCGGTCTCCATTATTTTGCTTGTGTCTGATTTGCCTGGCGGACTCTCGTCTCAGGGCCGGATGCCGAACTTGCGCACGCCCGGCTCGCGCAGCGGCGCCGCCAGGTTGGCGAACTCGCACAGCAGCGAGCGCGTATCGCGCGGGTCGATGATGTCTTCCACCACGAAGGCTTCGGCGCTGCGGAACGGCGACGTCAGGCTGCGCACGCGCTGCTCGATCTCGGCGCGCTTTTGCACAGGGTCGTCGGCGCCTTCGATCTCGGCCTTGTAGGCGACCTCCAGCCCGCCCTCGATCGGCAGCGAGCCCCAGTTGCCGGACGGCCATGCGTAGCGGAAGTTGAAGCGGCCCATATGCTGGTGCCCCGCCGCCGCCACGCCATAGGCGCGGCGCAGGATCACGGAGCACCACGGCGTGGTGGCCTGGTACACCGCGGCCAGCGCGCGCACGCCGTAGCGCATGGTGCCGGCCTTCTCGGCTTCCAGGCCGATCTGGAAGCCGGCGATATCGACCATATTGATCACCGGCAGGTGGAAGGCTTCGGCCAGGTCCACGAAGCGGATGAATTTCTCCGCGGTGGGGCCGTCCCAGCCACCGCCGTAGTGATACGGATCGCTCGCCACCACCGCCACCGGCCAGCCATCCACGCGGGCCAGCCCGGTCACGATGGCGCGGCCCCAGTGCCGGCCCATCTCGAAAAAGGAGCCCTGGTCCACCAGCGTCTCGACAATGGGGCGCACCTTGTAGACGGAGCGGCTATCGCGCGGGATCGCGCTGAGCAGCCACTCATCGCGGCGGGCGGGATCGTCGGTTGGCTCAACGCGCGGCGGCAGTTCATGCACCGAGCCCGGCAGGTAGGACAGGAAGCGGCGCGCGCGCGCAAAGGCTTCTTCCTCGCTCGCCACTTCGTCATCGACCACGCCATTGCGCGTATGGATCTGGCTGCCGCCGAGCTCGTTCTTTTCCAGTACCTGGCCGATGCGCGCCACCACCGGCGGGCCGGCGTTGAACAATTGCGCGGTGCCCTTGACCATCACCGAGTAGTGGCTCGCGGCCACGCGCGCCGCGCCCATGCCGGCCACCGAGCCCAGCGCCAGCGACACCACCGGCACCAGCGACATGTTCTCCACCACGTGCTGCCACACCTTCATGGTGGGGATGTTGGTGTAGCCCTTGTTCTCGATATTGCGCACAGAGCCGCCACCGCCGGTGCCGTCTACCAGCCGCACCATGGGCAAGCGCAGGTCGTGCGCCATCTTCTCGGCGTGGATCAGCTTCTCGCCAACGGCACCGTCGTTGGCGCCGCCGCGCACGGTGAAGTCATCGCCCACCAGCACCACCGGGCGGCCGTCCACCTTGGCGCGCCCCATCACCAGGTTGGCGGGCGTCAGGCCCACCAGGCGGCCGTTGCTGTCGTACTGGCCGCTGCCGGTGAGCGCGCCCACCTCGCGGAACGATCCGGCATCGGCGATCGCGTCGATGCGCTCGCGCACGGTCAGCTTGCCGGCGTCCTTGTGCCGCTTGACCTTGTCGGGGCCGCCGAGCTGCGCGGCGAGTTGCTTGCGGTAGGCCAGTTCATCGATTTCGGGCTGCCAGGACACGGCGGTCTCCTTAGTGCTGTTGTTATGGTCGTGGGCTATCTAAATGCATAAACGCAGCAAACGTGCCAGGCGCGCCAGCCCTTGATTTCATTGTTCTTTCTATGGCTCGCTGATATTGTGTTCGCAATAAGGACACAAAAGTGCCCACGACGGAGACACAACATGTCGTCATCAGCGACACCTGAAGACACTTTCCCCGGCACTGAAGACAGCCTTGGCGTACTGGTCGCCAGCCACGCGGGAGACGTACTAGCCAGCCTGGGACTCGCCGCCAACGCCACGCTGGCAACCGCCGCGCTAGCCGCCAGCGCAGGGCTCGCCGGCGACGGCGACTCCCCCCAGGATGCCGGCCGCTTGTTCGAATGCACCCTGCCCGGCCCCGACAGCAAGCCCGCGCACCGCTTCATCGCCATGCGTCTGCGCGACCGCGAGCGGCAGGTCATCCTGCTGCGCCCGGCCGAGCGTGACGCAGCCCTCTTCGACTTCCTCGGCGCGGTACCCTTTGCCGGCGCGATCCTCGATCACTTCATCACCAACCCCTATCAGGCCATCACCGTGGCGGACCGCGCGGGCAACGTGCGCTTCATCAGCCCGGTGCACGAAAAATTCCTCGGCCTGCGCACCGGTGAAGGCACGGGCCGGCCCGCAGTGGACGTCATCCCCAACTCGCGCCTGGCGCAGGTGGCCGCCAGCGGCAAAGCCGAGATCGGGCAACTGCAGGAGATGAACGGGGTGACACGCGTGGTGAACCGCATCCCGATCAGTGCCGCGGGCGAGGTGGTTGGCGCCATCGGCCAGATCCTCTTCAAGGAGCCAGAAGCCATCGGCCGCATGCACCGCGAGATGACGCAGTTGCGCTCGCAACTGGCGCAAACACAACGCGAGCTCGACGCGTTGCGCGAGCAGCAGGCGGGCGCCGGCCCCGGCCTGCTGATTGGCGACAGCGCCCCCATGCAGCGGCTGCGCCGAGAGATCGACACGGTGGCGCGCCTGGACGTGCCGGTGCTGATCCTCGGCGAAAGCGGCACCGGCAAGGAACTGGTGGCGCGCGCCATCCACGGCGCCAGCCGCGCGGCCCAGGGCAAGCCGCTGGTCAGCCTGAACCTGGCCGCGCTGCCCGCCACGCTGATCGAGGCCGAACTGTTCGGGCATGCGGCGGGCGCCTTCACGGGCAGCCATCGCCTTGGGCAGGCTGGCAAGCTGGAGCAGGCCGCCGGCGGCACGCTGTTCCTCGACGAAGTTGCCGATATCCCGATGGAGATGCAGGTCAAGCTGCTGCGCGTGCTGGAGGACCATATGGTGGAACGGCTGGGCAGCCGGCAGGCGCAGCGCGTGGACTTCCGGCTGGTGGCGGCAACCAACCGCGACATCCAGGCGCTGATCGATGGCGGACGCTTCCGCCTGGATCTGTATTACCGCCTGAGCGGCGTGGTGCTGCGCATTCCCGCGCTGGGCCAGCGGCGCGAGGACATCCCTGCCCTGCTGACCCATTTCGTGCGCGGCTTCTGCGCGCGCAACAAGGTGCCGGTGCCGGAAGTGGCATCCGAGGTGCCGCGCTATCTGGCCGAGCGGCGATGGCCGGGCAATGTGCGCCAGCTCAGGCAGAAGATCGAAGAGGCGCTGGTGTTCTGCGACGCACGCGTGCTGCGCGCGGCGGATTTCGCCCGGGGTGAGGAAAGCGCGGTGGCGTACAGCCTGAACGAGCCGCCGTTGCCGTATGGCGAGGCATTGGACGAGGCGGCGGACGAGGCTGAGACCGATGCGCGCGCCGCATCGCCGGCGGACCTGCGGGAAGTCGCGTACGAGGCCGTGCTGCAGGCCATCGCGCGGCACGGTGGCAACAAGAAGCGCGCGGCGGAGCAACTGCGCATTTCACGCTCGCATCTGTACAAGATACTGGAGCGTGGCGCGCGCGGCTGAGCGCAGGCGCTTGCCAGCGCCTACAGGATCTCCCGGACGAACCAGGCATTGAAGCGATAGAGCGCGATCGATGGCATCACGGAAAACAAGAACAGGCTGACGACAGCGCGCCGGTTCCTATACAGGTAGAGCGCCAGCAGATCCCGCAGCGTGTAGCTGGCAACCAGCACCAGGAGCGGCATGTAGGCCAGGAAGCAAAACAGGAAGATCCAGACAAAGGCGCCGCCCTGCAACGCTCGGTCAAGCACGCCAACACCGGCGATCCAGTACGCATCCCCGCCACTGAATGTGAGAAGCAGCATCATCAGCGAAACGATCAGCGTGGGATAGCGGAGCATTTAGACTGTCTCGCTCTCGCCGCCCGGCTCGTCGCCAAACAGCACGCGCAGCATGCGCTCGGGATTGGCCAGGAAATCGCGCGTCACGCGAAAGTGCTCGGTGTCCTGATAGTCGATCCGCGCCACGCCGTCCGGCGAGCAGGTGTAGATCCACGCATTCGGATAGGCCATCAGGATCGGCGAGTGCGTGGCGATGATGAACTGCGAGCCGTCTTCGGCCAGATCATGGATGCGCGACAGCACCGCCAGTTGCCGCTGCGGCGACAGCGCCGCCTCGGGCTCGTCGAGCAGGTAGAGCCCATTGCCGCCAAAGCGATGCATCATCAGCGCGAGAAACGATTCGCCATGCGATTGCTCGTGCAACGAACGCCCGCCGTAGGCGTTGATGACGGGCGGGCTGAAGGCCGGCTCCTGGTCCAGGCGCTCGATTTCCGTGGCCACGTTGAAGAAGCTCTCCGCGCGCAGGAAGAAGCCATCGCGCGGGCGCTTGAAGCCGCGCGCAACGCGCAGGTATTCGTGCAGCACCGAATGCGACCGGCGTGTGCCGAAGCTGAAATTGCGAGAGCCGCCCTCGGCGTTGTAACCCATGGCCACGGCAATGGCCTCCATCAGCGTGGACTTGCCCGAGCCGTTCTCGCCAACCAGGAAGGTCACCTTGGGGTGCATCTCCATCGCGTCCAGCGTGCGCACCGCGGGCAGGTTGAAGGGGTAGCGCTCTAAGCTGTCGACGATGTCGCGCCGCAGGGTGACGCGGCTGACGAACTGGGACGAGATCATGGGGTTCGCCGGAGTGGATGGCACGCCGCTATCGTAACGCCGTTCGGCGCCGGCGTGGCTCACAACGCCAGGCGCATGGCGATGCGTTGGCGCAAGCCGAGCGCCGCCTCTCGCGCCAGTGCGGCGCAAAGCGCCGGGCTGAGATCGGCTTCATCGAGACGGCAAAAGCCGAGGCTTGCGTAGAACGGCGCGTTCCACGGCAGGTGGCTGAAGGTGGTGAGATGGAGCGCCTGCAGGCCTTGCCGGCGCAAACCATCGGCTACGGCGCGCACAAGTGCGCGGCCGATGCCGCGGCGGGCGTGGGCGGGGTGGACGTCCATCTCGTCAAGGCAGGCATGCTGGCCAAGCACGCTGGCGAGCGCAAAGCCGGCTGGCGTGCCGTCGGGGGCGATAGCGACCCACAGGCGGCGCTCACGCTGCGCGCGTTGCAGGTCTTCGAGCGGCGTGACTTGCTGGCGCAGCGCGGGAGGCAGGTCGGACTCGGGGAATAGTTCAGCCGCTGCGCGTTCGATGGCAGGCAGGCCGGGTACGTCTTCGGGAGTTGCTAAGCGAATGACTGGCATCGGTATGCGGCGGAATGTGCAAGCTCGGACTCCCGGAGTGAGAGCGGTCAGACGCACGCATGCGTACCCTCGCTCCGGGCCAGGCGGCACATCACGCCGCCGGAAACATCCCCAGCAGATTCGTCACCGCCGCAGGCACGTCAGCCGCCTCGGTAATCGCGCGCACCACGGCCGCGCTGCCAACGCCAGCCGCCAGCACCTCCGGCAAGCGCGCCGCATCGACGCCGCCGATGCCCACCAGCGAAGGCACCACAGGCTGCATCAGCTTGACGTAGGCGTGGAAGCGGCCCAGGCCCTGCGGCGCGGTCGGCATGATTTTGGTGGTGGTCGGGAAGATCGCACCCAGCGCCAGGTAGCTCGGGCCGATGGTGGCCACGCGCAGCATCTCGGCATAGCCGTGCGTGGACACGCCAAGGCGCAGCCCGGAGGCGCGCAGCGCATCGAGGTCGGCCTCGTCGAGGTCTTCCTGGCCGAGGTGGATGCCATAGATGCCGCTGTCGCCACCCTGGCTGGCGTGGTAGTCGATGGCAGCCCGCCAGTGATCGTTGATGAACAAGCGCGAAGCGCTGCCGCGCGCGGCCTTGGCGGCGCGCTCGATCTCGCTGCGCACGGCCTGCGCGTCGTCGGACTTGAAGCGCAGCTGCACGGTGGGCACCGCCAGCGGCACCAGCCGCTCGATCCATGCGGCACTGGGCACCACCGCGTACAAACCCAGCGGCGGGCACGGTGCGAAGGGCTCGGCGCGCTGCTCCGGCGCGACCAGCGCGGCGTGGCGCACGTGCGGGAAGCGCGCGAAGTCCACCGGCCAGTCCAGCGAGCCCGGCTGCCAGGCGCGCGCCAGGCAGAGCGCATCGTGCGCGGGGAAATGCAGCGCCAGGCAAGCCAGCAGCACGGCGACGAAGGCCGGCGAATGCGCGGTGTCGTCGTCGGCATGGGCACTGAAGACCCAGGTGCCCATCGGCGAGCGCACGGTGTCGCTCCATTGCCCGCCTTCGCGGTCGCTCTCGATGGCAATGGCGCCAGCGCCGGCAATGCGCGCCAGCGTGGCCTCGTCGGCCTCGCCGTCGAACAGCACCACGTCGGCATCGCCGAGCGCGGCGGGGGCGTTGCCCTGCCCCCACGCGCGCCAGGCCTTGCCGCTGGTGCCGAAGGTGGCGCCATAGCGCGCCAGCAGCGTGTCGCGCAGCGCGGCGTCGATACCGGCCGGGAGAAGATTGCGGGTCATGCGCGGTCCTCCGCGCCTTCGGCGTGCCAGAACGGCATGCCCACCACCGGCGTGCTGGCCTGCGCGATATCGCGCTCCGGCATGGGGCCGGCCAGGTAGGCGGTGCGGCCCGCGTCCACAGCCAGTGCGAAGGCGCGTGCCATGTTGACCGGATAGGCAGCCTGCGCCACGGCGGTGTTCAGCAGCACGCCATCGTAGCCCCACTCCAGCACCTGGGCCGCGTGCGACGGCAGCCCGAGGCCAGCGTCGACGATCAGCGGGGTATCCGGCAAGCGTTCGCGCAACAGGCGCATGGCGTGCGGATTGACGGCGCCCTTCCCGGTGCCGATGGGCGCGGCCCAGGGCATCAGCGCCTGGCAGCCCACATCCAGCAGGCGGCGGCACAGCACGAGGTCCTCCGTGCAATACGGCAGCACCTTGAAGCCTTCCTTGATCAGCGTCTCGGCCACGGCGGGCAGGTTGAGCGTATCGGGCTGCAGCGTGTAGTCGTCGCCCACCAGCTCAAGCTTGATCCAGTCGGTCTCGAACACTTCGCGCGCCATCATGGCGGTGGTGATGGCTTCCTGCGGCGCCATGCAGCCAGCGGTATTGGGCAGCACCGGCACGTTCAGCGAGCGCAGCATCTGCCAGAAAGCCTGGCCGCCCTCGCCATCGCCGACCGAGCCCTGGCGGCGCAGCGCCACCGTCAGCATGGCGGGCCGGGCCACCTCCACCGCGGCCTGCAGCGTGGCGGGAGACGGATAGCGCGCGGTTCCCAGCAACAGGCGCGAGGCAAACGACTCGCCATAGAGCACGAAGGGGTCGGCGAACAGGTCGCGCCGGGGTTCTGTGGAATTGAAGGTCATTTGGGGTCAGCCTCCCGTCACGGGTTGCACGAGGTCGATACGATCGCCGGCGGCGAGCACGGTGGCCGCATGCGCGGCGCGTGGCACGAACTGGCCGTTGAGCGCGGCGGCAAATGGCGGCGCGATGCCCGCGCCCGCCACCGCATCGGCCAGCGTGGCGTTATCGGCAAGGGCGAGCGGACGGCCGTTGAGCAGGATATCCATGGTCATTGTCGTTCAGTGCAGCACCGGCGAGCCGGCGACGGTATCGAGCGCGGCCGCGATCATGCCAGGCCAGCGCACCGAGGCGGGCACGGCATGCGCGGCAGGATCGTCGTCGAGCAGAGCCCGCACTACCTGGCAGGCGGCCTCGGTGACCGCCGGGGCGATCAGGAAGCCGTGCCGGTACAGGCCATTGAGGCGCACGATGCGGGCATGCTGGTCGACCCGGATGGCCGGCAGGTGGTCCGGGCGCGTCGGGCGGCGCTGCACATTGAGTTCCAGCACGCGCGCCTCGCCAAAGGCGGGGTGCAGCGAATACGCCGCGGAAAGCAGCTCCAGCGCGGAGCGCACGCTCATCGGCGAATCATCTTCGCTTTCGAGCTCGGTGGCGCCGATCACGTAGAGGTCGTTGGGCTTGGGCGCGATATAGATCGGGTAACGCGGGTGCAGCAGGCGCACCGGGCGATGCAGCTTGACCTCGGGTGCGTGCACACGCACGACTTCACCGCGCAGGCCGCGCAATCCCGGCATGCTGCCGTGCGCGGTGGGCTGCCCCGGCCAGGCGGCGCGGGCGCCAAGGCCACGGCAATCCAGCACCGTGCGCGCGCGGATACCCAGCGCAGGCAGGTCGCCCACTTCGATTTCACCGGCCTCCCAGACGCAATGCAGCCCGCCTGCCACCGCGCAAGCCAGCAATGCGCGCAGCGTGCCGCGATTGTCCAGCTGGCCTTCGCCGGCCAGCAGCAGCCCCTGGGAGAAACGGCCCGCGAGCGCGGGCTCGAGCGCGGCGACGCCATTGCCGTCCAGCGCGCGCATGCGCTCGGCCACCAACTCCGGCGGCGCCACCGCGCGCACCCGGCTGGTAAACAGCGACATCTCGCTGCGGTCGCGGGTATGCCATACCACCAGCGTGCCGTCCTCCTGGAAGAACACCGGCTCCGGCAATTCGGCCACCCAGGTGCGCCACAAGTCGACGCTGGCGGTGCCAAGCTCGACGATGCGGCGCTCGGCAATGGCGGATTCCGCCAGGGGCGCGAGCATCGCCGCGGCAACGTGCGCGGCCGAGCCAACGCCGTCGGGGCCACCGCGCTCGACCAGCGCCACGCGCAGGCCGGCACGTACCAGTTGCCAGGCGGAAAGGCGCCCGGCCAGGCCGGCGCCGAGCACGGCCACATCAAACGACTGCGTTGTCATGGGGATGGTTGTGCCGGTGCTCGCCGCGATGGCGCGGCGAGCACCGGCCTCCTTTAAGTCATGGCGTGCCCCTTCGGGGAAGGGGCACGGTACTTCGCGTGCGGCGCTGCACGGGCATGCGCCGCACCATGGCCCTACGCCTTACGAGTAGATCTTGCTGCCGCTCTTGACGAACTCGATCGACTTTTCCTGCATGCCTTGCTCGGCTTCGGGCTTGAGCGAGGCGGCGTAGTCGCGCACTTCCTGSGTGATCTTCATCGAGCAGAACTTGGGACCACACATCGAGCAGAAATGCGCGATCTTGGCGCCTTCGGCCGGCAGCGTGGCGTCGTGGTACGAACGCGCGCGTTCCGGGTCCAGGCCGAGATTGAACTGGTCTTCCCATCGGAACTCGAAACGTGCCTTGGACAGTGCGTTGTCGCGCAGCTGCGCGCCCGGCCAGCCCTTGGCAAGGTCGGCCGCGTGAGCGGCGATCTTGTAGGTGATGATGCCTTCGCGCACGTCTTCCTTGTCCGGCAAGCCCAGGTGTTCCTTCGGCGTGACGTAGCACAGCATGGCGGTGCCCATCCAGCCGATGTTGGCCGCACCGATGCCGCTGGTGATGTGGTCATAGCCGGGGGCGATGTCCGTCACCAGCGGTCCGAGCGTGTAGAACGGGGCCTCATAGCAGTGCTTGAGCTCTTCATCCATATTGGCCTGGATGCGTTGCAGCGGCACGTGGCCCGGGCCTTCGATCATGACCTGCACGTCGTGCTTCCAGGCCTTGTCGGTCAGCTCGCCGAGCGTGCGCAGCTCACCGAACTGTGCGTCGTCGTTGGAGTCGGCGATACAACCCGGACGCAGGCCATCACCCAGGCTGAACGACACGTCGTACGCCTTCATGATTTCGCAGATCTCGTCGAAGTGCGTGTACAGGAAGTTTTCCTTGTGATGCGCCAGGCACCACTTGGCCATGATCGAACCACCACGCGAGACGATGCCCGTGACACGGTCCGCGGTCATCGGCACATAGCGCAGCAGCACGCCGGCGTGGATGGTGAAGTAGTCCACGCCCTGCTCGGCCTGCTCGATCAGCGTGTCGCGGAACATYTCCCAGGTCAGGTCCTCGGCGATGCCGCCGGTCTTGTCCAGCGCCTGGTAGATGGGCACCGTGCCGATGGGCACCGGCGAGTTGCGCAGGATCCACTCGCGGGTCTCATGGATGTGCTTGCCGGTGGACAGGTCCATGATGGTGTCGGCGCCCCAGCGGATCGACCACACCATCTTTTCCACCTCCTCGGCCAGCGACGACGTCACGGCGGAGTTGCCCAGGTTGCCGTTGATCTTGACGCGGAARTTGCGCCCGATCGCCATCGGCTCCAGCTCSGTGTGGTTGATGTTGGCGGGAATGATGGCGCGGCCGGCAGCGATTTCGCGGCGCACGAATTCCGGCGTCATGTCTTCCGGGCGCAGCGGCAGCGCGGCACCCAGCGCATTGCCGGGGTGCTGGCGCAGCAGCGCCTTGTATTCGGGCTTGTCGTACAGCGCTTGCAGGTTCAGCGACTCGCGCAACGCCACGTATTCCATCTCGGGCGTGATGATGCCGCGGCGCGCATAGTGCATCTGCGACACGTTGGCGCCGGCCTTGGCGCGGCGCGGGTTGGTCAGCTGGGCAAAGCGCAGGTGGGCGGTGGCCGGATCGGCGGCGCGCGCCAGGCCGTATTCCGACGACAGACCGGACAGCACTTCGGTGTCGCCGCGCTCTTCGATCCACTTGCCGCGTACCGAGGGCAAGCCGGCCTTCAGGTCGATATGGATGTCCGGATCGCTGTACGGGCCCGACGTGTCATACACGGGAATCGGCGGATTGGACATCTCGCCCTTGTCCGTGCGCGTGGACGTCTGCAGGATCGTGCGCAGCGGCACGCGGATATCGGGGCGGCTCCCGGTCAGGTAGGTCTTGCTGGATGCCGGATAGGCAAATTTTTTGTCGAGATCGGTTTCAAGCGACTCGAAAGATGCGGCGGGGGCGGTATTTGTGCGGGCCATGGGTGTCGTCCTCTCTCTTGCGGGGATGGACGAAACCAGGAGCCCTGTGAGCATGGCCGCGGCGGTGTGGCCGGGTCATGTGCCTTGGAGAAGGCAGGAGCTGTTCGGTAACCATGAAACTTCCCACGCCGGTACTAGCCGGATCGGGTTCGAAGGGACTCTCTCAGCCGCACGGCCCATCCGTACGGCACCCCTGTTTCATCCAACGGGGTGAATTTAAGCACAAGGCTCGGGGCTTGACCACCCCTGTTTCAATCTGGAGTGTCGTGCGTCAAGGTATGGCAGAGGGCCGCGCGGCCCCCAGGCGATAGCATGCACACCATTGCACGCCATTACGCTGCAACGCACCATGACTTAGCGTGCGCATGCACTGCCATTCGAACACCGCCGTGATTTCAAGCCTTGAAGGTCACCCAAGGCTTCAACCGCGCCACGGCTTCGATCAGCCCGGCCTCTTCCTGTGCCTGCAGCACCGGACCGATCGGCTTGTAGGCCTCGGGGGCTTCTTCCACCCTACGCTCCTCGCGCAGCGTGACGCAGCGCCACTCGGCGTTGGCATGATCGCTTTTCAAGCGGCGCAAGGCCTGGCGCCGGACACTGCGGCCGGCTCCGTGGCTGCATGACGAGAGCCAATCGGTGTGACCCAAACCGCTCACTATATAGGACGCATCCCCCATGGAACCGGGGATCAGGGCCAGGTCGCCGTGATGCGCGGGTGTCGCGCCCTTGCGGTGGATATTGAGGCCGTTTTCGCGCAGCACCACGTTATGCGGCACGTCGACCACCAGCCGCGAAGCCGTCGCGCCGCACAACTCGGCCAGTTCCTTGCGCACGAGTTCGGCCAGCACGACCCGGTTGGCCCAGGCATAGCGTGCCGCCGTACCCATGGCCACCAGGTACTCGTGCGCCAGGCTGCCCGCCAAGCCGTACAGCCCGCTCGTCGGATGCTTCAGGCCCGCAGGCCAGGCTTGGCGCGCCCGGTCCATCCAGCGCCGGCCCACGTAGAAGCCGACATCGCGCGAGCCGCTGTGGATCATCGCCACGACATCGCCGGGCGCCAGGCCAACGCGATACGCGGCGTGCCTGTCGAAGATCTCGTCCACGACCTGCAGTTCGACAAAATGATTGCCCCCGCCCGGCGTGCCGAGACAGGGATCGCGAAAGACCTCGCGATTGCCGACGTGCGCATCCGGCGCATAGCGGGCACTGCCGTCAAACGCGTCCAGTCCGACGCAAGCGGCAAGTTCGGCCTCCAGCCGGTCACGATCGACCTGCGCCCACAAGCCTTGCGGCGCCACGCGATCGATGAACGCGGCGGGTCCCTCGTCGAACAGGGCGCGGAACGCGGCGCTATGCACCGGCACGTCGCGGCCGTTATCGAGCAAGGCACGCGTCAGCCTGCTCACAAGGGCATCCTGCTGGGGCAGCAGGGCGGCTTGCTTCAGGCCTGTAGTGATCAGGCGCATGCCGCAGTTGATGTCGGTACCGATCGCGGCGGGAATGACGAAATCCGCGTCGGTGGCAACGATCGATCCGACCGGCGCGATGCCGCCGGGATGAAAGTCCGGCGTGGCGCAGGCTTTGCAAACGCCGTGGTGGCCGTCCGGTGAACGCACCGCGGCGAAGTCGAGCAACTGCCGTACGGCTTTCGCTTCCAGGGCAAGCGTGGCGGGCAACAGCACCGAGGCTTGGGCGTGTTCGTTACGCAAGTGATAGACACCCTGGCTGCGCTCGACATGGATGCCCTGGCGCTGCAGGGCTTTTTCAAGACGGGGAAGTGAAGACATGGCTGCTGGGAATACAAGGTACGGGGGTGCCTCCGGGGAACCGGGGCAAAAAGTACCTTCTGCGCAGCAGCGTCGAGAAAGGAGCGTGCAGTGTATCGCCGGGGAGCGGCGAACGGCAAGCACCCGGCCCGTGAGCCCTGCCATGGCGGTGCAAAGTGTTGGGGGCCGGACACAGTGCGAGCCCATGCACATAGCGCGCCGCTTGCTCTACCATGCAATCAGGCATGCCCATGCGCGACGCGCGCAGAAGACTGCACAGGAGACCTCATGACCGAAGCCGCCACCCACCGCGTGTTCAACCAGGTTCCGGACCTGACCGGCTACAACCTGTTCACCGGCGACCCCGCGCTGCGCGCCGCGCTGGAGCGGCTTGGCGGCGGCTGGCACGCCAGTGCGCTCGATGTCTTCGGCGCGCGCCTGGGCAAACCCGATGTGCAGCAGTGGGCGGACGAGGCCAATCGCCACGCGCCCGAGCTGCATACGCACAGCCGCACCGGCGAGCGCATCGACGAAGTGGAATTTCCGCCTGCATGGCACGCCTTGCTGGCCCTGCTGCGCAGCCAGCAGTTGCAGGCGCTGCCGTTCGCGCAGCCCAGGGAGGGCGCGTGGGTGGCGCGCGCCGCCGGCTATTTCCTGCAGGCGCAGGCCGAATCCGGATCCCTGTGCCCGCCCACCATGACGTTCGCCAGCATCCCGGTGCTGCAGAAGGAAGCGGCGCTGTTCGCCGAACTGGGGCCGAAGCTGTTTGCCACCGAGCACGATCCGCGCGACCTGCCCTGGCGCGACAAGCACGCCGTGATGATCGGCATGGGCATGACGGAAAAGCAAGGCGGCTCCGATGTGCGCAGCAACACCACCGTCGCGCGCGCCGCACGCGGCGAGGGCCGCGGCGCGGAGTACGCGATCACCGGGCACAAGTGGTTTTTCTCCGCCCCGATGTGCGATGCCCACCTGGTGGTGGCGCGCATGGGCGCGGAGGATGGGCCGCTGTCGTGCTTCTTCGTGCCGCGCTTTCGCGACGACGGCAGCAAGAACCCGGTGCAGATCCAGCGTCTCAAGGACAAGCTGGGCAACCGCTCCAACGCCAGCAGCGAAGTGGAATTCCGCGAGGCCACCGGCATCCTGATCGGCGAGGAGGGCCGTGGCATCCCGACCATCATCGAGATGGCCACCTATACCCGGCTGGACTGCGTGATCGGCAGCGCCGCCATCATCCGCGCGGCGCTGGTGCAGGCCATCCATCACGCGCGGCATCGCATGGCGTTCGGCCGCCTGCTGGCGGAGCAGCCGCTGATGCGCAACGTACTGGCCGACCTGGCGCTGGAAAGCCAGGCCGCGACCCTGCTCATGATGGAACTGGCGCACGCCTTCGAGCGGGCCGATGCCGATCCGCTGGCCGCCGCCTGGAAGCGCATCGTCACGCCGGCGGCCAAGTTCTGGGTCTGCAAGCGGGCCATCGAGGTGACGGGCGAAGCCATGGAGGTGTGGGGCGGCAACGGCTACGTGGAGGAAGGCCCGATGGCGCGGCTGTACCGCGAGGCGCCGGTCAACTCGATCTGGGAGGGTTCCGGCAACATCATGTGCCTGGACGTGCTGCGCGCGCTCCAGCGCAATCCCGAGGACGCGGGGCGGCTATTGCAGGACCTCGGCCGGCGCGCGGGCGGCCATCCGGCGGTGCGGGCCGAACTCGCCTCGCTGCAGGCGATGCTGCGCGACGCGCCGGATCACCTCGAAGCCGGCGCGCGGCGCTTTGCTCAGGGCCTCGTGCTGACCGCGCAGGCAGCGTTGATGCTCGCCCATGCCGACACCGACGATGCCGAGCGCTTCGTGGCCAGCCGGCTCGGGCGCCAGCACGGCCGCGTATTCGGCACGCTGGAGGGCGACGATGCCGCGCTGGCGCGGGTGATCGCACGCGCCTGGCCGGCCTGAGGCACGCGGCCGCGCCACACGCCTCGTCACGCTTTTTTTCTGGCCATCGCGCTACAGGCGGCGCCAGTCCTGCCGTAAATCCCTTGGTATTAATGTCATGCACTTAATACATAAGTGCGTATTGATCCCCTTTAAATGACCAAGCGGCGCGCCCTGCTACACGGCGGGTGCCGACATCCCGACATGAATATCAGCCAACGCCTGTTGCTATCTTTATCCTTGGCCCTGCTCGCCTTGCTCGTTGTGGGCCTCGGCGGCATCTGGCAACT
The DNA here is from genome assembly GCF_056398045.1 of Cupriavidus sp. 05L411. Taxonomy (NCBI): domain Bacteria; kingdom Pseudomonadati; phylum Pseudomonadota; class Betaproteobacteria; order Burkholderiales; family Burkholderiaceae; genus Cupriavidus; species Cupriavidus sp. 05L411. The sequence continues at coordinate 78,285 of NZ_JBFTOQ010000003.1, read as the reverse complement.
CAGCGAGTCGGAACAGCGCTTTGAGTACTTCAACGACAACACGCTAGGTAGCGTACGCACCCTGGGCACCCTCAAGGACAACGTCAACGCCATGCGTATCTCGCTTTACAGGCACGCCATGAGCGAAGACCCCAAGGCCAAGGCCGAAGCGGAAGCCGCCCTGGCCCGCGCCGACGAGAAGTTCGACACCACCGCCGCAAAGTATGAGCGCGACGACATCAGCGACGATACCGACCGCAAGATGCTCGAAGCCGACCGCGCCGCGCTCAAGCGCTACCGCGCCGGGCGTGCCGCCATGCTGGAAAAATCGCGCGCCAACGATTTCGCCACGGCCCACGCCATGCTGGTGAGCGGCGAACTGAACGACGCATCGATTGCCTTGCGCAAGGCAATCGACGATCACATCAACTATAACGGCGACCTGGGCGAACTCGCCGTGACACACAATCGCGAGCAGTACACCACGGCGGTTCGCGTGTTCTCGGCGGTCATCGCCGTGGCCGTGCTGGTCACCGGCTTCCTGGCGGCCACGCTGTATCGCCGCATCCACGGCAGCCTGGCCGAAATCGAGGAGACCCTGGAGTACGTCAGCGACTCCCTGGACCTGGAACGCCGCGCACCGGTGGGCCGCCTGGACGAGATCGGCCGTACCGCGGCTGCCTTCAACCGACTGCTGGAGCGGGTAGCCGTGGCGCTGCGCGAGGTACGCCATTCGACCGACTCCGTCAGCGTGGCGGCACGGCAGATCGCCGCGGGCAATACCGATTTGTCGGCACGGACCGAACAACAGGCTGCCTCGCTGGAGCAGACCGCATCGAGCATGGAAGAGCTGACCACCACCGTGCGCCAGAACGCCGACAACGCGCGCCAGGCAAGCGGCCTGGCCGGCAATGCCGCCAGCGTGGCCGAACACGGCAGCACCGCCGTGCAGCAGATGGTGCAAACCATGGGCGCGATCAGCACCAGTTCCAACCGCATCGCGGAGATCACCAGCCTGATCGAGGGCATCGCCTTCCAGACCAACATCCTGGCGCTCAATGCCGCGGTGGAAGCCGCGCGCGCCGGCGAACAAGGCCGGGGCTTCGCGGTGGTGGCCGGCGAGGTGCGCAGCCTGGCGCAGCGCTCGTCCAGCGCCGCCAAGGAAATCAAGGACCTGATCGACAGCTCGGTCAACACCGTGCGCACGGGTTCGGCGCAAGCCGAGGATGCCGGCAAGACCATGAGCGAAGTCCAGAACGCGGTGAAGCGCGTATCGGACATCATCGCCGAGATCGCCGCGGCCTCCGACGAGCAAAGCGCGGGTATCGAGCAGGTCAACCAGGCCGTGGGCCAGATGGACGAAGTCACGCAGCAAAATGCCGCGCTGGTGGAAGAAGCGGCCGCCGCCGCGCAGTCGCTGGATGACCAGGCCGGCAAGCTGCGCGACACGGTATCGACCTTCCGCCTGGCCACTGCCTGAGCGCGGAGCGCGAGGGGCGGGCCCCGCGCCTCGCACCGCCCTCCACACACCGCCCTTCACACGGCCAATACCTCCGCCATTCGCAACACCACGCGCGGGCCGTGCCGGATCAGGTCATGCGCGCGCTCGCCGATCATGATGGCCGGCGCATTGGTGTTGCCGCCAATCAGTGTTGGCATGATCGACGCATCCACCACGCGCAAGCCTTCCACGCCCCGCACGCGCAGTTGCGGATCGACCACCGCGTATTCGTCCATGCCCATGCGGCACGTCCCGACGGGATGGTAGATGGTGTCGGCATGGGCGCGGATCATCGCGCGGATCGCGCTGTCGTCGCCGCCATCGGCTGGCAAGTGCGCCGAATACAGCTCCTTGCCGCCGAACGCCGCCAGTTGCGGCTGGGCCAGGATTCGGCGCACGATCCGCACGCCGGCCACCAGGCCGTCGAGATCCCGCGGGTCCGACAGGAAGCAGGGGTCGATCATCGGGGCCTCGCGGATATCGGGCGAAGCCAGCCGTACCTCGCCCCGGCTTTTCGGGCGCAGCACGCAAACGTGGCAGGAATAGCCATGGCCCAGGCGGATGCGGCGCATATGGTCGTCGGCCATGCCGACCACGAAGTGCAACTGCAGGTCCGGCTCGTCCAGCCCGGCGTGGCTCTTCAGGAAGGCGCCTGCCTCGGCAAAGTTGGAAGTCAGCATGCCGGTGCGCTCGCGCCGGTAGCGCAGTATCTCGGCCAGCAGGCGAAACGCGCCGCCCACCGAGACGCCGAACAGCTCGGACGCCGCCACCCGCTTGTGCACGATGACGTCGAGATGGTCCTGCAGGTTGGCGCCCACGCCCGGCAGGTCGTGCACCACGGGAATACCTAACTCGCGCAGATGCGAGGCAGGGCCGACGCCCGACACCATCAGCAGTTGCGGCGAGCCGAACGCGCCGGCCGACACGATCACCTCGCGGCGTGCCCGCAACAGGGTCTCGCGGCCATCCAGCCGCACCACCACCCCCACCGCGTGGCGGCCCTCGAACTCGACGCGCAGCACCTGCGCGCCCGTCATCACAGCCAGGTTTTCGCGCCCGCCATTGCTGGCACGGTCGGCGGCGTCGCCGCGGTGCAGGTAGGCGCGCGCGGCATTCCAGCGCTCGCCGCCATGCTGGGTCACCTGGTACCAGCCAGCGCCCTCCTGGTCCACGCCGTTGAAGTCGTCGTTGCGGCGATAGCCGGCCTGCTGGGCCGCCTCGATAAAGCGCTGGCCAAAGGGATTGGGCGTGCGCAGGTCCGACACATGGAGCGGGCCGCTGCCGCCGTGCCAGGGATCGTCATCGCGTCCGGCCACGCGCTCATTGCATTCGGCCCGGCGGAAATAGGGCAGCACATCGTCCCAGGCCCAGCCGTCGCAGCCGGCCGAAGCCCAGCGGTCGTAGTCCGCCGGCGTGCCCCGCGTGTAGATCATGGCATTGAGCGAGGAACTGCCCCCCAGGCCGCGCCCGCGCGGCTGGTAGCCACGGCGCCCGTTCAGCCCGGGCTGCGCAACGGTGCGGTAGCCGTAATTATGGCTGCCGGCACGCGGCAGCATGGCCGCGCAGCCCGCCGGCGTCGACACCAGCACATGGTGATCGTGGCCGCCGGTCTCGAGCACCGCCACGCTGTCGCTGCCGCTGTCGGCCAGACGCCCGGCCAGGGCACACCCCGCCGAACCGCCGCCAACGACGAGATAGTCAAAGGTGGTTTCCATCCGTCTCCCCGCCTGGTCCGAGGTCAGTGTGCCGGGGTTGCGCCGAACGCTTCGGCAGGCCGCGCATGCCGGTCAACCCGGTCTGGCTGGCACGCCGAAAGCATGCCGCGAAATCAGTGTAGGGCTTTGCCAGGGCACTGGAAAGGACGAAGGCGGGCCGGTGTATACGGTTGTTTGAAGCACGCGGCTAGTGGCCGGCCTCCATTGTCAGGCGGCGCCGCTTGGCATATGGTGCGGGGATCTAAACGCCGCGCGCGCCGAGGGCAGCGCACGACCCCAAGGAGAGCGCGACATGAGAGAAGTGCCCGAGATGTCATCCGTATTCGACGCCATGCGCGCCGCCTCGCGCCGCGACCAGGCCCCGGCCTGGGCCGTGCGCGCCGACCGGCTGCGGCGCCTGCGCAAGCTGGTGACGGGGCACATGGACGAGATCTCGCAAGCCATCAGCGCCGATTTCGGCAACCGCCCCCGCCAGGAAACCGCGCTGCTCGAGGCCTTTCCCAGCGTGGCCGGGATCGACGATGCACTGCGTCATGGCAAGCGCTGGATGCGGGTGCGGCGGGTGCGCACCGGGCTGTGGTTCAAGCCCGCCACGTCGCGGCTGATGCCGCAGCCGCTGGGCGTGATCGGCATCGTGGTGCCGTGGAATTACCCGCTCTACCTGACCGTGGGCCCGCTGGTGGGCGCACTGGTCGCGGGCAACCGCGCCATGGCCAAGCTCTCCGAGTACACGCCGCGCTTCGCCGCGCTGTTCGCGCGCCTGGCGCAACAGGCTTTCGCCGCCGACGAGGTCACGGTGATCAATGGCGACGCGCAAGTGGCGAGCGCCTTTTCCGCCCTGCCCTTCGACCACCTGCTGTTTACCGGCTCAACCCAGGTCGGCCACCATGTGATGCGTGCGGCGGCCGCCAATCTCACGCCGGTCACGCTGGAACTGGGCGGCAAATCGCCGGCCATTGTCGGTCCCGGCGCCGACCTGGAGCGCGCAGTCGAACGCATCCTGGTGGGCAAGCTGCTCAACGCCGGCCAGACCTGCATCGCGCCGGACTATGTGCTGTTGCCGGAGGCCCTTCGCGAGCCCTTCGTCGAAGCCGCCCGCGCCTGCGCCGCCCGCCTCTATCCGGACCTGCCGGGCCAGCCGGGCCATGCGGGCAACCCCGACTACACCACCGTCATCAGCCCGAGGCACTTCGCGCGGCTGGACGGCCTGGTGAGCGATGCCGCCCGGGCCGGGGCCCGCGTGGTGCCGCTGTCACAGCTGCCCTCGGACCCGGAGCGCCGCCGCCTCGCGCCGGTGCTGTTGCTGGATGTCCCCGCCGACGCCACCGTGATGCGCGAGGAAATCTTCGGCCCGGTGCTACCGCTGGTGACCTACCGCACGCTGGAAGAGGCCATTGACTACATCAACGCCCGCCCACGCCCGCTGGCGCTCTACCTGTTCGAGAAAGACGGCCGCACGATCGACCACGTCATGGCGCAAACCGTGGCAGGCGGCGTCAGCATCAACGAAACGCTGCTGCATATCGCCCAGGAAGACCTCCCCTTCGGCGGCGTGGGCTCCAGCGGCATGGGCGCATATCACGGCCAGGCGGGCTTTGAGACCTTCTCCAAGCTCAAGCCGATCTTCCGCCAATCCGGCATCAATGGCGCCGGGCTGCTGAAGCCACCCTATGGCAAGCGCTTTGAAACGATGATCAAGCTGTTGATGCGCTGAATGACAAGGAAAGCCTGCGGCGTTGATCGAAGCCGCCGAACGGGCCAACGCTGCGCGCCATGACGACGGCTGTCTCTCCCTCTTCCCTCAGGGGGAGAGGGCCGGGGAGAGGGGTGGCTTAGCCAGGAGCCACGCAAAGCAAAGCCCGTGGTGTTTTCCAGCCCGCTGGCGTAACGACCACCCGCCCTGCGGCTCAAACCAAACCTCAGCCAACCACCATTGGCCGCCCCAGCATCCGCGCCAACACGGCTTCCGGCGAATGCGTATGGTCTGAAATCGCCTTCGGCGACAGGTAGTAGGTCTGCTCCATCATGGCCCGGCCCCGCATCGCCGCATGCAGCACCTGGTCGCTGAATACAATCCAGGTCGACCCCGGCGGGAACTGAAATTCCTGCTGCGGCACATTGGCCTGGTACTCCAGGTCGGCCTTCGCAAGATCGTGCAGCTGCAGCATCCGATGGTCATACTCCGAGCGCCGGCGCTTGGTGATATGCAGCATCTCCATCACCCGCGCCTGCCCCGGCCACATGCCCTTGGTCTTCGGCACGAAACGCTTGGCGAAATCGCCAAACGGCTCGCCCACACGCCACACGCGCGGCGCCTGCGGGTCAATGTTGTGGAACACGCGCAGCAGCCGCTGGCCCAGCATCGGGTTGGACGGGAAGGCGTCCACGTGCAGCCGCGTGTCGTCCTTGCGCCAGCTCACCGGCCGTCCGGCGATCTCGCTCGGGCGCAGCGAGGTGCCGGCGCGCACCATATGCGGGCCATATTCCGGGAACAGGCTGAGCACCAGCTTCTCGCTGTACTCGGCATAGCGGCGAATCAGCACGTACAGGTCTTTCAGGTCCTGCTCGCCGCCCGTCGCGCCGCGCACGGCCTGGTCGTTGGCGCGCAGGTTGATGTTCTTTGACTTGCCGTCCGACCAGCGGCTGTCCAGGAAACGCTCCTCGCCGGGCTCGAACTGGAAGCGAAGCTGGGGAAAGAACAGCACGGCGCCCTGCTCCAGCTCGCGGCGCAACCCCGCCTTGGTGCCGGCATCGAGTTGCGGGGCCCACTCGGTATAGGGCTGGGGCCGGATCAGGTTGAACGCGGGCGCGGCTGCCCCGGCCGCAGTGGCGGAGGTGGGGGTGGGCGTGGAAGGGGTAAGGGTCGAATCAAGTGACATGGGCATCCTCGGTATGCGGGCTCCGGCGGTCTTGAGCGCGCATGCGCGCGCCGCGGCAGGCGAACAAAGCGCCACTCGCCGGGCCGCCTTGCCATCCCGCGATTCTACCCTCGCGGCCATGGGGCGCCACGCCCCGCCTTACCCCGGTTGATGCAGGACAAGGCGGCGGCAAGCCAGGAACGCCATCGCTGACGCGAAAAAAAACCGCCCGAAGGCGGTCTTTCCGATGCGAGGTTCGCAGCAGCCTTACAGGCCGGCAGCAGCGCGCAGCAGCGCGACCTTGTCGGTKGCTTCCCACGAGAATTCSGGCTCTTCRCGGCCRAAGTGGCCGTAGGCMGCGGTCTTSTCGTAGATCGGGCGCAGCAGGTCAAGCATCTGCACGATGCCCTTCGGGCGCAGGTCGAAGTGGTCTTGCACCAGCGCGGCGATCGCCTCGTCGGAGATCTTGCCCGTGCCTTCGGTGTACACCGTCACATTGATCGGGCGGGCCACGCCGATGGCGTAGCTGACCTGCACCTGGCACTGGCGCGCCAGGCCGGCGGCGACCACGTTCTTGGCGACATAGCGGGCAGCGTAGGCTGCCGAGCGGTCGACCTTGGACGGATCCTTGCCCGAGAAAGCACCGCCACCGTGGGGCGAAGCGCCGCCGTAGGTGTCGACGATGATCTTGCGGCCGGTCAGGCCGCAATCGCCCTGCGGGCCGCCGATGACGAAGCGGCCGGTCGGGTTCACCAGGTACTTGGTGTCCTTGAGCATCTCGGCTGGCAGCACCGGCTTGATGATTTCCTCGATCACGGCTTCACGGATCTGCGCCTGGCTGATATCCGGCGAGTGCTGGGTCGACAGCACCACGGTATCCACGCTGTGCGGGCGGCCGTCGACGTAACGCACGGTCACCTGCGACTTGGCGTCGGGACGCAGCCAGGGCAGGCGGCCATCGCGGCGTAGTTGCGACTGGCGCTCGACCAGGCGGTGCGAATAATAGATCGGGAAGGGCATCAGCTCCGGCGTTTCATCGCAGGCGTAGCCAAACATCAGGCCCTGGTCGCCGGCACCCTGGTTCAGGTAGTCGTCGGAGGCGCGGTCCACGCCCTGGGCGATGTCAGGCGATTGCTTGTCGTAAGCGACCAGCACTGCACAGCCCTTGTAGTCGATGCCGTATTCGGTGTTGTCGTAGCCGATGCGCTTGATGGTGTCGCGCGCAACTTGGATGTAATCGACGTTGGCGGTCGTGGTGATTTCCCCGGCCAGGACAACCAGGCCGGTGTTGCACAGCGTTTCAGCGGCCACGCGCGCGTACTTGTCCTGAGCCAGGATGGCGTCGAGGACAGCATCGGAAATTTGGTCGGCGACCTTATCGGGATGGCCTTCGGAGACGGATTCCGAAGTGAACAAGAAGTCGTTTGCCACGAACTTTTCTCCAGGTTTGGCTATTGCGCGCCAACCTCTAAGCCCGGGCGGCGACGCTTTAGCGGTATTTTCATGCCGTTCCGGTAGAACGGTATCGCCCCGCAAGTTGTCAGTTAACTCGGCGATACGCGCTATTATACGCGCCTGCAAGCTACGCTGCAGCGCCCCGGTTATCTGGCACACCTGCCAATACCGGACGCTGTCGCGGCCAGGCCGCGCCACCCGTTAAGCGACGCGATTCCGGCCTGGCGCGAGCCTGCAGGCAGTGCAAGCCGTACGGTGGGCCCCGTAACAACACCAGAATCATTTTGATCGCCCCACTAACGGCAGCGCCCGGCAAAACATTAATGACCTACCCGGCCCGCCGGGCCGCTATCGCAATCCGATGACCTTTCTGTTCTGGCTGATTTCCCGCTTGCCGCTCTCCTGGCTGCACGCCATCGGCGGTACGCTCGGATTGCTGGCGGCACGCCTGCCGGGACGTTATGGCACGCGGCTCAGGGAAAACCTTCGCCATGCCTACCCCGACGCCAGCGACGCGATGGTGGCGCAGGCGGCCCGCTCGACCGGCCGCATGATCCTGGAAATGCCCTATTTCTGGAGCCGGCGCCATCCCGACGCGCGCATGTACAGCTTTGCCGACCGGCTCTGGCCGGAACTCGACAAGCTGATGGCACAGGGCCGCGGGCTGATCATCCTGGTGCCGCATCTTGGCTGCTTCGAAGTGCTTCCGCAGGCATTTGCCCTGCGGCATCCGGTCACGGCCTTGTACAAGCCGCCACACCAGGCCTGGCTGCGCGACTGGATCGTCAAGATGCGCACGCGCCCTAACCTGGCCATGGCGCCGGCGCAGCCGCGCGGCGTGCGCATGCTGGTCAAGGCACTCAAGCGAGGCGAGGCCATCGGCATCCTGCCCGACCAGGTCCCGACCGGCGGCGAAGGCGCCTGGGCGCCGTTTTTTGGCAAGCCGGCCTACACCATGACGCTGGTGCAGCGCCTGCAGCAACTCACGGGCGCGCCCATCGCGGTGATCTTCGCCGAACGCCTGCCGCGTGGCGCCGGCTTCCTCGGCCATATGCAGGTCATCAAGGACCCGCTGCCTGACGACCAGGCAGAAGCCGTCGCGGTGATCAACGCGGCCGTCGAGAAGCTGGTGAAGGCATGCCCGACGCAGTACCTGTGGGGCTACAACCGCTACAAGCACCCAGGCGGCGCGCAGCTGCCGCCCGCGGAGCCACCTCGCGCCCCGGCGGCCGACGCCTCGCGCAACCCCCTGGAGGTGCCGGCACCGGCACCCGCCTCTCTCTCCAACGACCAAAGATGAGCCGTATTTTTACCTGGCTTGGCATCGGCCTCTTGACCGTGCTGGGCAAGCTCCCCTATCCGCTCGTGGCACGCTTCGGCGAAGGCCTGGGCAGCCTGCTCTACCTCATTCCCAGCAGCCGGCGCCGCGTGGTGCAGACCAACCTGCGCCTGTGCTTTCCCGAGCGCACCGACGCCGAAATCGAAACGCTCTCACGGCAGACCTTTCGCACCGTCTTTCGCAGCTTTGCCGAGCGCGGCATCTTCTGGACCGGCAGCGAGGCGCAGATGCGCCGCTGGGTCCAGATCGACGACCAGGCCGGCCTGGTGGCGCTGGACGGCACGCCCCACATCCTCGTCACGCTGCATCTCTCTGGCGTCGAAGCGGGCGCGATCCGCCTCACCATCCACCTGCGCGAGCACGTCAAACGCTCCGGCGCCTCGCTCTACACCAAGCAGAAGAACGACCTGTTCGACGGGTTCCTCAAGCACGCGCGCGGCCGCTTCGGCGCCAAGATGATTGCCCGCAACGACAGCGCGCGCGACATCATCCGCTGCCTGCGCAAGGGCGAGGCCCTGCAGCTGATCGCTGATATGGACTTTGGCGAGCGCGACTCCGAGTACATCCCGTTCTTTGGCGTGGAGGCCCTGACCCTGACCTCGGTATCACGCCTGGCGCGGCTGACGGGGGCCAAGGTTGTGCCGATCTATACCGAGATGCTGCCCGATTACCAGGGCTATGTGCTGCGTATCCTGCCAGCTTGGGAAAACTACCCCGGCGACAGCGTGACCGAGGACACCCGGCGCATGAATGCCTTCTTCGAAGACTGCATCCGCCCCCGCGTGACTGAGTATTACTGGGTGCACAAGCGCTTCAAGCACCGCCCCGACGGCGAGCGCGAAAACTACTGACCACGTGGGCGCGGCGGCGGCATCGCCAGCCAGACATGCAGCCCGCGCCACCCTCGACACGCCACCAGCAAGCGCCGGACGGCCCGACTACAATCGCACTATGAAACTTCAGTTCACCAAGATGCACGGCGCCGGCAACGACTTCGTCGTGCTTGACGGCATCCACCAGACCCTGAACCTGACCCCGGCGCAGTGGCGCGCGCTCGCCAGCCGGCATTTCGGCGTGGGCGCCGACCAGATCCTGGTGGTCGAGAAACCCACCCGGGACGACGTCGACTTCCGCTACCGCATCTTCAACGCCGACGGCGGCGAAGTGGAGCACTGCGGCAATGGCGCGCGCTGCTTCGTGCGCTTCGTCACCGACCACGGCCTGACCGACAAGCGCTCGGTGCGCGTGCAGGTGATGAACGGCGTGATCACCTTGACGCTGCAGGACGACGGCCAGGTCACGGTCGACATGGGCGCGCCGGAACTCGAATCCGCCCGCGTGCCGTTCCGCCCTGAAGGCCTGCCGACCAAGGCCGAAGGCCGCGATACGCTGTACGGACTGGAAGTGAACGGCCGCACTGGGTGGATTTCGGCAGTGTCGATGGGCAACCCCCACGCGGTGCAGGTGGTGGACAACACCGAGGCGTTCCCGGTGCTGCAGGACGGCCCCATCATCGAGCATCACGCGAGCTTCCCCAACCGCGTCAACGCCGGCTTCATGCAGGTGGTGGAGCGCCACACGATTCGCCTGCGCGTGTTCGAGCGCGGGGCCGGCGAAACCCTGGCCTGCGGCACGGGCGCATGCGCGGCGGTCGTCGCCGGCATTCGCCGCGGCCTGCTGGACTCGCCGGTGCTGGTGCACACCCATGGCGGCGACCTGACGATTGCCTGGGACGGCGAAGGCGAGTCGGTACGCATGACCGGCCCCGCCACCACGGTGTTCGAAGGCAGCATTGACCTGGACCGGCTGCCTGCCTGACCATAGCGGCTTGCGGCCAGCCACGGCCGCGCCCTCTATGGAGTGCCAATGCCGCTCGCCGATTTCCGCATCACCTCGGGCAAGAACTTCAGCCTGGCCGACTTCAACCCCGACGCCAAGCCATTCTCCAGCGGCGAAAAGGTCGCCGACCAGGCCCGCCTCATCGAACTGAGCACCCAGCTCGACGCGCAGCAGGACATCTTCTATGCCGAGCACCAGCGCAAGCTGCTGATCGTGCTGCAAGGCATGGACACCAGCGGCAAGGATGGCACCGTGCGCGGCGTCTTTCGCAGCTTCGACCCGCTCGGCATCCGCGTCGTCAGCTTCAAATCCCCCACCGCCGAAGAACTCGCGCACGACTACCTGTGGCGCATCCATGCCCAGGTGCCGCGCGCCGGCGAGATCGTGGTCTTCAACCGCAGCCACTACGAAGACGTGCTGATCACGCGAGTGCACGAGTGGATCGACGAAGCCGAATGCGAGCGCCGCTACAAGCAGCTACGGGCATTCGAGACGATGCTGCTGGAAACCGGCACCACCATCGTCAAGTGCTTCCTGCATATTTCCAAGGACGAGCAGAAGGCCCGGCTGGAAGCACGGCTGGCGGATCCGCAGAAGCAGTGGAAGTTCGACCCGAAGGATCTGGAGGAGCGGCAGTACTGGAAAAATTACGAGACCGCCTATGAGGCCGCCATTGCCGCGACCAGCACGCCGGAAGCGCCGTGGTATATCGTGCCCGCGAATTCGAAGATGCACCGGAACCTGATGGTGGCGGAGATCCTGATGGCGGTGTTCGAGAAATTGAAGCCGGCGTATCCGCCGGGAAAGCCGGCCCTGGCGAAGCTGAAGGTGGTCTGAGGCACAAGGGCAACGCGAAGGGACCAGGCCAGGCCGGCCCCTTCGCTTTGGGTCAGGCATGCCCGTTGCCGCGATGGATGTCGTGCGTGACAAACGGCTTCTCGTGCGTCGGCATGGCCAGCCACTCCGGATGCTTCAGCGTTTCCCGGATGTCGTCCAGCCCGCTTGTCCAGTGCTCGTTCATCGTCAGCAAGCCAAACTGATAATCCTTGGCGTTGCCCTCAAACGTCTTGTCGCGATAGATCAGCTGGATCACGTTGCGGCGCGCATCGCATGCATACTCCGCCGCCTTGCGGTACCAGTCGTTGTCACGCTGCCCCTGCGGCACCAGCGCCATCACCTCGCTCAGCATGCGGCGGTAGTTCTGCTGCTCGCTCATGTAATCCGTGATGGTGCGCGTGCGGCTGGAGTACTGGATGTCTTTCTGCCGCTCGGCCACGTCCAGCAGGTTGTGCGGCAGCTTGCCCCGCGCGCTCCACAGGTCCACCTGGAAGATCAGCGCGTCGCGCCGGGGCTGGGCGGTCAGCACCTCCGACAGCGGCGTGTTGGACACCAGGCCGCCATCCCAATAAAACTCGCCATCGATCTCCACTGCGGGAAAGCCGGGCGGCAAAGCGCCGGAGGCCATGAAATGCTCGGCGCGCAGCTTGCGTCGGGTGTTGTCGAAATAAGCGAAATTGCCGGTCCGCACATTCACCGCGCCCACCGACACGCGCATCTCGTTATGTTGCGAGTTGATGCGGTCAAAATCGGCAAAGCGCTCCAGCGTGGCCTTGAGCGGGCTTGTATCGTAATAGCTGGCATTGGCGGGGCCGCACTGGCGCTCCACCAGGCTGGGCCACGGACGCGGCTGGAAGAAGCCCCGCTGCCCCTCGAAGATGGCACGCGCGGCCTCGATGCCGTCGAACCAGATGCGCAGCGGATCGGGCCAGTGCGCGGCGCCCTGTGCCGCCACCTCGTAGGGCAGCAGGCTGGGCAGCCAGGGCTGCTGGCAGATGTAGTCCCAGAATGCACGCAACTGCTCGACCCTGCGCTCAGGCGCATTGCCCGCGATCACGGCTGCGTTCAGCGCGCCGATTGAAATCCCGGCCACCCAGTTAGGCTGGATGCCCGCCTCCGCCAGCCCCTGGTACACGCCCGCCTGATACGAGCCGAGCGCGCCACCGCCCTGCAGCACTAAGGCCCTGACCGTGTATTCATGGTGAACCGGCCGCGTGCGGCCGGCGCCCTCGGGCGCGAGGTCCGGCGGCGCGCAGCCGCCGGGAGGCAGGAGGTTGGGCTCCGGCTCTCGTAGCGCTTCGGGCTTTGGCGCCTCGCGTTTTAGCGTGGGCGCCGCCGGGTTCGCTACCACGGCCGCCGCGGCGCTTTTTACAGCCTGCTTCGGCGTGCCCTTTCTCTGTGCCACTGTGTTTTCCTGTGCCACTTTATCCAGCTTCTGCCGACGTCCACCTGCCACGAACCCCTCCTTGATGACTTTGCTTTCCGACCGTGCATGCGGTCATGCCGGCCGGGCGGCTATACCGCCGCCCGGCCGCTTTTCTTGTCGCTTACTGCATGTACCAGCCGTGGCTCACGATAAAGGACTGCCCGGTCAGCGCCGCCGACGGGAAGGCGCACAGGAACAGCGCGGTCTGCGCCACGTCGTCCACGGTGGTGAAGACGCCGTCCACGGTGCCGCCCAGCATGACGCGGCGAATCACCTCTTCTTCGCTGATGCCAAGCTCCTTGGCTTGTTCCGGAATCTGCTTGTCGACCAGCGGCGTGCGCACGAAACCCGGACAGATCACGTGCGAGCGCACGTTGTACTCCGCCCCTTCCTTGGCCAGCACGCGCGCCAGGCCAAGCAGCGCGTGCTTGGCGGCAACGTATGCGGACTTCAGTGGCGAGGCCTCGTGCGAATGCACCGAACCCATGTAGATCACGGTGCCGCCGCGCTTGTCCTTGTACATATGCTGGAGTGCGGCCTTGGTGGTGAGGAAGGCGCCATCGACGTGGATGGCCTGCATCTTCTTCCAGTCGGAGAAGGCGTAGTTCTGGATCGGGTTGACGATCTGGATGCCGGCGTTGGAGATCAGGATGTCGATGCCACCGAACGCCTTGGCCACCTCCTCGGTAGCGCTGTTGACCGCGTCCTCGTTGGTCACGTCCATCGCCACGGCGATGGCGCGCCCACCGGCAGCTTCGATATCGGCGGCAGCTTTCTGCGCGGCCTCGAGATTCAGGTCGGCGATGGCGACCGCCGCGCCTTCCTTGGCCAGCAGGTCAGCAATGGCGCGGCCGATGCCGCTGGCAGCGCCGGTCACGATGGCGGATTTTCCTTGGAGCTTCATGGACGTTTCTCCTGTCTGGATGATTCAGGTTAGCCGGGCCGGCCGGAGGGGCCGGGACCGATGGAAACCGTTGGAAATCGTTGGATGCCTGGCCGCTCAGGCCAGGTAGTCGAACACCACCTCGCCCAGCCCTAGAGTGAGGTCGGCAACGTAATGCTTGGCGCCGAGGACTTCCAGCACCGGGAGGCCAGCCACCGGCGCGAGCGCATGGGGCGACAGCGACAGCGCCGCGGGCCCGGTCCACGCACCTTTCATCTGCACGTCTTTCAGGAAGTAGCAGACCAGCTCGCAGATGCGCGCGGAGCCGTCCACGTGCGGAATGATCTTGAGCAGGTAGTTGGGCGTGCTCGCAAGCGCCAGGCCCAGCGCATCCTTGTCGAGTTCGCGGTGCTTGTAGCCCATGGTGCCGGTGGCGACGCGCACCGGGCCATAGTCGAGCGTACCGACCAGCGTATCGGTGTGGACCGCCAGTGCGGGGCTGGCCAGCTTCTTCGGAAAGCCCCATAGCTCGCGCCCGCCCGCCAGTGGCGGATGGTCGTCGAGGTACATGGCGTGGGTGTAGTTGCCGGGCTTGCCCTGGTAGGTGACGGGAATCACCTGGCCCGATTCGGTGTAATCGCCAAACCCGGTGGAGTCCGGCATGCGGATGAATTCGTAGTTGACCACCGCGTCGGTGATCTCCAGGGGTTCCGGCACCACCGCGCGCAACAGCTCGGGATCCGTACGGTAGGAAATGATGAAGAATTCGCGATGGATGAAGCGGTATGGCCCCATCGGATAGGCCGGATTGGTAAGCGGCATGGCGAATGCCTGCTCGCGGATCGTCTTGATGTCCATCGCCAGCCAACCTCCTGAAGAGATGCTGCGCCGCCTTGCCGGGCGGCAAGGCGAATCGCTGGCGTCCCCGGGGGGCCGGCCAGCGAGATCAGTCAGACCGGCGATTTTCGTGCGCGGTTCCCTGCTATCTGCTGCATTGCGACAAAGCGTTGCAAGCAGCAGGCAACAGATCCCAGACTATACGCCGTAGCGCTGCCGATAGGCAGCCACTGCCTCGCGCGAGCCGCCCAGCGCGGGATCCTGCGATGCGTCCAGGTAAGCCAGCAGGTCCTTCAGGCTGGCGATGGAGATCACCGGCACGCCATATTCGCGCTGCACATCCTGCACTGCAGAATGCGTGCCGACCTGATCGGCGGTGCCACTCTTTTCCATGCGGTCGAGCGCGATCAGCACCGCGGCCGGCTCCGCGCCAGCCGCGCGGATCATCGCCATCGACTCGCGCACCGAGGTGCCGGCCGAGATCACGTCGTCGATGATCACGACCTTGCCCTGCAGCTTGGCGCCCACCAGCGTGCCGCCCTCGCCGTGATCCTTGGCTTCCTTGCGGTTGTAGGCGAAGCCGACGTCACGTCCGAGCCCGGCCAGCGCCACGGCGGTGGCGGACGCCAGCGTAATGCCTTTGTAGGCCGGCCCGAACAGCACGTCGAACTCCAATCCGGATGCGAGCAGGGTTTTCGCATAGAATTGCGCCACCTGGCCCAGCATCGCACCCTGGTTGAACAGGCCTGCATTGAAGAAGTACGGCGACTTGCGGCCCGCTTTGGTCACGAATTCGCCGAAGGACAGTACGCCAGCGTCGAGCGCGAAGCGGATGAAGGTCTGGCTCAGGTCGCCAGCGCCGGGCTGCGGCGTCGTCTGCTGCGTCATCTTTTCTCTCTGATTTCAAAATTTCCCGAGATGTTACGGATTATCAGCGCCAACCTCAACGGCATCCGCTCCGCGGCCAAGAAAGGCTTTTTCGAATGGATGGGCAAGCAGGACGCCGATATGGTCTGCGTCCAGGAGCTCAAGGCACAGGCTGCCGACATGACGGAAGCGTTCCTGGCGCCACACGGCTACCACGGCTACTTCCATTATGCGGAGAAAAAAGGCTATAGCGGTGTCGGCCTTTACACGCGCCACAAGCCGGAGCGCGTGATCACCGGTTTCGGCATCGACGAGTTCGATAACGAAGGCCGCTATGTCGAGGTGCAGTATCCGCACCTCGCCGTAATCTCGGTCTATGTGCCCTCCGGCTCCAGTGGGGAAGAACGCCAGCAGGCGAAGTTCCGCTTCATGGAGGCCTTCCTGCCCCATCTGCTGCAGCTCAAGGCCAGCGGGCGCGAGATCGTGCTGTGCGGCGACGTCAACATCGCCCACAAGGAAATCGACATCAAGAACTGGAAGGGCAACCTGAAGAACTCGGGTTTCCTGCCGGAGGAGCGCAGCTGGATCGGCGAGCTGTTCGATGTGCACGGCTATGTGGACGTGTTCCGCAAGCTGGACCCGCGCCCCGAGCAGTACACCTGGTGGAGCAACCGCGGCCAGGCCTATGCGAAGAACGTCGGGTGGCGCATCGATTACCACCTGGCCACAGCGAAGATCGCCGAGACCGCGCGCGCCACCTCGATCTACAAGGACGAGAAATTCAGCGATCACGCGCCGCTGTCGATCGACTACGACTTCCCGCTGTAACAGGTAAGGCCGAGGGCGCGCCGGCTACGCCGAGCGCACCTCTTCGAGCAGCTCCGGGTGCCGCTCCAGCACCTTGAGCAGCTTGACCAGCGCCAGCGGCGGCTTGGTCTTGCCGGTCACGATTTCCCCGCACGCCGGACAAAAAGGCCTCCCGAGACCGCGGGAACGATGGCCGTTTCGCCCTTGTACGTATTGGGCACGTCGCGCGTGTCCTGCACCAGTTCCCCCCAACGTAGTTACAATGCTGGTTCCCATCCGATTCCGGCATGGGACCCTTCGTATTTCCGAGTGAGTCCGCCATGGTTTTCAAAGTGTTCGTAGATGGTCAGGAAGGCACCACCGGTCTCCGGTTGCTCGACTATCTCTCCGGCCGTTCCGATGTGGAACTGCTGCGTATCGCCGATGACAAGCGCAAGGACCCGGCCGAACGAGCACGCTTTCTGAATGCTGCCGACGTCGCTTTCCTGTGCCTGCCCGACGTTGCCTCCCGCGAGGCCGTGGCGCTGGTGACCAATCCCAATACCTGCGTGATCGACGCCAGCACGGCGTTCCGCACCACCGACAGCTGGGCCTACGGCCTGCCGGAACTCACGCGCGGCCAGCGCGAGAAGATCCGCACCAGCAAGCGCATTGCAGTGCCGGGCTGCCACGCCAGCGCCTTCCTGATGGCGGTGCGCCCGCTGGTGGAAGCCGGCGTGATGCAGGCCGACTACCCGGTCTCCGCGTTCTCGCTGACCGGCTACAGCGGTGGGGGCAAGCAGATGATTGCCGAGTTCCAAGCCGGCGGTAACCCGAAGCTGGACAGCCCGCGCCCCTACTCGCTCGGCCTCGCGCACAAGCATCTGCCGGAGATGCGCGTGCAGGCCGGCCTGGCGCAGGCGCCGATCTTCAACCCGATCGTCGGCAACTTCCTCAAGGGCCTCGCCGTGACGGTGCCGGTGTACCCGGATCGCCTGGCGCGCAAGGTCACGCCGGAACAGATCGCCGATCTGTACCGCAAGCACTACGAAGGCGAGCAGTTCGTGCGCGTGATGCCGGTGGGCGACGAGGCCAACCTGGACGGCGGCTTCTTCGACGTGCAGGCCAGCAACGACACCAACCGCGTGGACCTGTTCGTGTTCGGCTCGGCCGAGCGCATCGTGCTGATGGCGCGCCTGGACAACCTGGGCAAGGGCGCTGCCGGCGCCGCGGTGCAATGCATGAACGTGCATGTCGGCGCGGACGAGGCGACTGGCCTGAGCGCCTGACACGCTTAAGCGCTAGTGCGGCGGCACCAGCCGCACGAATGAAAAAAGCCGGCGATGGTTTCGCCGGCTTTTTTTCGCCCCGGGAAATCCCGTCGGTCAGATCCCGGCCTTGACCACGACGCCCTTGAGCGCAACGCCAAGGTAGGCGCTGCCTTTGGCGCAGACGTAGGTGCTGTCGCTGGCGGTCTCGTCGTCCTTCCAGTTGCTGCGGATATCGACCACGGCGCTGCCGCCTTCCTTGGTCGCGCACTGCTGCAACTCCTGCACCGCCTGCACGAAGAGGGTGGCGCACAACTCGTCGTCGGCCGGCGGCGGCGGGCCGCCGGTGGAGCGGCTGTTGTCAATAGGCCGGCGCATGCGCTTGACCGTCTTGAAAGACTGGCCGTCCTGGGTGCCCGGCAGCTTGTTGAAACCGAACAGCAGCCTGATCGACGGGTCCACGCGCTCCTTGGCCCCCGGTGTGGCCAGCGCCTTGTCGATCGGCATGCTCAGCAGCTGGTCGGCCGCCTGCGCACTGCCGCCCGCCAGCAACGCGCCGGCCATCAGACTGAATCGCATCCAACGCTTCATGGTCTTCTCCTCATTGCCCCGGTTCGATGTATTTATCGTACAGGATCCGCCATAAAGAGCGCCTCTCAGGCGTCTTTACTTTTTTAGTGGCTTTTGCCGGTCGTCGTCGCCGCTGTCGACCGGCGCGCCGCTCAGGTTGGCCATATTGGCCCGATAGGCCGGCAACTTGCCAACGCTGGAATCGATCGCGCGCGCGTAGAGCGGCAACACCTCGGGCAGGTGCTTCTCCAGCTCGGCGATGCGGGTGCGGCCCGATGGATGGGTGGAGAGGAACTCCGAGCCCGACTGCGCCGAAGATTGCGAGACCGCCCCCATCTTTTGCCACAGCGACACGGCGGCGCGCGGGTCGTAGCCGGCACGCGCGGCGATGTCCATGCCGACCAGGTCGGCCTCGGTCTCGTCCGAGCGCGAAAACCGCAGCGTGAGCAACTGCGCGCCGGTGCCAAGTGCCATATTGCCGAGGTTGCCGAAACCGAACAGTTGCGAGATCACGTTGGCGCCCAGGTTGGTGATCTCGGACTTGGCCGCCCGCTCGCGCGCATGCTCTTGCAGCGCATGGGCGATTTCGTGCCCCATCACCATGGCGACTTCGTCATCGGTCAGCTTGAGCTGGTCGAGCAGGCCAGAGTAGAAGGCGATCTTGCCGCCGGGCATGCAGAACGCATTGACCTGCTTGGAGTTGATGAGGTTGACTTCCCACTTCCATTGCTTCGCGCGCTCATTCCAGCGCGGGGTCTGCGGCAGGATACGCTTGGCGATGGCGCGCAGGCGCACCAGTTGCGGGTTGTTGTCGCCAACCAGTGTCTTCTTGGCCTGCGCCTCTTCCTTGAGTTGCTCGTACTCCTGCGAGGCCTGCTGCTCGATGACCTCGACCGGCACGATCTGGCGGATGGACGCGCCGCCGCGTTGCACGCGGATGCCATCTTCAGCGTCCTGCGGCTGGGCCTGGCCCTGGGCCTGGACCGCACTCATGCTCAACGCGGCGCTGGCCGCCAGCGCCAGCGCGGCCAGTCGACGTGGCAACGCAATCCCGGCCCGCCGGTGGCGGTACTGACAACGCTGGCGATCGGACATGGACGATTCCTTGGATGCGGTTTTCGGCAAGCAGGGTGAGCAAGGGTTGACGCGGCCAGGACACGGTCCAGGCCCCGCATATCCCGCGCATCGGGGCGGCGCTGACGGTAATGCAATAATACACGGCGCCTTGCCCGGCCTGATTGCTCCGATTTGCCCCGATTGCCCCGCTTGCCATCCTGATTCATGACCTTTCAAGCCTATCTCGACATTTTCCGCAATCGCCGCATCGGCGCCATGCTCACGCTGGGCTTCGCGTCCGGGCTGCCGCTGGCACTCACCTCCGGCACATTGCAGGCCTGGATGACGGTGGAAGGGCTGGATATCAAGACCATCGGCTTCTTCTCGCTAGTGGGCCAGGCCTATATCTTCAAGTTCCTGTGGGCCCCGCTGATGGACCGCTATACGCCGCCGCTGCTGGGCCGGCGCCGCGGCTGGCTGCTGGTGACCCAGATCGGGCTGGTGCTGGGCATCGCGGGCATGGCCTTCTGCCCGCCGCACGAGGCGCTGTGGACACTGGCGGCGCTGGCCACGCTGGTGGCCTTCTTGTCGGCCTCGCAGGACATCGTGTTCGACGCCTACAGCACCGACGTGCTGCGCGCGCCGGAGCGTGGCGTGGGAGCGGCGGTCAAGGTGCTGGGCTACCGGCTGGCGATGCTGGTGTCGGGCGGGTTGGCACTGTGGCTGGCCGACCGCGTGCTGGGCTGGCAGCAGATGTACCTGCTGATGGCGGGGTTGATGGGCATCGGCATCGTCAGCCTGCTGTGGGCGCCCGAGGCGGAATCGCCGGCGCGCACGCCGCGCTCCATGGAAGAAGCCATCCTGGGCCCGCTGCGCGACTTCTTCTCGCGCCCGGGCGCCTGGTGGCTGCTGCTGCTGATCGTGCTCTACAAGCTGGGCGATGCGTTTGCCGGCAGCCTGTCCACCACCTTCCTGATCCGCGGCGTGGGCTTTTCGGCCGGTGAAGTCGGCCTGGTCAACAAGACGCTAGGGCTGGCCGCCACCATTGTGGGCGCGCTGTTCGGCGGCACGCTGATGGTGCGCCTGGGCCTGTACCGCTCACTGATGCTGTTCGGCATCTTGCAGGGGGTGTCCAACCTCGGCTACTGGATCCTGGCGGTGACGCCGCCGCACCTGTGGACCATGGGCGCCACCATCGCCGTGGAGAACCTCTGTGGCGGCATGGGCACGGCGGCCTTCGTGGCGCTGCTGATGACGCTGTGCAACCGCTCGTTCTCGGCCACCCAGTACGCGCTGCTCTCGGCGCTGGCCTCGGTCGGGCGCGTCTATGTTGGCCCCAGCTCGGGCTACCTGGTGGAGGCCTTCGGCTGGTCGGCGTTTTACCTGAGCACCGTGGTGGCGGCGGTGCCCGGCGTCGTGCTGCTATGGGCGATGCGCAACACCGTGCATCGCTACGAAGCCCGGGCCCGCGCCGCGGCCTAGCCCCCCCCGACACCCAGCAGCGCGAGCGCTTACTCGCCTAGAGGCTGTTTCAGAATGGCCTCTTACTGCTTGTAGTAGACGATCTGGTGCGAGGTCGCGAGCAGTTCTCCCTGCGGGCTCCAGATCTGCGCGCTCTGGTCGAAGAAGCCCTGGCGGAACACCTGCGCCTGGGCGCTGCCCAGCACGTGGCTGTTGCCCAGCGCGGCCAGGGCCGGGGCATCGGCATGGAAATACGTGGTCAGCGACACCGTGCCGGCCGGCACGAAGCCGGCGCGCTTGAGGAAGATGCGCGGGTAGAAGGTGTCGCACCATGCCGCCATCGCGGCGAAATCCGGCGTGCGCGCGGGCGCGTCGCGCAGCCAGAACTGGGTCACGCTGTCCGGGTTCTCGGTGCCGGCCTCGACATTCGGCTTGGCGCCGCGCACCGGCCGCAACTCATACGCATCCAGCCAGCGCACCGGTGCGAAACCGGCCATCGGGGCGACATCGCTTGCCGGCGGCACCTGCGGGAACACGGCCTCGCCGCAATTCCAGGTCTCGCGGCGCACGGCGAAGAAGGCAGTGGCCGTGGTCGCCACTTCATCGCCCTGGCGCAGCTCGATGGTCCAGTGCTGGGTGTTGCGGTTGGTGCGCACCGGACGCGCTTCGATCACGAACGGCCCTTCGACGATCGGGCCGGCAAAGTTGACGGTCAGCGCGGACGGATCGCCCAGCCGCTCGGGATGCTGCAGCACGGCTTGCAGCAAGGTGGCCGCCGTGATGCCACCGAAGGGGCCGATCATGTTCCAGTAGGCCGGCGTGGTGCGGCCGTGGAAAAGATTGCCTCCCGCCGGCTCCAGCGCGATCGCGTGGTCGAAGGAATGGATGGTCTGGCTGGCTGGCGTGGCGGACATGTTGGGGACCAAAAAAGTACGATCGTTCGATAATACTGCAAACGGCAGACAGGCGCTGGCACCGCGTCAACCGGGCGCCCCCTCCAATCCGCCGCCGGGTCAGCCCCCCGCCCGCGCCCGCCGCAGCGGATTCCAGCCAAGCTGGTTGCCGATCACCGCCAACAGGATCAGCGCCATGCCAGCGAGCTGTAGCGGCGTGAGCACCACCCCGAACACCAGCACATCAATCACGATGGCCACCAGCGGATAGACAAACGAGAGCGTGGCGATCGACAGCACGTTGAGGCGCTGGAAGGCGCCATACAGCAGCGTGTACATCACGCCCGTATGCACGAGGCCTAGCGCCAGCAATGCCCCCCAGGTCCGCCCGCCGAACGTCTCGACCGCCGGATGCGCCAGGGGGAACAGCATGACCACCCCCATCGCCATCTGCAGGCCCGCGATCTGCCCTGCCGGAATCCCCTTGAGGCGGCGCGTGGCCATGGTGGTGATGGCGTACAGCAGCGCCGCCAGCATCGCCAGCCCGACCCCGGCCAGCATGCCGCCGGTGGCACCGCCGTGCTCCAGCCCGGTAATCAGCACCACGCCGCCAAAGGCCAGCACCAGCCAGGCAAGCCGCCCGGGCGCGATGGCCTCGCGCTGGAACAGCGCCGCCAGCAGCAGCAGGAAGAAGGGCTGGGTGTGATAGACGACCGTGGACACCGAAATGCCGCTGTACGAATAGGCAGAGAACAAGGCCAGCCAGTTGAGGATCAGCGTAACGCCGCCCAGCGCCAGCCAGCCCCAGTCGCGGGCGCGCATGGGCTGCCAGCCGCGCCGCAGGGCGAGCGTGCCCAGCAGCGCGGCGCCGCCGAAGATGCAGCGAAAAAACACGACGTCCGGCGGCGACTGCCCGCTGGTCACCACGAACCAGCCGATGGTGCCCGACAGGGCCATGGCGGCCACCATGCGCCAGGCACCGCCACGCCGGGCGGGTTCCGTGGCCTGCGGGGCCGGGGTGGCGGCCGGGGAAGCCACGGCGGCGCCAGATCGATCGATATTCATGGATGTCTCCTACGGAGCTTCGTACGCTTGGACGTCATTGTTCCATCGTGCATTCAGGTCAACAATCCATCCGATAAGCAATTACTATTTGACCTGTGATCACAAATGCGAGAGCCAGCCCATGCCGGTCGCGCAACTCAACGCCATGGCCGTATTCGCCCGGGTGGTGGAATGCGGTAGCTTCTCCGCCGCCGCCCGCGAGCTTGGCATGACACCCTCCGCCGTCAGCCGCCATGTGACGCGGCTGGAAGCGGCCATCGGCGCGAGCCTGCTGCAACGGACCACGCGCGCCTTCACCCTGACTGAGCTCGGACAGGCCGTGCACGCCGCGTGCGCCCGGATGGTGGCCGCGGCGCAGGAAGTCAGCACGCTGGCCAGCGACCACGGCGGCGCGCCGCACGGCGTGCTGCGGGTCAGCGCACCAGTGGTGTTCGGGCAGGCCTGGCTGGCGCCGCGGCTGCCGGCCCTGCTGGACCGCTTTCCCGCGCTGGACCTGCAACTGACGCTGGCGGACCGCCTGGTGGACCTGGTGGAAGAAGGCGTGGACGTGGCCATCCGCATTGCGCGCGAACTGGCGCCGGGGCTGGCGGCGCGGCCAATCCGCGCGGTGCGTTACCGGCTGGTGGCAGCACCCGGCTGGCTGGCGCGGCATGGCACGCCAGCCGAGCCGGCGGCGTTGGCCGGGCATCGCTGCCTCTACCTGGGCTATGGCGCCTTCGGCGAGCGCTGGAGCCTGCGGCGCAGGCGCGACGGGCAGACCGTGGCGCTGCGCATCCCGCCCAAGGTCACGCTCAACAACAGCGCGGCCATTGTCGCCATGGCGCAGGCCGGCGGGGGCATTGGGCTGGTGCCGGACTTCTCGGCCGCCGCGGCGCTGGCGTCGGGCAGCCTGGTACCGGTGCTGGACGACTGGGAAATCCTCGAACCCTACGTGGGCACGGCCTTCGCGGTCTACACGCCAACCCGCCACCTGGCCCCCAAGGTGCGCGCCTTGATTGACTACCTGGTGGCGCAGGCCGCGCTGGAGACCAGCGGCTAGCGTTGCGGGCAGCTAAGCGCAGCCCCCCGCCCTCGCCGGTTCAGGTGGCGCAAACCCGGTACACCGCCAGGCTGCCGCGCCAGTTCGAGCCCCAGTTGACCGTCACGCCCTCGTGCATCACCACGCGGTCGAGGATGCGCAGGCCGACCTTGGACGCCAGCGATTCAAAGTCGCTGATGGTCAGCACCCGCACGTTCGGCGTGTTGTACCACTGGTACGGCAGCGCCTCCGACACCGGCATGCGCCCGCGGAACACCGACAGCCGATGCGGCCAGTAGCCGAAGTTGGGGAAGGACACGATGCATTCGCGCCCCACCCGCAGCGTCTCGCGCAGGACCTGCGCGGTGTTGTGGATGGTCTGCAGCGTCTGCGACAGGATCACCGTATCGAAGCTCTTGTCCTCGAACAGCGCCAGGCCGCCTTCCAGGTTCTGCTGGATCACATGCACGCCCTTCTGCGCGCATGCCAGCACGCCTTCGTCCTGGATCTCGATGCCGTAGGCCTGCACGTCGAGCTCGTCCTGCAGCACGCGCAGCAGGCTGCCATCGCCGCAGCCCAGGTCGAGCACGGTGGAATTGGGCTCGATCCAGCGCGCGATGGCGCGGAAGTCAGGGCGCAGCGCCAGGATATTGGGGTTGGCCGCGGCGTTCATGCGCCTATCTCCTCGGCGATGCGTTCGTAGTAGGCGCGCATCAGGTTGTGATAGCGCGGGTCGTCCAGCAGGAAGGCATCGTGCCCGTGCGGCGCATCGATCTCCGCATAGCTGACCGGGCGCTTGTTGTCGAGCAGGGCCTTGACCAGCTCGCGGCTGCGATTGGGCGCGAAGCGCCAGTCGGTGGTGAAGCTGGCCACCAGGAAGCTGGCCTGCGTCTGCGACACCGCGCGCGTGAGATCGCCGCCGAAGGCCAGCGCCGGATCGAAGTAGTCGAGCGCGCGCGTGATCAGCAGGTAGGTGTTGGCGTCGAAGTACTCGGCAAACTTGTCACCCTGGTAGCGCAGGTAGCTCTCCACCTGGAACTCGACATCGAAGGAGAAGCGGATGTCATCGGTCTTGAGCTCGCGGCCGAATTTCTCCGCCATGTCCTCGTCGGACAGGTAGGTGATATGGCCGATCATGCGCGCCACGCGCAAGCCGCGCTTGGGCTTGACGCCGTGCGCGTAGTAGTTGCCGCCATGGAAATCGGGGTCCGACAGGATGGCGCTGCGCGCTACCTCGTTGAAGGCGATGTTCTGCGCCGACAGCTTGGGCGTGGAGGCCACCACGATGCAGTGGCGCAGCCGATCGGGGTACATCAGGCTCCAGGCCAGCGCCTGCATGCCGCCCAGGCTGCCGCCCATCACCGCCGCGAACTGGGTGATGCCGAACCGGTCCGCCACGCGCGCCTGGGCATTGACCCAGTCTTCCACGGTGACCACCGGGAAGGTGGCGCCGTAGGGCTGGCCGGTGGCGGGGTTGGCACTCATGGGGCCAGTCGAGCCGAAGCAGGAGCCAAGGTTGTTGACGCCGATGACGAAGAAGCGGTCGGTGTCGAGCGGCTTGCCCGGGCCGACCATGTTGTCCCACCAGCCGACATCGCGCAGGTCGTGCTCGTACACGCCGGCCACGTGGTGCGAGGCGTTAAGCGCGTGGCACACCAGCACGGCGTTGGAGCGGGCGGCGTTGAGCGTGCCGTAGGTCTCGACCATCAGGTCGTAGTCGGCGAGCGAGGTGCCGTTGCGCAGCTTCAGCGGCTCGGTGAAATGCATGCACTGCGGCGCGACGATGCCGACCGAGTCGGTCGGCAGGGCAAGCGCGGCAGGAGGCGGAGCTACGTCTGTCATGGAATAAGCCCGTTGGCAAACAGGCGTAAAAAAACCCGACCGGCCTTGCGTGGACGTTGCCTGCGGATGACATCAAACCTGACATCAAGCACAGCATCAACGACGGCGCAGCCAAATCGGGTTTTGCACGGGTCTTGCGTCCCGCGTGCCGGTGCCTTGCGTGGCAGGGAACCGACCCACCTCTTTAGCCGCATTTATATTGGCTGCCGGAACCCCCAAAACCAATCCTCCAGGGGTTACCATGCCGCCGCGCGCCCGCAAGCCAGTCTTCAAATCGGCGCGACCCGCTTATTATAGAGCAAACAAACGCGCCGGCGGCGGCGCGCCGCCAGACGCTAACCCAACGCCAATCCAGCCTTGACGAAACCACCCAGCATCCTGGTCATCGAAGACGAATCCGCGATCGCGGACACCATCCTCTATGCGCTATCCACCGAAGGCATGACGGTCGAGCACTGCGCGCTTGGCAGCGCCGCGCTGGCGCGCCTGCGCGCGCAGGCGCCGGACCTGGTGATCCTGGACGTGGGCCTGCCCGACATCAATGGCTTCGAAGTCTGCCGCACGCTGCGCACCTTCTCCGATGTGCCGGTGATCTTCCTCACCGCGCGCAACGAGGAAATCGACCGCATCGTCGGCCTGGAAATCGGCGCCGACGACTATGTGGTGAAGCCCTTCTCGCCGCGCGAGCTGGCGGCGCGGGTGCGCGTGATCCTGCGGCGTGCCGGCAAGCGCGCAGCACCGCAGGCGCCGGTGCAAGCCCCGGCGCCGCCCGAAGGCTTCACGCTCGATGCCGACGGCGCGCGCCTGGCCTGGCGTGGCCAGTGGCTCGACCTGACCCGCTACGAGTACCGGCTGCTGGCCTTGCTGCTGCAGCACCCCGGGCGCATCTATTCGCGCGCGCAGCTGATGGACCTGGTCTGGCACGACGCGGTCGACACCATCGACCGCACCGTCGACACGCATATCAAGACGGTGCGCGCCAAGCTGCGCGCGCTCGATCCCGAGTGCGATTCGATCCGCACCCATCGCGGCATGGGGTATTCGCTCGAAGGCTGAGCCCCTCCTTCACTTCACTCACAACGCACCCACGGCTACGCATGCATATCGGGCTTCGCATCTTCCTCGGCTTCTTCCTGATCGTCGGGCTGGCGGCTTTCCTCACGCTGCGGGTGTTCGTGCAGGAAGTCAAGCCCGGCGTGCGGCAGGCCATGGAAGACACGCTGGTCGACACCGCCCACGTGCTGGCGGTGCTGGCCGCCGACGACATGAAGAGCGGCCGCATTGCCAACGGCGCCTTCGCGCGCCGCCTGGCGCGGCTGCGCGAGGACAAGGTCGACGCCAATGTGTGGGGCATGCACAAGGATGCGGTGGGCTACCGCATCTACATCACGGACGAGCGCGGCATCGTGCGCTTCGATTCCGGCGAGGCCGCCGTGGGCGCGGATTACTCGCGCTGGAACGACGTCTACCGCACGCTGCGCGGCGAGTACGGCGCGCGCAGCACCCGCGCCAACCCCGACGACGACGCCAGCACGGTGATGCACGTGGCAGCACCCATCCGCGACGGCRACAAGACCATCGGCGTGCTGACCGTGGCCAAGCCCAATGTGACCATGGCGCCGTTCATCGAGCGCAGCCAGCGCAAGATCCTGCTCAACGGCCTGCTGCTGATGGGCGGTGCGTTCGTGATCGGCCTGGCCTGCACGCTGTGGCTGGTGCACGGCCTGCGCCGCCTGCAGCGCTACGCGCGTGCGGTGGCGTCGGGCGAGCGTGCCGAGATGCCGCTGCGCGGCGCCAGCGAGCTGGCAGAGCTGGGGCGCTCGGTGGAGAGCATGCGCCTGCGGCTGGAGGACAAACAGTACGTCGAGCACTATATCCACACGCTGACGCACGAGATGAAGAGCCCGCTGGCGGCCATCAGCGGCGCCGCCGAGCTGCTGCAGGAGGACATGCCGGCCACCGACCGCAACCGCTTCGTCGCCAATATCCACCGGCAGGCGCAGCGGCTTGAGGAAATGATCCGCAAGCTGCTGGCGCTCGCGGCGCTGGAGCAACGCCAGAGCCTGGAGACCCACGCGCCGGTTGCACTGGAGCCGCTGATCGAGCAGTTGCTGCATGAGCTGGAGCCGCGTGCGCGCCAGCGCGACCTGACGCTGCGCTTGCTGCCGCCGGGCCCGCCCGCAGCGGTGGTGAGGGGCGATCCATTCCTGCTGCACCAGGCGCTGGGCAACCTGCTGGAGAATGCCATCGACTTTGCGCCCGCGGCCAGCACGGTCGACGTGTCCGTGGCGCACGGCAATGAGCCCGCGCACAGGATCGCCGTGCGCGTCACCGATCACGGCCCCGGCGTTCCCGACTATGCGCTGCCGCGCCTGTTCGAGCGTTTCTATTCGCTGCCGCGCCCCGGCGGGCAAGACAAGAGCACCGGGCTGGGCCTGTGCTTCGTACGCGAGATCGCCACGCTGCATCACGGTGACGTCACGCTGGCCAACCGCGCCGAGGGTGGCGCGTGCGCGACGCTGACGCTGCCTGCGGCGTAGCGGCTTCACATTCAACACACAATCGCGCGAATCGCTTCACGCAGGCTTCCGCGGCGGCTCACATGGCAAGCCTAAGCTAGCGGCATCGTCACTCCCGCGCGCCTGCCGCCATGAACCGAATCCTGTTTTTCAAGTCCGCCATCACGGCGTTCCTGATCCTGCTGATCCTGATCCCGCTGCACCTCGTGGGCAACGCCGTGCAGGACCGCAAGCACTACCGCGAGGAAGCGGTGCGCAGCGTCTGGCAGAGCTACGCCGGCCCGCAAACCCTGACCGGCCCGGTGCTGGTGCTGCCGTACAAGGAGATCCTGCGCGTGACGGACAGCAGCGACCCCAAGCGGCCGAATGCCACCGTGCTGCAGGCGGAGGCCGGGCAGTTGCTGGTCTTCCCCACCACGCTGCGGGTCAAGGGCGAGGTCACGCCGAGCGAGCGCTACCGCGGCATTCACAAGGTGCTGGTGTACGAGATGCAAAGCCGCTGGCAGGGCACCATCGCGCTGCCCGATCCGGCCGAGCTGCCGCGCTCGGCCGGCCACGTCGGCTTTGAGGTGGGCCAGCCGTACATCACGATCGGCATCAGCGACACGCGCGGCCTGATGGCGGCGCCTGCGTTCGAGCTGGACGGCAAGGCGCTGAAGCTGGAGCAAGGCGCACTGCTCAAGAGCCTGTCCCAAGGCCTGCACGCCGAGATCGACCTGCCGCCCGCCAAGGCCGCCAAGCCCGGCCTGGATGGCAGGTCCGCGCAGGCACAGCGCGTGGTGCCGTTCTCGCTGACCTTGCCGCTGCTGGGCGCGCAGTCGCTGGCCTTCACCCCGGTGGGCGACCAGAACGATATCTCGCTCGATTCCGCCTGGCCGCATCCGAGTTTCGACGGTGACTTCCTGCCGCGCACCCGCAGCGTGACCGCGCAGGGCTTTCGCAGCAACTGGAGCGTGACCTCGTACAACACCAAGGCCCGCGGCCAGCTCGCTGGCTCGGGCGACGGCACGCTGGAAACGGTGTCGGTGACGCTGATCGATCCGGTCAACATCTACCTGCAGGCGGAGCGCGCGGTGAAGTACGGCGCCATGTTCGTGCTGCTGACCTTCGCCGGCTTCTTCATGTTCGAACTCATCAAGCGCCTGCGCATCCACCCGATCCAGTACCTGCTGGTCGGCCTGGCGCTCGCGGTGTTCTTCCTGTTGCTGCTGAGCCTGTCCGAGCATATCTCGTTCGCGCTGGCCTACCTGGCGGCCAGCGGTGCCTGCATCGGGCTGCTGGGCTTCTACCTGTCGTTCGTGCTGCAGAGCTGGCGGCGCGGGCTGGCCTTTGCCACGCTGCTGACGGTGCTGTACGGCGCGCTCTATGGCCTGCTGCTGTCGGAGGACAACGCGCTGATGCTGGGCTCGCTGCTGATGTTCGTGATCCTGGCCGCCATCATGGTCATGACCCGGCGCATCGACTGGTACGCCGCGGGCGCCGCATGGCAGCCGCTGCGCGACAAGCCTGCTGCCCCGTCCGGCGAAGAAGACGCCGCCGCGGCCCCGGCATCAGCCTGAACGAAGGCGCAACGCCATGCCAACCTACCTTCATTGCGCCCCGCCACTCGCGCTGGCGGCCGTGCTGGGACGGCGGCGGGTGCCGGCCGGCCTGCTGCTGGCTGGCGTCGCGGCGAGCATCGTGCCGGATGTCGACATGCTCAACGTCTGGTACGCCGGGGTGCGCTACAACACCTTGCTGGGCCACCGCGGCCTGACCCACTCGATCGGCTTCGCGGTGGCGCTGGGCCTGCTGGCCGCGCTGGCGGCGCGGCGCTGCGGCTGGCAGCGCGGCATCGCGTTCCTGTTCATCACGCTAAGCACCGTGTCGCATCCCTTGCTGGACCTGCTGACCGACCGCGGCATCGGCACGGCGCTCTTCTACCCGCTGACGGCGCAGCGCGTGACCTTGCCATGGCGGCCGCTGCCGCTGGCCGGCGCGGGCCTGTTTGGCGCTGCGCGCTTCTGGCTGGAGTGTGCGTGGATCGGCCTGCCGCTGCTGGCATTTGCCGCGTTCGGTGCTGCGCTGCGCCGCTGGTTCGATCACATCCGGCCAGTCAATCGCCGCGTGCCGGTACGCGCCTGTGCGGACTGACGCCAGCATGACAACCACCGCTGCACGCATGCGCGATTCGCTCGGCTCGCACCCTGAGCTGCACTACGGCCATGGCCCCGCGCATCACCGGCTCGACCGTATCCTGACCGCGCCACGCCCTGGCCTTGCGCTGACCGGCGCGCGGCGCGGGCTGTGCGAGTTCCTGGCGTTCGGCGTCAAGGAGGCGCGCTCCTGCCTGTTCGCGGGGCTGTTCTTCCTCTGCGTGTTCGCTGTCCCGCGCAGCGGCTTGCTCGGCATCCCGCGCTACGATCTCCTGCTGGGGGCGGCGCTAGGCATTCAGGCGGCGATGGTGTGGGCGCGCCTGGAAACGCTGGACGAACTCAAGGCCATCAGCCTGTTCCACATCGTGGGCTTCGCGCTGGAGGTGTTCAAGGTCTCGGGCGGCATCCAGTCATGGAGCTATCCTGACTTCGCCTACACCAAGATGCTGGGCGTGCCGCTGTTCTCGGGTTTCATGTACGCGGCGGTAGGCAGCTACATCATCCAGGCCTGGCGCATGCTGGACGTGAATGTGCGCCATCACCCGCCGTACTGGATGGCGGGCCTGATGGCGGCGCTGGTCTACGCGAACTTCTTCACCCATCACTTTATCGGTGACTACCGCTGGTACCTGGCTTGTGGCATCGCAGGCCTGTACGCGCGCACCACAGTACGCTTCCGCCCGCTGGACCGCGAGCGCGAGATGCCGCTGTTGCTGGCCTTCGTGCTGATCGGGCTGTTCGTCTGGATCGCGGAGAACATCAGCACGTTCTTCGCGGTATGGCACTACCCCAACCAGCTTGGCGCGTGGTCGGCGGTGCATGTGGGCAAGTGGAGTTCCTGGTCCCTGCTGATCGTGATGACGTTTACCATCGTGGCCAACCTGAAGCACATCAAGGCCAGCATCCATGTGCCGGCGGCCTGAAAACAAGAAAGGGCAGGCGCAAGCCTGCCCTTGTTCATGACCGCTGGCGCAGCCTAGCCGAGCAACACGCGCAACTGCGCGTCCGCGTTCTCGCTGGGCAGTTTGCGAAAGCCGCTCTTGGCATAGCGATGCCACTGCCCCTGCACGGTCGCCACGATCAGCGCGGCGCGCACCGGCACATCGGCGTCGGGCGGAAACGCACCCTGGCTGATGGCGATCTTCAGGCACTGCCGCAGCGAGGCCTCGATCCGGTCCACTACCTGGTTGATGCGCTCCTGCAGGCGATCGTGCTCGCCCACCAGCGCTTCGCCGGTCAGCACGCGCGTCATGCCGGGATTTTTCTCGGCAAAGGACAGCAGCATGCGCACCACGGCGTGCGCCTGGCGCAAGCCATGCTCTTCCTGGGTGGTGATCTGGTTGATCAGTCCGAAGACGGTCTGCTCGATAAAGCCAATCAGGCCTTCGAACATCTGCGCCTTGCTGGCGAAATGGCGGTACAGCGCCGCCTCCGATACGCTGAGCTTGGCAGCCAGCGCCGCGGTGGTGACCTTTTCCCCGCGCGGCACTTCCAGCATCCCGGCCAGCGTCTGCAGGATCTGCACACGCCGCTCGCCAGGACGCGGGCGTTTGCGTGCCGGCGCCCCGTCCGCGCCTGCGCCCTGCCCGGCGGCGGCCTCAGCCGCACCCGATGGGTGCCCGTTACTGTGCATCATGACCCGATTCTCCGCATTCGTCGTTGGAGTTGATGCATGGATTGTACTTTTACGTCCACATAGCCGGGGCGATTTACGATCCGCGCCCGCACGCGCGGCGCCGATGCTGGCAGCGCCTGCGGCGCTGTCGTGCCAGTCGCCAGCGCGGGCGGATCCTGCGTCTCGGCCGCCACCAGCGTCACTGAATGTTCTTGCGCAGCATGGCCGGTGTGCTGGCGGTCCTCCGCATCCAGCGTGCTGCGCAGCACGGCGTCGCCGCTGGCGCCCGCCACGGCGGAGCCCGCGGGCATCGGCACGTCGTGCGGACGCGATGGCGCCAGCGTGCGCAGGTAGCCCGTCACCCAGGCCGTGCGAATGCCCGTGCCCGCGTAGCGCTTGAGGTGAGACAACGTGTCTTCCACCAGCACCGCGCGGTGCGGCGCCACCCGCTGCTGCACCAGCAACCGGCGCAACATGCGCCGGTCCGGCTTGGGCCGCAGATGGCCGTGCACCCACATGTCCTCAATGGCGACCACCCGCTCGAAACACCGCTGGATGCCGGCCACCTTYATGACCGCGCGCGCGTATTGCTCCGGTGCGTTGGTCACCAGGATCTTGCGCCCGGGCAGGCGGCGCAGGTGGCCGACCAGGCCGCGCTGCACCCGCACCATCTCCGCCAGTTCGGGGAAATCATGCGCGGCGCGCAGGAAGTCGGCCGGGTCCACGTTGTGGTGGCGGATCATGCCCAGCAGCGTCGCGCCATAGCGCTGCCAGTACTTCACCCGAACCTCGCTGGCGGTGGCCTCGTCACTGCCCAGCACGCGCGCGACATACGCCGTCATCAACTGGTTGATGGCGGGAAAGATCGCATGCGACGCGTCGTGCAGCGTGTTGTCGAGGTCGAACAGCCAGACCGTGCGGCCGGAATTGTCGCCCGCGGGGCGGCGTCGGCGCGCACCGCGCGGGCTGCGGCGCAAGGGCGGGGAAATAGAGGGCACGCGGGAAGAAAAAGAAGTGAAGCGGCAGCGCGCGGCGCGCGCTGCCGTAGATGCGTTCTAGTGCGAACGGATCATGGTACCGAACGCTTGTTCGGTCAGGATTTCAAGCAGCAGCGAGTGTTCGATGCGGCCGTCGATGATGTGCACCGAATTCACGCCGCTCTTGGCCGCGTCCAGCGCCGACGAGATCTTGGGCAGCATGCCGCCGGAGATGGTGCCATCCGCGAACAGTTCCTCGATCTCGCGCGCCGACAGGTCGGTCAGCAGGTTGCCGGCCTTGTCCATCACGCCCGGGATGTTGGTCATCATGACCAGCTTCTCGGCCTTGAGGATCTCGGCCATCTTGCCCGCCACCACATCGGCGTTGATGTTGTAGGCCTGGCCGTCGTCGGAAAAGCCGATCGGCGAGATCACCGGGATGAAGGCGTCGTCCTGCAGGGCCTTGACCACCGCCGGGTTGATGGCCTCGATATCGCCCACGAAGCCGATGTCGATGAAGGCGCCGGGGCTTTCGCGGTCCGGCATCTTGAGGCGCTTGGCGCGGATCAGGCCGCCGTCCTTGCCAGTCAGGCCCACGGCCTGGCCGCCATATTGGTTGATCAGCATGACGATGTCCTGCTGCACTTCGCCGCCAAGCACCCATTCGACCACTTCCATGGTCTCTTCATCGGTGACACGCATGCCCTGGATGAACGTGCCGACCTTGCCGACCTTCTTCAGGGCTTCGTCGATCTGCGGGCCACCGCCGTGAACCACGACCGGGTTCATGCCGACCAGCTTGAGCAGGATCACGTCGCGCGCGAAGCCGTGCTTGAGCTTTTCCTCGGTCATCGCGTTTCCGCCGTACTTGACCACAATGGTCTTGCCGTGGAACTTGCGGATATAGGGCAGCGCCTCGGCAAGGATTTCGGCCTTGAGGGCTGGGGCAATTGCGGCCACCGCGGTAGCGGCAGGCCCAGGGGTGTCGGCGTTCATGGCAAGGGACATCCGTGAGATTCAACAGGTATCATGGCAATTCTGACCGGCGGTGAGCCATTGGTTAAGGGGCTTTTTACCCCGAATAGGCCACCTCCGGCCGCGGCAGGCGCCGATTTTACAAGAAACCGCGGCGCACGCGTGCAGACGGTGGTGCAGCGGGGGTTCAAAACCGGTGCATGCGTACTGCGGCGCACCATGGCGTTCTATCCACGCAACAGTTGTCCAACGGTTGTCCAACAGTCGCATCGCCACCGAATAGCGGCAACACAATGAGCCTGCACCCCGACGATCTTAGCGCCCTGCGCCCCCATTTGCTGCGCTTCGCCCGCCTGCAACTGCGCGACCAGGCGCTGGCCGAGGATACCGTCTCCGACACCCTGGTGGCCGCGCTGGAACACCCGGAGCGCTTCAGCGGCCAGTCCGCGCTGAAGACCTACCTCATCGGCATCCTCAAGCACAAGATCATCGATACGCTGCGCAGCGGCCGGCGCGAAATACGCCTGACCCTGAGCGGCGGCGACGAGGACGGCGAGGCGCAGTCGGATATCGACGCCTTCGACGCCCTGTTTGCCAAGAACGGCCACTACCATACGCCACCTTCCGACTGGGGCAACCCGGACCGCGCGCTGGAGCGCCGCGAGTTCTTCGAGATCCTCCAGCTGTGCGTGGACAAGCTGCCCGCCAAGATCGGCCGGATTTTCATGATGCGGGAATGGCTAGAGCTGGAAACCGAAGAAATCTGTCAGGAACTCGAGATCACGACGACTAATGCCTGGGTCATGCTGTACCGAGCCCGCATGCGCCTGCGCGAGTGCCTGGAACTGAACTGGTTTGGGCAGAAGGCGTGAGCGCCTGACGCTCGCCCGAGCTTGTAAGCAGGCCGGGGCAGCCAGGCAAGCTGCCCCGGCCCGAAACCGCCTCTCCGACCGAAGGAAGCCATGCCTGATACGCCCTCCCGCCGCCGGCTGCTGCCAAACTGCCGCGAGATCCACCACCTGACCATGGAAAGCATGGACCGGCCGCTGAGCTGGTTCGAGCGCGTGCGCATGCGCGGGCACATGGCCATTTGCGATGCGTGCACCAATTTTTCGGGCCAGATGCGGCTGATGCGCTCCGCCATGTCCCGGCTGGGCCAGGAAGACGAGCTGCCCGGGGACAAGCCGTGAGCGATCCGGCCACGGTGCTGACGGGGCAGTTGCGCCCCATCGAGCATTGCAGCGCCTGCGGCGCCGGCTTTGTCTGCGGCTATGCCGCCGGCCTGCCCCACTGCTGGTGCGCCACCCAGCCGCTGCTGCCCGCCCGCCAGATCGTGCCGGGCCAGCACTGCCTCTGCCCCGCCTGCCTGGCACGCCGCCGCGAGGATGCCGGCCAGGCGCAAGCCAAGGGCTGATCAGTTCGCCGCCTGCGCTGGCGTTGTGCTGGCCGCGCCCGCCGCGGCGAACTGCATCACCACCACCCCCAGCACCACCAGCGCGGCGCCGGCCATGCGCCCCGGCGTCACGGCACGCGCCGCGAAGCCCGCCAGGCCAAAC
Organism: Cupriavidus sp. 05L411; assembly: GCF_056398045.1. Lineage (NCBI taxonomy): Bacteria > Pseudomonadati > Pseudomonadota > Betaproteobacteria > Burkholderiales > Burkholderiaceae > Cupriavidus > Cupriavidus sp. 05L411. Next base: position 43,013 of record NZ_JBFTOQ010000003.1, on the reverse strand, counting down.
TGGTCCAGCAGCAGCGCGCCCACCATCTGCCCCGCCACCACCGCCGCAATAAAGCCGCCGGCGCCCAGGCGCGGGGCCAGCACCAGCGCCACGGTAATGTAGAACACGCCCGCCACGCCACCGACCCACATCCAGCCCGGCCCGCCCACCGCCAGCGAGGGCAGCGGAATCTTCAGCAGCCACAGCAGCGGCACCACCACCACCAGGCTGACCAGCAGCGACACCACAGTGGCCCATAGCGGATGGCCCAGGCTGCGCCCGAGCGCGGCGTTAGCGCCGGCCTGAAAGGGGATCACCGCCCCGGAAACAATGGCCACCAGGACGGGAACCAGGCCGGCAAGCGCCGGCGAAAAGTGATTTATGCCATGCATCTTGGCATCTCCTTCGCCAAAAATTGGATGCCTCAGTGTGAAATATTGCGCCGCGAATTACCAATTCTCGTTTCATAGCGTTAATATGCGCCGCATGAATGATCTCCGCGGTATCGACCTGAACCTGCTGGTGGTGCTGGAAGCCCTGCTGGCCGAACGACATATTTCGCGCGCCGCGCTGCGCCTGCACCTCAGCCAGCCTGCGGTGAGCCACGCGCTGGGCCGCCTGCGCCAGTTGCTGGACGACCCGCTGCTGGTGCGCGGCCAGGGCGGCCTGGTGCCGAGCGCGCGCGCCCACGAACTGGCGGGCCCGCTGGCCGAGGCGCTGGCGCAGGTGCGCATCCTGCTGGGGCCTTCCGGCTTCCAGCCCGCCACGGCGCGCCGCAGCTTCCGCCTGGCCATGTCCGACTACGGCGCCATGGCGCTGCTGCCCGGCCTGCTGCGCGCGGTGCGCAAGATCGCCCCGGGCATCGACCTGGTGGTCAGCCAGGCCAGCCGCGAAGCCATGACTGCCAAGGTCGCAGACGGCGAGATCGACCTGGCGCTGGGCGTGTTCGGGCAGCCCCCGGAAGGCGTGCACTGCACGGAGCTGTTCGAGGAAACCTATGCCTGCATGGTGGATGCGGCCACGGTGCGTGGCCTGGGCAAGCTTGACCAGGTTGCGTACCTGGCCCGCTCGCATGTGCTGGTGGCGGCCCACAGCGAGCGCGTGGATGCCATCGACGCCGCCGTGGCCAAGGTGGGCGGGCGGCGCAAGATTGCCTGCGTCCTGCCCCACTGGAGCGTGGCGCCAGCGCTGATTGCCGGCACCAACCTGGTCCTGACCACGGCGCGACGCAGCCTGGCCGCGTTCGAGGAGGACCCGCGCTTCGCGGTGTTCGATCCGCCCTTCCCCCTGCCGGGCTTTGGCTTCAGCCTGATCTGGCACGACCGTACTGGCGCCGATCCCGGCCATAGCTGGCTGCGCGACCGCGTGATCGCGGTGGCTGCCGGCGACGAGCCGGACGACGCGATCAGCCTGCGCAGCTAGGCAGCCCGGCTAGCTGCCTGTACGGCTTCAGTGCTTCAGTGCTTGTGGTCACCGTGCGCGCCGGCGGCCGGCGCCGTTGCGGTGAGATCGCGCACTTCGGCGTCGACCTTCTGCTCGGTCACCTTGCCGCCCTGCTCGATCTTGAGCGTCAGCGGCACGGTGTCACCCTTCTTCAGCGGCGCCTTGAGGCCCATCAGCATCACGTGATAGCCACCCGGCTTGAGCTCGACGTCCTGCATGCGGGGCAGGTCGAGCGCGCCGATGGCGCGCATGCGCATCACGTTGCCATCCATCTTCATCTCATGCACTTCGGCTGTGGCTGCCGCCGGCGTGCTGACGCCGATCAGCTTGGCGGGCTCGTGCGCATGCAGGGTCATGAACACGCCGGTGGCGGTCTGCGCCGGCACGGTGCCGCGCGCCCAGGCGTTGCTGACATCGACCTGGGCAAAAGCCGCGTTCGAGCACAGCGCGGCGAGCAGGGCGGCGGGCACCGCGGCGAGGAATCTGGCTTGCATCTGGACTATCTCCACTGAGATTCAAAAGACTGCACAAAGAGAACATTAGACCATGGCGTCCCTGGCGACGTGAGCCAGGCGGCGCAAATCGAGGAACCGGCCGGTTGGCTACCCGGCAGCGAACCGTTCAGTCTGGCAGCGGCCCCGGCGCCAACCAATGCGGCACGGTGTCGCACGCGGCAGGCCGGGCGCCGGTCGTTGTTAAACTCGCGGCATGGATACCATCGCAGCCGTGCCGCCAGACACGGCCCCCTCCCGCCCCGCCTCCGCCACGAGCATCATCCCGGTCCGCCACAACCTGATGAGCCTGCGCCGCCTGTTCTGGCTGCGCTGGGCGCTGATGGGCGGGCAAGCGGTGCTGCTGGTTTCGTGCGAGGCCGTGGCCGGCGTGATCCTGCCATACAGCCCCCTGCTGGCGATCCTGTCCCTGCAAGCGGTGTTCAACCTGCTCACCGGCCTGCGCCTGCGCATGCACACCAGCCGCGGCGGCATGCCGAGCGATGCCGAGCTGATGGGCCAGCTGATGGTCGACCTGACGGCGCTGTCCGCCAACCTGTTCTTCACCGGCGGCGCGACCAACCCCTTTGTCTCGTTCTACCTGCCGGGCCTGGCGATCGCCGCCGCCATCCTGCCGTGGCGCAACGTGATCGCGCTCGCCGCCTACGCGATGGCCTGCTACAGCCTGATGCTGATCGAGTATGTGCCGCTGAACCTGCACAACCCGGACAACGCCATCAACTATCACCTGGCCGGCATGTGGCTCAACTTTGTCGCCAGCGCGACCATGATCGCGGTCTTCGTGGCGCGTCTGTCCGGCGTGCTGCGCCAGCGCGACGCGGAGCTCAACCTGGCGCGCGAACAGTTGCTGCGCGACGCGCGCATCGAAGCGCTGAACGACCAGGCCGCGGCGGTCGCCCACGAGATCGGCACGCCGCTGGCCACGCTGGCGGTCATCGCCGGCGAGCTGCGCGCCGACGCGGCGGACCCGCGCCTGGCCACCACGCAAGTGTCCGCCTACCTGCCGGACCTGCAGACCATGGAACAACAGCTCGAGCTGTGCAAATCGATCCTGGCCCGCCTGCGCGACGACCACGAGACCGCGGCGCCGCAGCGCATCGATGCGTGGCTGGACGGTTACGTGGAACGCTGGCAATTGCGCCACCCCCATGCCCGGCTGGAAGCCAATGCCATTGGCGAAGCCGCGGCCCTGCCGGTAGAGGCCGCGCGCGTGGGGCAGATCCTGACGATCCTGCTGGACAACGCCGCGCGCAGCCAGCTGGCCGCGGGGCACGAGCAGATTCCGCTGCGCCTGGCCATCGCGCTGGAGGACAACCGCGCGCTGCCGACGCTGATCTTCCGCGTCACCGACCGCGGCCTGGGCATCCCAAAATCCCAGCGCGCGCGCCTGGGCGAAGCGCCGATGACCAGCATGCATGGCGGCCAGGGCATTGGCGTGTACCTGGCACAAAGCGCGGCCCAGCAGATGGGTGGCCGGCTGGCCTGGCATGACCACCATGAGGGCGGCACCGTGGCCGAGCTGCGCCTGCCCGCGCCCTCCCTGGCAGCCTTACCGGCCGCCTCACCGTTTGCCTCACCCCTGACAACGAGCCCGCGATGACCGACGCACTACACGATCCCGCCGCCGATGGCGCACAGCCCGGCGCCAGCGATGCCGCTCCTTTCCTGGTCGTCGACGACGATGCCGTGTTCGCGGGCGCCCTGGCCCGCGCGCTGACGCGCCGCGGCTACGCCGTGCAGATCGCCCATAACCGCCAGCTGGCGCTGGCGCTGGCCGCACAAACGCCGTTTGACTACATTACGCTGGACCTGCACCTGAGCGCGCCGCCGGAAGCCGGCAGCACCGCGCCAGCCGAGTCTGGCCTGCAACTGGTCGCGCCGCTGCGCGCGGCGTTGCCCGATGCGCGCATCCTGGTGCTGACGGGCTATGCGAGCATTGCCACCGCGGTGGCCGCGGTCAAGCACGGCGCCGATGAGTACCTGGCCAAGCCGGCCAATGTGGATTCGATCCTGACGGCGCTGATGGCCGGGGTATCGGAAGACGCGGCCGAAGCCGCCATGGAAGAGCCGGTGCCGCTATCGGTGGCCCGGCTGGAGTGGGAGCACATCCAGCGAGTGCTGTCCGAACACGAGGGCAATATCTCGGCCACCGCGCGCGCGCTCAATATGCATCGGCGCACGCTGCAGCGCAAACTGGGCAAGCGTCCGGTATCGCGCTAGGCGTTCGCCCCGAATCCCGCAAGCTCAGAGGCGCAACTGCACGTAGTCCCAGTCCAGGTCCTCTTCCCGCCCGGTGGCTTGCTCGGCAATGCGCAGCGCGTCGCTGGCATGGCGGTCGGCACGCGAGCCGAGATCGCCGGCCTGCACGGCCAGTTCCACCGCGGCTTGCGGCGTGGTGCCGGCCAATACGGCGGGCTTCGCCACCACTGGCGCGCTCGCCTGGCGATATACGGGCGCGGCCTCCGGGCGCACGCAGAGAAAGACAGTGGCCGCGGCAAGGCCGCACAGTACGCCGAACGAGGACAGTAGCTCGCGTTTCATTTCGTTTCTCCTGCCAGGTTGGTGGTTGGGGATGCGGGTGCTAACCGGCCGGCTACGATCCTTCGATCGTGCCGGCCGCCACTTTGGCATTGCATCGCAACATGCACCAGCGTGCTTACGAATGCTTACCTGTCTTACGCTTCTCTTTACCAGCGTGAATCACGCTCCCACGCCTTCATTTCCTCTTCCACGCGCTCCTTGGTGTAGCCATAGCGCTCCTGGATCCGGCCGGCAAGCTGGTCGCGCTTGCCCTGGATCTCGGTAAGGTCGTCGTCGGTGAGCTGGCCCCACTTTTCCTTGACCTTACCCTTGGCCTGGTCCCACTTGCCTGCGATCTGATCCCAATTCATGGTCGTTTCCTCTGTCGTGGATGGGTGACATGCCGACTTGGCGCGCTGGCGCAACCTGCTGAGCCAGCGCGCAGGCCAGTTACTTGGCGTACTTGGCCTTCACGTCAGCCTGGCACTTGTCCTTGGCGTCGCCGGACAGTGCATCGCACTTTTGCTTGTCAGCCTTGTAGGCGGCGTCCACGGTGTCCTTCTTGGCGTCAGCGCGCGCTTCGGCTACGTCGGTGCTGGTGCCGGTAGCGGCAGCCTTCTCGACCTTGGCCGAACCCAAGGCCTGCTCATGGGCAACCTTGGCTTCCTTCACGCACACATCCTTGTCATTGCCCTTAGCGTCATCGCATTTTTCCTTGGCCACGCTGTAGTCGGCATCGGCCTTGACCTTGTCCGCCTTGGCGCGCGCCTTGGCCGTGCCATCGCGGGTCGCTTCGGCGTTAGCCTTGGCCACGTCCTCGTCGCGCTTGGCTTCCTTCACGCACACGTCCTTGGCGTTGTCCTTGAGGCTGTTGCACTGGGCCCGCGCGGCCTTGTAGTTGGCGCTGGCAGTCTTCACGGCCGCGTCGTAGTCCGCTTTGGAACCTGCGGGTGCCGCATGCGCCAGCGTGAAGGCGGCAGGGCCGGCAAACATCATCGAACACACTGCTGCGCTCAGCCATTTCTTCATCATGTCGTGCTCCTTTTTCAGTGGCGGATATTGTGGAGGGCGGTCTCGCTCTTGGCCTATGCCGGGTGCAATCCGCGTTTGCCCACACCGTATGTACAGAGTACGCATGGGCGGCTCCCACAATCAGGCGTGACGCTCCGAAAGCCGCGTAAGACAATTCCGACATGATTTCCGGGGCACACAATGCCTGCGGCCCTGCGCCGCAGGGCCGCCGACGGCCTTCGGCGCTAGACTGACGCGCTTCCCAGGAGAATTCACATGACCGCATCCCGCCTGCTGCCCGCAGTGACCGTCGCGCTGGCCTCGCTTGGCGCAAGCTGGACGCCCGCCGCGTTCGCGCACATCGTGTTCGAGCAAAAGGCCGCGACGGCAGGCAGCTACTTCAAGGGCGCACTGATGGTGGGCCATGGCTGCAACGGCAGCGCCACCCGCGCCATCACCGTGACCATCCCGGAAGGCGTGCAAGGCGCCCATCCGCAGCCCAAGGCAGGCTGGCAACTGGAAGTGAAACGCGCGCCGCTGGCCAAGCCCTATGCCTCGCATGGCAAAACCGTGAGCGAGGACGTGCGCGCGCTGCGCTGGTTTGCCGGCTCGCTGGCCGACGCACATTTCGATGAGTTCGTGATGCTGATGAAGCTGCCCGAGCAGGCCGGCAAGCTGTATTTCCCGGTGGTGCAGGAATGCGAGGACGGCCGCACCGAATGGACGCAGATCCCCGCGGATGGCCAGAGCCTGCGCGAGCTGAAGACGCCGGCGGCAGAGCTGGAGCTGACCGCGCCGATGCCGGCGGGGCATGCGCACGCGCACTGAGTGGGCGTATTGCAAAACGACAAAGGGCGCACCGAAGTGCGCCCTTTGTCGTTAGATGCCGCTGGATGCCGCTGAACCGGGTTAAGGCTTACAGCACGTAGCGCGACAGGTCCTCGTTGCCGGCCAGGTCGCCCAGGCGCTCATCCACATAGGCCGCGTCGATGGTGACCGTCTCGCCCGATGACTTGGTGGCGTGGAAGGACAGGTCCTCCAGCAGCCGCTCCATCACGGTGTACAAGCGGCGCGCACCGATGTTCTCGACCTTCTCGTTGACCGAGAAAGCGATCTCTGCAAGGCGGCGGATGCCATCCGGCGCGAACAACAGCTGCACCTGCTCGGTGTTCAGCAACGCCTGGTATTGCTTGGTCAGGCTGGCGTCGGTCTGCGTCAGGATGGCCTCGAAGTCGGAGACCGACAGCGATTCCAGCTCGACGCGGATCGGGAAGCGCCCTTGCAGCTCGGGGATCAGGTCGCTCGGCTTGGACAGGTGGAAGGCGCCCGAGGCAATGAACAGAATGTGATCGGTCTTGATCATGCCGTACTTGGTATTCACCGTGGTGCCCTCGACCAGCGGCAGCAGGTCGCGCTGCACGCCCTGGCGCGACACTTCCGCACCGCCCACGTCGCTGCGGCTGGCGATCTTGTCGATCTCGTCCAGGAACACGATGCCGTTCTGCTCGACGTTGGCGACAGCCTTGTGCTTGACCTCTTCGTCATTGAGCAGCTTGGCGGCTTCCTCGTCGATCAGCAGCTTGAAGGCTTCGTGCACCTTCATCTTGCGGCGTGCCTTCTTGCCCTGGCCCAGGCCGGCAAACATGGTGCGGATCTGCTCGGTCATGTCTTCCATGCCCGGAGGACCCATGATGTCCATGTTCGGCGAGCCGGCGGCGACCTCAAGCTCGATCTCCTTGTCGTCGAGCTGGCCTTCGCGCAGCTTCTTGCGGAASACCTGGCGCGTGTTSGARTCCTTKTCCTCGGGCTGATTGAAGCCGATATCGCGCGGCGGCGGCAGCAGCACGTCGAGCAGGCGGTCCTCGGCAGCTTCCTCGGCCTTGGCGCGCACCTTCTTCATTTCGGATTCGCGCGCCTGCTTGACCGCCATCTCCGCGAGGTCGCGCACGATGGTGTCCACGTCGCGGCCGACATAGCCCACCTCGGTGAACTTGGTGGCCTCGATCTTGATGAACGGCGCATCGGCCAGCTTGGCCAGGCGACGGGCGATCTCGGTCTTGCCGACGCCGGTCGGCCCGATCATCAGGATGTTCTTGGGCGTGATTTCCTGGCGCAGGGGTTCTTCCACCTGCTGGCGGCGCCAGCGATTGCGCAGCGCAACCGCTACCGCCTTCTTGGCCTTGTTCTGGCCGATGATGTGCTTGTCGAGTTCGGAAACAATTTCCGACGGGGTCATGGTATGCGACATGGTATCCGTTCAGAGGAAGACGACGGACCGGAGCGGTGCGGCATCCGGGCCCAGGCGGCCGCGCGTCAGGTCATTGCGCGGCCGGCCGACGCTCATTCCAGCGTCTCGATGACGAAATTGGTGTTGGTGTAGATGCAGAGCTCGCCGGCAATGCCCAGCGACTTCTCGACGATGTCCTTGGGCGAGAGCTCGGTGTTCTCCACCAGCGCCTTGGCGGCCGACTGGGCATAAGCGCCGCCCGAGCCGATCGCGGCCACGCCGCCTTCGGGGTCGAGCACATCGCCGTTGCCGGTGATCACCAGCGTGGTGTCGCGGTCGGCGGTAATCAGCATGGCCTCGAGCCGGCGCAGCGCGCGGTCCGAGCGCCAGTCCTTGGCGAGGTCGACGGCGGCGCGGGTCAGGTTGCCCTGGTACTTCTCCAGCTTGGCCTCGAAGCGGTCGAGCAGCGAGAAGGCATCGGCGGTGCTGCCGGCGAAGCCAACCAGTACCTTGCCGTTGTAGATGCGGCGGACCTTGCGGGCAGTGCCCTTCATCACAATATTGCCGAGTGTGACCTGGCCGTCACCGCCAACCGCAACCTGGTTGCCGCGCCGGACGCTGACGATGGTAGTGCCGTGATACTGTTCCATGATGGCTTCGCGAGAATATGTCAGGGAGGTAGGTGGCGACGGCTGCTGTGAATTCAAGGGCCGCCGCAAGCGGCTCTGCGTGCGCATCCGTTGCCGCACCGAAGGCAACCAGAACAATATAGACGAGGCGGCGTTGGCTGCGCGCGGCCAACGCCGCTAAAAGACAAAAGGCCACGCATTGCGCGTGGCCTTTTCACCGTCCGCAGGCGGGTGCCAGCGGACGAGCCGGAGTTTGCGTCCGGTCAGTCTGCGTAGACGCCAGCCTTCTTGATCACCGGGGTCCACTTGCCGATTTCCCCGGCCAGGAAGACCTTCAGCGATTCCGGCGTGGCGCGCTGCGCGGGCACGGCTTCGGCGCCCAGCTCAGCCATCTTGGCGCGGAAGTTGGGGTCCGTCACAGCCTTTTGCAGCGCTGCCGAGAGCTTGTCCACCACCGGCTTGGGCGTGCCCTTGGGCGCGTACATGGCGTGCCAGATCTTCACTTCGACGCCCGGCAGGCCTTGCTCGGCGGCCGTCGGGATGTCCTTGAAGGCTTCCACGCGGCGGCTCTGCATGGCGGCGTACGGCTTGAGCGCGCCCGCCTTGAGCTGGCCGGCGATATTGGTGGTCTGGTCGCACATCAGGTTGACCTGGCCGCCCAGGATATCGGTCAGCGCCGGCGCCGTGCCCTTGTAGGGCACCGTGGTCAGGTCGGTCTGGATCGCGCTCAGGAAGAGCAGGCCGCACAGGTGCGAGGCCGAGCCGATGCCCGCATTGGCCAGCGACAGCTTGCTGGCATTGGCTTTGATATAGGGCAGCAGTTCCTTGAAGCTGGAGGGCGGCAGGTTCTTGTTGCCGACCATCACCATCGGCACGTCGGCGATCTCGCCCACGGTTTCGAAGTCCTTGAGCGGATCGAAGCCAAGGTTGCGGTACAGCGCCGGCGCGGTGGACATGCCGATATGGTGGACCAGGATGGTGTAGCCATCACCCTTGGCCTGCGCAACCTTCTTGGCGCCGATGGTGCCGCCAGCGCCGCCCAGGTTCTCGATCACCATCGTGGTACCCAGGTGCTTGGACATGATCATGACCAGCTCGCGCGAGACCTTGTCGGTAGGGCCGCCTGCGGCAAAAGGCACCACCACCGATACCGGCTTGCTGCCGGGGAATTCCTCTGCTTGCGCGCCCGCATGCACTCCCATCACGCCGACCGTCAGCGCGGCAGCCACAAACTGTGCAACTCGTTTCATGCTATCTCCTGGATACCCTTCTATTCCCGTCCCGACACTGCCCCGGCCGGAGCGGCGCGCCCTGTCGGACGCTGCCATTCCTGCGCTGCCGGCCCGATCCGGGCGGCAGCGCCGACCATGACGCGGGCACAGCGCATACGGCCGCGGCGGCTTCGGCCGCGCGACCGGAGCGCAATGCTATCAATGTCGAAAAGTGGCAAATATCCGGAATAACCCGCTAAGACATTTCTTCGCAAAGGTACGCTAAATGTATCGAACTCGACGCAGCCTTCGGGAATCGGTGCTCAACGCGATAACCCCAGGAGACCAACGAAAGACCAACGAAAGATCAGCAGAAGAAGCCGAGCATTTCCTCCTGCAGCACCCCGGGCGCCTCCTCGGGGATGTAATGCCCGCAGGGCACCGCGCGGCCGCTGACCTCGCTCGCCACCTCCTGCCACAGCGACAACGGCTCGAAACAACGCGCCACCACGCCATGCTCGCCCCACAGCACGCGCAGCGGGCAGTCCAGCCGGCGGCCATCGGCGCGGTCCGCCCGGTCATGGTCCAGGTCGATGGTGGCTGCCGCGCGGTAGTCCTCGCACATGGCGTGCACGTGGGCCGGATCGCGCATGGCGGCGGTGTAGGCGGCCATCGCCTCGGGCGCGAACGGGCTCAATCCGGCTTGGCGCAAGCCCATCAGCTTGTTGAGGTAGAACTCGGGCTCCGCGTTGATCAGCGTTTCCGGGAACGGCGCCGGCTGGATCAGGAAGAACCAGTGCCAGTAGGCGGCGGCAAATGCCATGCTGATGCGCTCGTACATGGCCAGCGTGGGAGCGATGTCCAGCAGCATGGCGCGCGTGACCCGGCCTGGATGRTCCGCGATCAGCCGGTGCGCCACGCGCGCGCCGCGGTCATGGGCACATAGTGCGAAGCGGTCGAAACCCAGCTGCGCCATCACCGCCACCTGGTCCTGCGCCATCGCGCGCTTGCTGTAGGTCTCAAAACCGGCCTTGCCCGGCGGCGCGCTGCTGCTCCCATAGCCGCGCAGGTCGGTGGCGATCACGGTGAAGCGGTCGGCCAGCGCGGGTGCCACCTTGTGCCAGATCAGGTGGCTCTGGGGATGGCCATGCAGCAGCAACAGCGGCGGCCCTGAGCCACCGCGCACGCCGGCGATCCCCACGTCGCCGATATGCAGGCGAAAGGGCTCGAAGTTGGGGAACAGCAGGGCGCTGGCGTCGTTCTGCATGTAGTGTCTCCTCGGGTCTCGGGGGCCTGCTGGCGATAATAGACGCAAACCGCTGGCGCGACGGGGCGCGGGCCGAGGATGGCCGCCAGGGCACCGAGTTGACGCAACTGAATTGCATCACCCGGGGCGCTATGGTTAAATCGGTCCATGAGCAGCAGCCCCTCCCCCACCCAGGCCATGCCTGGATCCGCCATGCCCCCCACGCCGGCCATCCTGGACGCGGCCCACGAACGCCTGCGCGAGCTGGGCGCCCGTGTGACCCAGCCGCGCCTTGGCATCCTGGCCTGCCTGATGGAAAGCCATGAGCCTCTGACCCACCAGGCCGTGATCGACCGCATGCCGGCCGATGGCGAAGCGATCGACCGCGTGACCGTGTACCGCGTGCTCGACTGGCTGGTCGAGCAAGGGCTGGCCCAGAAACGGGCCGGCCACGACCGGGTCTTCCGCTTCAGCCTGGTCGAGCATGAGGCCGCGCGCGCGCAGGTGCACCGGCAGCACAGCCACTTCCATTGCAACCGCTGCGACCGCACCTTCTGCCTGGACGGCGTCAGCGCCCCGGCGCAAGCCGCGCCCAAGGTGCCGAGCGGCTTTGCCGTGGAGCATGTGGAGCTGACCGTGAATGGCGTTTGCGCCGAATGCGGCGCACGCACCCCTGGCAAGCATGGCTGAGCGGCGTCACCGCCCGCTCGCCAGATGAACGAACAAGTTACCCAAACCCGACTTATCCCGCGCACGACAGGCCAAAGCGGCATCCCTTCCCGGAGAAAACAATGTCCAAACTGATCCCGGTCACGATCCTGACCGGCTTCCTCGGCAGCGGCAAGACCACCCTGCTCAAGCGCATCCTSASCGAGCAGCACGGCATGAAGATCGCCGTGATCGAAAACGAGTTCGGCGAAGAGAACATCGACAACGAGATCCTGGTGCAGGATGGCCGCGAGCAGATCGTGCAGATGAGCAACGGCTGCATCTGCTGCACCATCCGCGGCGACCTGGTGGCAGCGCTGTCCCAGCTGATGACCCGCCGCGACGCCGGCGAGATCGATTTTGACCGCGTCGTGATCGAAACCACGGGCGTGGCCAATCCGGGTCCGGTGGCCCAGACCTTCTTCATGGACGACGAGATCGCCCAGCGCTACCTGCTGGACGCCGTGATCACCCTGGTGGACGCAAAGCACGCCAACCAGCAGCTCGACAAGCAGGAAGAAGCGCAGCGCCAGGTTGGCTTTGCCGACGCCATCTTCATCACCAAGGCCGACCTGGTGCCGGAAGGCGAGATCGCCGACCTGCGCCACCGCCTGCTGCACATGAACCCGCGCGCGCCCGTGCGCACAGCGCATTTCGGCGAAGCGCCGATCGACACAATCTTTGACCTTCGGGGCTTCAACCTGAACGAAAAGCTGGAAATCGACCCGGATTTCCTGCGTGCCGAGGCCGAAGAGCACGATCACGACCATGCGCACGAGCACGCTCATGGCGACCACTGCGCCGATGACTGCGGCCATGACCATCATGACCACCATGATCACGGCCATGATCACAAGCACGACCACCACCATCACCACCACCACACCGACCGCATCGGCTCGTTCGTCTTCCGCAGCGAAAAACCCTTCAATTACGCCAAGCTGGAGGAATTCCTGTCTGGCATCCTGTCGGTCTACGGAGAAAGCCTGCTGCGCTACAAAGGTGTACTCTATATGGACGCGGTGGACCGGAAAGTGGTCTTCCAGGGCGTGCATCAGCTGATGGGCAGCGATATCGGCGCAAAATGGGGCGATGAAACCCCCGGCACCAAGATGGTCTTCATTGGCGTGGACCTCCCCAAGGACGCCATCCTGAAGGGCCTGGCCACCTGCCTGGCCTGAAGCCGACGGGCAGCGCCGCCCGCCCTGCCGCCCCCCTCGTCGGAGGGGGGCCGGGATATCAGGGAAAACTCCCCGCTTTTCTCCCATATCTCCAAATTTTTTGTTCAAGTACAATAGGCTGGATTTAGTGCGGGTAACGTAGCCTTTTGTCTTTTGGCAATGGGCGATTGGCGATGGCGCCCGCAATGCAGGGCGGCGGTCGTCGTCAGCATGAGGCGGGCTGCCGGCAGGTGCGGTCGCAGTGCTTCATGCGGAGACCGCCCTCCGCTTGGGGCACCCGTCACGCGCCGTCATCGATCGACGCGAGAGAGAGGTGTCCCATGGTAGCCGCAACGAAAACGAAACAAAGCCGCAGCAAAAGCAGCAGCGCTGCGGCCGAGACGCTGAAGGCGCAGTCCATGGAGGCTGCGCCTGCTCCCCGCGGCAGTACGGCGCACGCCGGTGCGGGCGAGGCCAAGGGAGGCACGCACAGCAGCCAGTCTGCAGCCAGCCAGAGCGAAACCTCCGCGCCGCGCAAGCGGCCGGACACTGCACCCGAGCGGACCAAGACGCCGCCGGTCGCACCAACAAGAGAATCAGCAGCAACCATGAGCAGCAATAAACTTCTGACTGAAGCTGAAATCCTGAAGATGGGCGACAAGGATTACATGAACGAAGCGCAGCTCGGCTTCTTCAAACATCGCCTTGAGCAGCTGCGCGACGATATCCTGAAAAACGCCGACCAGACCACCGAGCACCTGCGCGAAACGGTCATCGTGCCGGATCCCGCCGACCGCGCCACCATCGAGGAAGAGCACGCGCTGGAACTGCGCACGCGCGACCGCGAGCGCAAGCTGCTCAAGAAGGTCGAGCAATCGCTGGCCCGCATCGAGTCCGGCGACTACGGCTGGTGCGAGGAAACCGGCGAGCCGATCGGCGTGCCGCGCCTGCTGGCCCGGCCCACCGCCACGCTGTCGCTGGAAGCCCAGCAACGCCGCGAACTGCGCCAGAAGCTGTTCGGCGACTGATTCCGCGACTGCCCGGGGCTTGTCGCCCCGCGCGCCAGACGGCCCGGTTCTCCGGGCCGTTTTGTTTGAGCGGCACGACACCGCCAGGCATCGCCGCCATGCATCTTTCGCCTTTGTGGTGTCACAGGCACGGGCCTATCATTAGGAACGCCGGGATTCGTGCGGCCATCGTGCGCCCCGAATTGCCTGCTTTCCCCCCTGCTTTCTGATACAGTCGCAACTTTGTTGCAATAACGCGCGCCCCAACCCCGGCGCGACTCGATGCCATGGCCGATCGCCTGCCCGTCACCGTGCTGTCCGGATTCCTCGGTGCCGGCAAGACAACCCTGCTCAATCATGTTCTGGCCAATCGCGAAGGCAAGCGGGTGGCCGTGATCGTCAACGACCTGGCCGACGTCAACATCGACGCCCGCCTGCTTGGCGACGGCATGCTGGCGCAAGCTGGCGAGCGCCTGATCGAGCTGACCAATGGCTGCATCTGCTGCACGCTGCGCGAGGACCTGCTGACCGAGATCGGCAAGCTGGCGCGCGAGGGCCGCTTCGATTACCTGCTGGTCGAGTCGACCGGGGTCGCCGAGCCGCTGCCCATCGCGGAGACCTTCACCTTCGAGGATGAGCAAGGCGTGGCGCTGGACACCGTCGCCCGCCTGGATACCATGGTGACGGTCGTCGATGCCGCGCACTTCCTGCAAGACTTCAACGAAGCCGACTTCCTCCAGGACCGTGGCCAGGCGCGCGACGAGGACGACGACCGCACGGTGGTCGACTTGCTGATCGAGCAGGTCGAGTTCTGCGACGTGATCGTGCTCAACAAGCTCGACCTAGTCAGCGAGGCCGAGCGCGAACGCCTCGCCGGCATCCTGCATTCGCTCAACCCGCGCGCGGCCATCGTGCCGGCCAGCTTTGGCAAGGTACCGCTGGAGAGCATCCTCGACACCGGCCGCTTTGACTTCGACGCCGCCGCCGCCGCCCCGGGCTGGCTGGCGGAACTGCGCGGCGAACACGTGCCGGAGAGCGAAGCCTACGGCATCGGCAGCTTCGTCTACCGCCGCCGCCGCCCCTTCCATCCGCAGCGCTTCGCCGACCTGATCCATACCGAGTGGCTGCGCGAGCATGGCAACGTGCTGCGCTCCAAGGGCTTCTTCTGGCTGGCCACGCGCATGCATGCGGCCGGCACCTGGGGCCAGGCAGGCGGCGTATGCCGCCACGGCGGCGCCGGCGCCTGGTGGGCCGCGCTGGATTCGTCCGAATGGCCGGAAGACGAAGCAGGCCGCGCCGAGCTCGAAGCCGATATGACGGTGGATGGCAAACCCGCGCCCTTTGGCGACCGGCGCCAGGAGCTGGTGCTGATCGGCCAGGACCTTGACCGCCCCGCGCTCGAAGCGCTGCTGGACGCCTGCCTGCTGACCGACGCGGAAATGGCTGCTGGCCCGCACGCCTGGGCGCAGTACACCGACCCGTTCCCGAGCTGGGACGACGGCCTGGGCGATGACGGCCACGAGCATGGCGACGACTGTGGTTGCGATGACCACGACGGCCACGATCACGGCGGGCATGGCCACTGACGCCGTTCGGCCCTGGCAGCGCCTGCAGCGCCGGCGCGAGCGCGGCCTCGGCCTGTGGCCGGCGCTCTGGCTGGCGCTGTGCCTGCTGCTGGCCCAGCATGCCGGGCTGACACACCGTATTCATCACGGCGGGCTGCTCGGCCCGACGCTGCAGGCTGCCGCCAGCAACGGCGAGGCTGCCCTGCCGGTTACCAGCGCCGACGACAACGAAATCCAGGTCACCGATAGCGCCCGGGCCGATCCCGACCTGCCGCTCTCGCTCAAGCTGGCGGGGCACTTCTGCGTCTTGTTCGACGGCGCCACGGTGGCCGCCAGCCATTGCGGCACGCCGGTCATGCCGGCGCTCACGCACCTGCAATCGCCGGTGCCGTTCAGCGTGGGCTGGCGCCGGCCCGACCTGCAACATCCCCAGCCTTTCCGCTCGCGCGCCCCTCCGGCCGTTCACGCTCTCGCCTGAACCCCGGGCCGCGGTTGCCAAGCCGCCGCCCGCCGCCTGTCGCATCGCGCCGCGCTCCTGAACGTTGCCGCCCGCCGCCGTCCCGCACATTTAGCGCCGGACGGCGCGCGGCCGGCATCCGGACGCTGGTGCCACGCGCTCGAAAGCATCCAAGAACAATGCGAGCCATGTCTTTCCGCCTCCAACAAACCCATATCCTGCGGCGCACGCCGCTCGCCGCCGTAGCGGCCCTGATCGCCTCTGCCTCCGTTTCCACAGGCGTCTTCGCACAAAGCGCCCCGGCTGCATCGACGGCTCCGGCAGCACCCGCCGCCCCGACCACGCTGCGCGAGGTGGTCATCACGGCCAACCCGCTGGGCAGCGAGCTCACCGACCTGGTGGCGCCAGTCTCCACCCTCAGCGGCGATGCCCTTGCCGTGCGCCAGGGCAGCACGCTGGGCGACACCCTGGACAAGCTGCCGGGTGTGTCCTCAAGCTACTTCGGCCCGAACGCCAGCCGCCCGATCATCCGAGGCCTGGACGGCGACCGCATCAAGGTGCTGCAGAACGGCGGCACCACGGTCGACGCCTCCACCCTGTCCAACGACCACGCCGTGCCAATCGATCCGCTGGTGGCCGAGCGCATTGAAGTGGTGCGCGGCCCCGCCGCGCTGATGTACGGTGGTAACGCCATCGGCGGCGTGGTCAACGTGATCGACAACCGCATCCCGAAGGAGCCAATCCAGGGCATCGGCGGCGCGGTGGACGCCAGCGCCACCGCCGGCGGCGACAGCGCGCGCAACGCCAGCGGCCTGCTCGAGGCCGGCAATGGCCAGATCGCCATCCATGCCGACGCCTTCGCCCGCAAGACCAGCAACCTGCGCATCCCCGGCTACGCGCGCAGCGCCAGCGTGCGCAACAGCCAGCCGCTGCCGGAGGGCGAAAGCGAGGCCTACGGCCGCCTGCCCAACAGCAACGCGCAGCAGTCGGGCGGCTCGCTGGGCGGCGCCTACACCTGGGCCGACGGCTTCGTCGGCGCCAACTACAGCGAGTACCACAACGAATACGGCACCCCCGCCGAAGACACCGTGCGGCTGCAGATGCGCCAGCAACGCTTCGCGCTCGAAGGCGAGGCGCGCAACCTGGCCGGCAACACCGGCGGCTTCATCGAGTCGGTCAAAGGCAAGTTCAGCTACACCGACTACGAGCACAAGGAAATCGACGCGGGGCAGACCGGCACCATCTTCAAGAACAACGGCTGGGACGCACGCTTCGAGGCCAAGCACGCGCGCATCGGCAACATGACTGGCGTGATCGGCACCCAGTTCGGCTCGACCCGCTTCTCGGCGCTTGGCGAGGAGGCCTTCGTGCCGAGCACCGACACCGACAACGCCGCGCTGTTCATCTTCGAGGAAATGCCGCTGACCGCCAGCGGCGACCTCAAGCTCAACCTGGGCGGCCGCATGGACCACACCAGCGTGAAGGCGCAGGCCAACGGCAACGACCGCTTCTCCGACGCCAGCCGCAGCTTCAACGCCGGCAGCGCCTCCGCTGGTCTGCTCTACAAGCTGGCGCCGGCCTGGTCGCTGACCACCAATCTGGCCTACACGGAGCGCGCCCCGACCTTCTACGAGCTGTACGCCAATGGCCCCCACGTGGCTACCGGTTCGTGGGAGCAAGGCGACCCCAACGCCAACAAGGAACGCGCAACCTCGCTGGACCTGGGCGTACGCTTCAAGTCGGGCCCGCACAGCGCCGGCCTGTCGGGCTATTACAGCCGCTTCGCGAACTACCTGGCGCTCACCAACACCGGCACCGCGCGCGACGCGGAAGGCGACTTTGTCACGCCCGGCAGCGCCGGCGCATTGCCCGTGATGCAATACATGGGCGTGCCTGCCACGCTGTACGGCTTCGAGGCCGAGGGCCGCGCACGTGTGTGGCAGAAGCTGCTGACCGGCAGCGACACAGTGGACCTGGAGGCTCGCGCGGACTACGTGCACGGCGAGAACCGCAACACCGGCCAGCCGCTGCCGCGCCTGTCCCCGCTGCGCCTGGGCGGCGCGGTGGTATACGGCGCCGGCCCGTGGGGCGCGCGCGCGGACGTGACCTACGCCGCCCGCCAGACGCGCGTGCCGTCCAACGACACGCCCACCGATGCATACACCTTGCTTGGCGTGTCCATCACGTACAAGTTCAAGATGGCGGGCACCCAGACGCTGGTCTACCTGCGCGGCGACAACCTGACCAACCAGGACGCCCGCAGCGCCACCTCGATCCTGCGCGACATTGCGCCGCTGGCAGGGCGCAGCGTCAAGCTGGGCGTGCGCACGACGTTCTAAGCAGCACCGCGGCGGCGGGTCTTGCCCGCCCCGCGTGGTAACAATCTGGTACCGGTGCCGGCATGATGGCGCACGGGGGATAGAATCCGCATGGTGCGCGCGCGGCACACGGCCGCGCGCTACTGGATCTTCCCGAGCCCGCCCATGTCCGGTACCGAACCCGCAAACGCTTCAGCGGCTGCAGCCGCCGCTGCTCCCGCCTTCACCCGCCCGCGCTGGCTGCGCGACCTGCTGCGCTTCCTGCCGCTCAAGAGCCAGTTCGTGCTGTCGGGCAGCGTACGCGACCTGCAGGCCTGCGAGGTGGCGCCCGGCGTCATCGCGCCGCAGTCCTTCGCGTTAGCCATGCATGGCGCCCTGCGCGAAGCGGGCTACGCCCACGTCTTTCTCTACGACCCGATAGCAGGCTTCCAGGCGCTGTGCGCGCCCGGCGAAGACAGCAAACCGGCCGAGGCCATCCTGCAGCAGTTCGGCCTGACCGTGAGCGAAGGCCGCGCCAATGCCGGCATCGACCTGCTCGGCGCCACGCTGGAGCGCTTCGCCGCGCACCCCGGCGAGCCGCTGGCGCTGATTGTGGATTTCGCTTCGCGGCTGCTCACGCGCGCAGACAACCCCAGCCCCGCCGAACACCAGTTGTTCACCCGCGCGCTGGTGCTGTCGCACCAGGTCCGCTCGCGCCCGGCCGGCACGGCGCGCAAGCCCTTCTTCAACAGCATCCTGTGGGTGGTCGACAAGGAAGGCGACCTGCCCGACTGGCTGCTGGTGGGCAACCCGCGCCTGCGCCATATCCCGGTGGCCAAGCCCGATCACCATGCCCGCCGCGCGCTGGCGCCGGCGCTGCTGCGCGGCCTGGCAGGCGCGCAGGACGCCGATGCGCAGGCCATCCAGCAGGCGCAGCAGGCTTTCGTCGATGACACCGAGGGCATGCTGCTGCTCGATCTGAACGCCATCGCGCAACTGGCGCGCGTAGAAGGCGTGCCGCTGGCCCAGGTCGCCGACGCGGTGCGCCGCTACAAGGTGGGCGTCACCGAGGACCCCTGGCTGAAGATCGATCGCAACCGCATCCGCGGCGCGAGCGAATTCATTAGCCGCCGGGTCAAGGGCCAGGGCCACGCGGCCACGCACATGCTCGATATCGTCAAGCGCGCCATGACCGGCGTGGGCGGCGGGCGGCGCGGCGGACGGCCGCGCGGCGTGGCCTTCCTGGCCGGGCCCACCGGCGTGGGCAAGACCGAGCTGGCCAAGACCATCACCAGCCTGCTGTTCGGCGACGAGAGCGCCTACATCCGCTTCGACATGTCCGAGTTCAGCGCCGAGCACGCCGACCAGCGCCTGATCGGCGCGCCGCCCGGCTACGTCGGCTATGACGTGGGCGGCGAGCTGACCAACGCGATCCGCGAAAAGCCCTTTGCGGTGGTGCTGTTCGACGAGATCGAGAAGGCCCATCCGCGCATCCTCGACAAGTTCCTGCAGATCCTGGACGACGGCGTGCTGACCTCGGGGCGCGGCGACCGCGTGTATTTCTCCGAGGCGCTGATCGTGTTTACCTCCAACCTGGGCATCTACCGCACCGGCGCAGATGGCCAGCGGGTGGCCAACGTCAACCCGGCCGAGCCCTTCGAGGCGGTACAGGCCAAGGTGCGCAGCGAGATCGAGCGCTACTTCAAGCTGGAGCTGAATCGCCCGGAGATCCTCAACCGCATCGGCGAGAACGTAATCGTGTTCGATTTCATCCGCGCCGATATCGCCGCGCAGATCTTCACGCAGATGGTGGATAACGTGCTGGCCGACCTGGCGCGCCAGGACCTGCACCTGACGCTGGCCGCCGGTGCATTGCAAGCGCTGCGCGAGCTCTGCCTGGCCGATCTCACCAACGGCGGGCGCGGCATCCGCAACCAGGTCGAAGCCCACCTGCTGAACCCGCTGGCGCGCGCGCTGTTCGACCAGGACGCGCAGCCGGGCGAGCGCTTCGAGATCGCCGGCCTGACAACCGGCGCCTTCACGCAGCTCAGCCTGCAACGGCTGTGAGCGGCGCCGAGGCGGCGCTGGATTTGTCGCGCCTGCATTTCCCCGTCACGACGCTCGGCCCAGGGCAGCGCGTCGGCATCTGGCTGCAAGGCTGCTCGATCCGCTGCCCCGGCTGCATCTCGGCAGACACCTGGCAGGCCGGCAACGGGCGCAGCGTGAGCGTGACAACGTTGATGGCGAAGCTGGCACCCTGGCTGGCACAGGCCGAGGGCGTCACCATCTCGGGCGGCGAGCCGTTCGAGCAGCCCGAGGGCCTGCTGGCGCTGCTGCATGCGCTGCGCGCAGCCTGCCCGCTCGACATCCTGGTCTACAGCGGCCATCCCATCGAAGCGCTGGCACCCGTGCTGACGCGTGCCGACGGCCTGATCGACGCGCTGATATCCGACCCGTTCGCGCTGCACTCGCCGCAGACGCTGGCGCTGCGCGGCAGCGACAACCAGCGCCTGCACCTGCTCACCCCGCTTGGCCGCGCGCGCTTCGGCGCCTTCGAGCGCCCGCTGGCCGCGCACGATCGCGCGCTCGACCTGATGTTCGACGACGACGGTACCGTGTGGCTGGCCGGCATCCCCCGGCGCGGCGACCTCGGGCGGCTGCGCGCGCTGCTGCAGGCCCAGGGCCACACCATCACCATCACCGAGGACCGCGCCGCCAGGCGGCCCGAACCCAACGGAAACTCCCAGCCATGATGCGTTTTTGCCCCAACTGCCAGACCGAACGTTCACTGGCGGAGATCTTCTGTGAAGGCTTGTTCGGCCAGGCGCCCTGCGGCTGGGACCTGTCTGGCGAAGCGATCCATGCGCCGGGCTGGCGCCCCGCGGCAACGGCAACCGCCGCTACGCCTGCCGCCGCGCAGCAGGCGTCCGGCGTAGCGCCAGGCCACTGCCTCAATGGCCACCCGATGGCCGCCGACGACCTGATCTGCCTGCAATGTGGTGCCGATCCGGCAGGCGATGTGCCGAACGCCGAAGCCAACGCCAACGCCAACGCCGAAGCCGAAGCCAACGCCGAAGCGAACGTCATCGCCGGCTGGCGCCTGCTGCGCCGCATCGCCAGCACCGACGGCGTGCGCGAGCGATATGCCGCGCAGCAGGTCGATACGCAACGCCACGCCGTGCTGACGCTCTACCGCGCCGGCGCCGAGCCCGACCCGGCCGTCTACGCGCTGCTGCAACGCCTGCCGCGTGCCCACGTGCCAGAGATCCTTGCCACCGGGCGCTGGCAGGAGCGTGCCTATGAAGTGGCCGAGGAACTCAGCGGCGGCACGCTGGCCGACCTTGGCATCGTCGCCGGCGACCTCGAGCGGATTCGCCATATCGTGCGCGAGCTTGGCGAGGCGCTGCATGTATTCTCCGAAGCCGGGCTGCGCCACCGTGACCTGCGCCCCGGCACGCTGCTGGTGCGCCAGCGCGAGCCGCTCGACCTGGTGGTCAGCGGCTTCGGCTCGGCGCGGCTGTCGGACTTCGACCTCGACATCGTCTCGCCGCTGGAGACCTCGCGCTATATGGCGCCCGAAGCCATCGCCGGCGGCGTCGCGGCCGCCTCCGACTGGTGGAGCCTGGGCATGATCCTGCTGGAGCAGGTCACCGGCGGCGCCTGCTTCGCGGACATCCATCCGCAGGCCTTCCTGATCCACGTGCTGGCCAACGGTGTGGCGCTGCCCGATGACCTCGATCCCGAATTGCGCCTGCTGCTGCGCGGCCTGCTGGCGCGAGACCGCAATCAGCGCTGGCAATGGCAGCAGGTGCAGGCATGGCTGCATGGCGAGGCAGTCGATGCCCCCGCCGATAGCAGCGAGCAGGCCACCGAGCACGACAGCAGCGCCGCCAGCGCCATCGAACTGGGCGGCCGGCGCTACCGCAGCCCGGCGCAGCTTGCACTCGCCGCCGCGGAAGCCGGCAATTGGGACCAGGCCGGCGACCACCTGCGGCGCGGCGTCATCGTGACCTGGGCGCAGGATGCCGCGCTGCCCGCGCAGCGCCTGTCCGGCCTGCGCGAAGTGGCGCGCAACGAGGGCCTGGAAGACGATTTCCGCCTGATGCTCGCCCTCAAGCTGCTCAACCCGGAGATGCCGCTGATCCTGCGCGGCGACATTGTCACGCCGGGCTGGCTGCTGCAGCATCCACAGCAGGGCTACGCGCTGCTCGCAGGCCTGGCGCCCGACCTGCTGTCCCGCTTCGACAACGAGCACTGGCTGGTCCGCCTCAAGATCCGCGCGGCCCAGGTGCGCCAGCGCGCGCGCAGCCTGGAGATCGAGCTTGACGAAGACAGCCTGCGCATCCACTTGTTGTCGAGCTCGCGTGCGCGCCTCGCCGCGCTGTGGGAGGCGCGCCGGCGGCGGCTGCCGGACAGCAGCCACGCCGGCGTGCTGTCGCTGGCCGAGCGCCGGCTGATTGGCGAGGAAGACCTGATCGTGCTGCTGTCCGCCGCGCCCGGCCAGTTCCGCTCGATCGATGCGATCGTCGAGCAAGCCGCGGCGCTGGCCCGGCGCGAGGACGTGCTCGCGTTCAGCGACGACATCGCGCGCGGCTGGCTCGAACAGGGCCGGCAGGTGATCTGGCAGGCGGTGGACGCGCGCCTGGAAGGCTTCGCGCGCAGCAGCGTGGCCGCGGTCGATGGCTGGGCCGCGCAGTTCCGCCTGGAGCGGCGGCTGCCGCTGGCGCAGGCGCTGGTGCTGCTGGCGGTGCCGCCAGAGCAATGGCTCGCGCCGCAAAAGCAGCAATACGTGGCCGACATCCTCGACTTCTTCCAGAAGAAGGTGGCCACCGCCGTGCTGCGCGGGCCGCTGGTGCGCATGAGCATCGGCAAGACTACCGCGCGCATCGACCTGCGCGAGCTCGACAGCGCGCGCCGTCCCGCCGGCGCGTTGCTCGACCACTTGCTCCAGCGCAATGCGCAGCCGATCTCGCTGGACCCCGCCCTCTTCGGCGAGCGCCCCGAGCTGGAGCTGCGCCTGCAGAGCCTGTACCGGCACAGCACGCTGTACCGTCGCGATACCGGCATCGACGGCCTCTACCTCGGCTTTCCCTTCCTGCTCACGCGCGACGCGCGCGGCAACACCAAGACCCGCATCGCGCCAGTGCTGTTGTGGCCGGTCCGGCTGCTGCTGGAAGTCGGCAGCCGGGGCCAGGCAGCGCTGGCCTTCGACGGCGAGCGCGAGGAGGTGCGCCTGAACCCGGCGCTGGAAGCGCTGCTGGGCATGGAAGCCAGCCGCCGCTGGCGCGACGCCGCCGACGAGCTGCTGGGGCGCTCCGCGCTCAAGGCCGGCGAGGTGATGGACGCCTTCGGCACGCTGGCCAGCGCGAGCGAGCGTGTGCTGGGTCGCCTGCCCGGACTCGACACGGAGGTGCAGCCTTATCAGGACGCCCTGTCGTGCGCGGCAGTGCTGTTCCATGTCACCTTCATGGGCCAGGCGGTCGGCGAGGACCTGCGGCAGCTCAAGACCCTGCCTGGCGGCGGCACAGGGCTGGAGACCGCGTTGCGGCTGGGCGCAGGCCATGCTGCCGCGCCGGATGCCGACGCTGCAACTGAAGCGGCCGACGCCACCGAAGCCACCGACGCCACGCAGCCGCCAGAGCGCGAGCGCTACTTCACCGTGGCGAGCGATCCCTCGCAGGAAGAGGCAGTGTTGCAGGCGCGGCGGGCGCCGGGCCTGCTGGTCGAAGGCCCGCCCGGTACCGGCAAGAGCCAGACCATCGTCAATATGGTGGCCGATGCGCTCGGCCGCCAGCGCAGCCTGCTGATCGTGTGCCAGAAGCAGGCCGCGCTCGACGTGGTGCGAAAGCGGCTGGTTGCCGAAGGACTGGAGCAGCGCATCGTCATGTTGAGCGACGTGAACCGCGACCGCGAGCCGGTGATCCGTGGCGTGCGCGAGCAGCTCGAGGCGCTGTTGAAGACGCCCGACGCCGGTCCGCCCGCATGGCGCGCGCAACGCGAGCGCGTCGCCGCGCGCATCGAAGCGCTGGAGGGAGAACTGGACCGCCACCAGCAAGCACTGCACCAGGTCGATGCGCGCATCGGGCTGAGCTACCGCGCCTTGCTGGGCGAACTGGTGGCGCTGGAACAAGGCGGGCCGCCGCTGGACGTACCGGCGCTGCGTGCCAGGCTGGAGCCGCTCGACACCGCCAGCCTTGCTGCGCTGGAAGAAGCCTGCGCGCCGCTGGCCCGGTACTGGCTGCCCGCGCGTTTCGAAGGCAGCCCGCTGGCGCGCCTGCGCCCCTTCGCCACCGACAGCGCCACGCTCGCCGATTTCAGCGAGAACTTCGAGCGCCTGGTGCAAACTGAACAAGCGCGCGCCGATGTGCTCGCGCACCGTCCCGCGGCATTCGAAGTCGAAGATCCCGGCCCGCATCGCGCATGGCTCGCCAGCCACGGCGACGCGTTGCTCGCGCTCGATGACGGGCGCCGCGCCGACCTGGCACGCTGGCTGCCACTGTTCCGTGCGCTGGGCGCAGCGCCGGCCAACACGGCCTCTGGCGCGACCACGCGCGGCGCCGCACTGCTGGCGCAGCTCGCGCAGGTGCAACAGCAGCTCGCCGACTGCCCGCAAGACGCGCATGATGCCGTGCTGTCGCCCGCGCTGGCCGCACTCGACGCAGGCGAACTCGGCGCAGCGGTCGCACGCGCCGAGCAACTGGCGACGCCCGCCGGCCTGCTTGGCCGCCTTAGCCCGGCGCGCTGGCTGCGCCAGCGCAAGCAACTGGCCTTGCTGCAACGCTGCAGCGGCAACGCCGCGGCCGGGACGGATTCCAGCCGGCTGACGGCGCTGGCCATGGCTGCGCGGCTGGAACAGCAATGGCGCGCGCCACGCCAGGCCCTGCGCGACATCCTGCAACACCTCTCGCTGCCCGCGCCCGCCACCGACGCCGGCCCGGCACTCCCTGCGCTATGCGCCGACGCGCAGGCCCGCCTGCACGATGCAGCGGCAATGTGCGATCGCCTCGCGCAAGCCCCTCGCGCCGAGCAGGTCGAAGCCGCGCTCGTCAGCGGACGGCGCGAGACGGTGGTCGCCTTGCTGGCCGGATTCGACGCGGCTTTCGCGCGCTGCGAAGCACGCCGCCTCAGCCACGCTGCGCTGCAACGCCTGGCCGGCTGGTGCGAGCCGGACTGGATTGCCGCCTGTGACGAAGCCATTGCCGGCAACAAGGACAGCGCGCCATTGACGGCGCCGCTTGCGGCGGCATTGCCCACGCTGCCGGCCTATCAGCGGTTCCGCAGCCGCGCCAGCCAGCTCGGCCCTGACGAGCTGGCCGTGTTCGCCACGCTGCGCGACAAGCAGCAAGCGCTCGAAGCGATACCGGCCGACACGCTCGAGGCCGAGGTCCGGCGCCTGCTCAACCGGGAGGCGCGCCTCGCCTGGAAGCGGCAACTTGAGCTGCATCACCCGGCGCTGCAACTCGAACGCGGCGAAACCGAGGCGCGCGTGAGCGCGCTGGCCGCCGCCGACGTCGAGATGCGGCGGCTCAACCGCGCGCTGCTGGTTCAAGGCATCGAGCGCAGCCGCGTGCGCCCGCTCAAGGAATGGGAGGACATCACCCGCCTCACCGGACGGCGCGCGCGCAGGCTACGCGAGTTCATCGAGCTGGGTGCGCCGCTGGGGCTCATGGCGCTGCGCCCGGTGTGGCTGATGAACCCTGACGTGGCTAGCCGCGTGCTGCCGCTCAAGGCCGGGCTCTTCGACACCGTGATCTACGACGAAGCCTCGCAGATGCCCATCGAGTACGCGTTGCCAACCCTGTTCCGCGGCCGTGTCGCGGTGGTCAGCGGCGATGAGAAGCAGATGCCGCCGACCAGTTTCTTCTCCAGCCGCATCGAGAGCGACGAGGCCGAGCTGTTCGACGGCGAGGCCCCTGACGAAAACGCCGACGAGGCCGTGCAGGACGCCTTCGACGAGGAGTGGAACCGGCGCGAGATCAAGGATTGCCCTGACCTGCTGCAACTGGCCCGCACCACCTTGCCCAGCGCCACGCTGCAGATCCACTACCGCTCGGCCTACCGCGAACTCATCGGCTTTTCCAACGCCGCGTTCTATGGCAGCCGGCTCAGCGTGCCGGTGCGCCATCCGCGCACGCGCATCCTGCAGGACAAGCCCGTGGAGCTGATCCGCGTGGACGGCCTCTACCAGAACCAGACCAACCCCGCCGAAGCCGAGAAGGTGGCAGACCTGCTCGCCACGCTATGGCAGGCGCCGTTCGCGGAGCGGCCCTCGGTGGGCGTGGTCACCTTCAACCGCAAGCAGGCCGACCTGATCGAAGAAGTGCTGGAAGCACGCGCCTCGCGCGACGGTGATTTCCGCGCCGCGTACCGCGAGGAACGCGAACGCAGCGAAGGCGGCGAAGACATGGCGGTATTCGTCAAGAACGTGGAAAACGTGCAGGGCGACGAGCGCGACATCATCGTGTTCTCCACCACCTTTGGCCGCAATGGCCAGGGGAGCTTTCGCCGCAACTTCGGCGTGCTCGGCCAGAAGGGCGGCGAGCGCCGCCTGAATGTGGCCGTCACGCGGGCGCGCCGCAAGGTGGTGATGGTGACCTCGATGCCCATCTCCGATATTTCCGACATGCTGTCCACGCGCCGCGCGCCGGCCATCCCGCGCGACTTCCTGCAAAGCTATCTTGAGTATGCACGCACGCTGTCCGCCGGCGAATTCCCCGCCTGCGAAGGCCTGCTCGGCAGGCTCCAAGGCGAACGGGCGGAAAGCCCGCGCAGCGCCGGCAGCGAAGTCGACGATGCACCCCAGGACGGTTTCAAGGCCGCGGTAGCCAGCTATGTCCGCAGCCTCGGATGGGAGCTCGCGCCGGCCAGCGAAGGCGACGCCTTCGGGCTGGACTATGCCATCGAGGACGCGCGCACCGGCCTGTATGCGCTGGGCATCGAATGCGATGCGCCGCGCCACGCGCTGCTGGCCCGCGCCCGTGCCCGCGAGATCTGGCGCCCTTCCGTCCTGGCGCGCGCCATCGCGCGTGTGCACCGCGTCTCCTCGCACGGCTGGTACCACGATGGCGAGAGCGAGCGTGCGCGCCTGAAGGCAGCGATCGAAGCCGCCACACGCCCGGCGGTGCAGCTGGACGAAGCGCCGGGCGAAACCGCCACGCATGCCGCCGCCGAAGCGGCATCGACAGGAGCGACGCCATGAGCGGACCCAAGGTAGTCCGGGTAGTCACCCGGGAAGAGCGCATCGCACGCGGGCGCGACCAGCTCGCGCGACTCGACCACGCCATCGCCAACTGGAGCCACGAAGGACAGCGCCTGGGACAGCTCGACCAAGCCACGCTGGCGGCCACGCGCGAGCGCCGGGCCGGCCTGCAGGCGCTGCTGGAAGCCGATCGGTTCGAGGCGCTGCAGCGCGGCGCCGCGGCTGAGCTTGCCTTCCTCGAGGGCGATCTCGATGCATGCCGGCAGCGTTGCGCGGAGCAAGCCGGACAGGCTCGCCAGCAGCAGCGGCAGTGGATGCAGAACGCCGCCACATTGCGCCGCGCCAATCAGCAGCGGGATCCCCAACGCGCTTTGCCAGCGGATTTGCTGACGGCGCTGCGAGCCATCGAAGACGGCACCCTGCATGGCCCGCAAGCGCAGGCTGCGCTTGCACGCGGCTTCGCCCTGATGGCGCCACCGGAAGAGCAAGCCGCGCTGAGCGATGCGCAGCGCGCGCTCGCCAGCGCCCTGTCGGCTGGCGTTCCCACCGAAACGCTGTCGCAATGGCAGGCGCGCCAGCCTGGCGCCACCGATGCGCGCCTGCGCCAGATCGATCATCACGTCGGCATGCTGGAAGCGCTGGATGACCACGACGCCGCCGCCAGCTTCGCCGCGCGCGCAGCCACCGCCCAGGCGGAAACGGCATCGGCACGGCGCAGCATGCTGCTGGACAGCCTGTTGCTGGATCTTGCCGCGGCAGCGCGGGAGCGCCAGGCGCGTGCCGCCTGCCTGCTGCGCCTGGACACGCTGGCGGCGCGCCTGGACAGCCTTGGCGCGTTGGGATCCGGCGCCCCGGATCAGGACGCTCTCGCCCTGCGCAAAATCATCGACATTGCGCGCCAGGCGGCGGACGCAGCCACCATCGG
Source organism: Cupriavidus sp. 05L411 (assembly GCF_056398045.1). Taxonomy (NCBI): domain Bacteria; kingdom Pseudomonadati; phylum Pseudomonadota; class Betaproteobacteria; order Burkholderiales; family Burkholderiaceae; genus Cupriavidus; species Cupriavidus sp. 05L411. The sequence goes on along the minus strand of NZ_JBFTOQ010000003.1, from coordinate 14,917 downwards.
CGTGCAATGCGAGCACGGCGAAGCGATGCTCGAAACCCTGCTCCAGCGCCAAGCCGCGCTCGCCCGCCGCGAGGCCGTGCTGGGAGGCCTTGCCAGCCTTGGCTACGAGGTGCGCGAAGGCATGGCGACCGCATGGGCCGAGCAAGGCAAGGTGGCGCTGCGCAAGACTGCCACGCCGGGCTATGGCGTGGAACTCGGCGGCGCCGGCGACAGCGCGCGGCTGCAAGTGCGCGCCGTGGCCTTCTCCGAGGCACGCGACACCAGCCGCGACCGCGATATCGAGACCATCTGGTGCGGCGAATTCACCCGTTTGCAGGCACTGGTGGCGCAGCGTGGCGCAGGCATCGAGATCGAGCGCGCGCTGCCGATAGGCGCCGCGCCATTGCGGGTCGCGACGCTGGAGAACGATCCCGCGCAGGCTGCCGCCGCGGCGGCTGCGCCGCTGCAGCGCACGCTGCCACGCGCGTAGCTACTCATCAGGGAATGCCGTTGCGGCCGTGGCGCACGAAACCCTCCCGGCCGCCGAGCCGCTCAAAATAGGCGGCTACCGCGGGATAGTCCGGATGCGCCAGCGGCGTGGCGTACCAGCGGTTCACCGACAGGCCGATCGGGATATCCGCCAGCGTGAAACGATCGCCAGCCACATAGCCACCGGTACCTGACAGTTGCCGCTCCAGGATACCGATATGCCGAGACCAGTTGCCGATGGACGCAGCGAGCACCGCGGCATCCTGATGCAAAGGCGATTGCCTGACCAGCGCCATGAACGCGTAGCGCCACGCGTTGTTCAGCTCCGTCGCCTGCCAGTCCATCCATTGGTCCACCCGCGCGCGCTCGCGCGCCGCAACCGGGTAGATGGCGCCATCGTCATTGCCATTGCCATACTGCGACGCCAGATAGCGAATGATGGTGTTCGATTCCCAAAGCACAAAGCCGTCGTCATCGAGCACCGGCACCATCGCGTTCGGATTCAACGCGAGGAATTCCGCCGTATCGGTGGCGCGGTAGCCCGAGCCCCAGTCCTCGCGCACGAACGGCAAGCCGAGTTCGTCGCAGCACCAGAGCACCTTGCGGACATTGATGGAGGAGGCCTTTCCGAGGATCTTCAGCATGGGCGGGGAGGCGCGCGTGGCGCAAAGAGAATGGCTTCCAATATAAAGCCGGGCTGTCAGGCCGCACAGGCACAGTTGCGCCGGTTTGCGGCCTGACAGTTGACATTTGACAGTTGGACAATCGGAAGTTTGTGCCACGCGGCAGGGCAAGCACTCCGCAAAACCGCACGCCCGCTGTGCACGGCCGCCTCGCGCCGGTGCATCCGGCGCTGCGGGTCTGCCCGCCTTGACATGGATGTCTGCATCTCCTGACAATGCCTGCACAGCATCTTGCCTACCAGGGACCCATCGATGACGATCATCCGCCGCGCCCTTGGCGCCGCAGCACTTGCCACAAGCCTCGCCTGCGCCGCACTCTCCCCAGCCGCTGTTGCCGCCAGCCTCACCATCGGCATGTCGGGGGACATCACCTCGCTGGACCCGCACTATCACAACGTCACGCCCAACGCAAACGTGGCCGAGCATATGTTCGAGGCCCTGATCGCCAAGGACGAGAAGATGCGCTTCAAGCCCGCGCTGGCGCTCTCGTGGAAGCCGGTCGACGACACCACCTGGGAAATCAAGCTGCGCCCCGGCGTGAAGTTCCACGACGGCAGCGAGTTCACCTCGGCCGACGTGGTCTACTCGCTGAACCGCCCCGCCACGGTCAAGAACAGCCCGTCGCCGTACACCATCTACACCAAGGGCTTCAAGGACATCACCGCGATCGACAAGCTGACCGTGCGCATCACCACCCACGGCCCTTATCCGCTGGTGCCCAATGACCTCTCCACCATCTACATGCTGTCGAAGAAGGTCGCGGAGAACGCCAGCGGCGACGACTTCAACAGCGGCCGCGCGATGGTCGGCACGGGCCCGTACAAGTTCGTCAGCTTCCGCAAGGGCGACCGCATCGAGCTGACGCGCAACGACAGCTACTGGGGCAACAAGCCGGAGTGGGACACCGTATCGCTGCGCATCCTCACCAACGACGCGCCGCGCGTGGCCGCGCTGCTCGCCGGCGACGTGCAGGTCATCGAGAACGTGCCCACCTCGGATATCCGCAAGCTCTCCGCCGATCCCGGCGTGAGCGTGTTCAAGGTGCCGACCTTCCGCATGATGTACCTGCACCTGGACAGCAACCGCGACGTCACGCCCTTCGTCACCGACAAGGCCGGCAAGCCGCTCGCCAGGAACCCGCTCAAGGATGCGCGCGTGCGCGCCGCCATCTCGCACGCCATCTCGCGCCAGGCCATCGTCGACCGCGTGATGGAAGGTGCTGCCGAGCCCACCGGGCAGCTCGTGAACTCCACGTTGTTCGGCCATGTGCCGAGCCTCAAGCCTGACACCTTCGACGCCGCAGGCGCCAAGAAGCTGCTGGCGGACGCGGGCTATCCCGACGGCTTCGCGCTCACGCTGCACGCGCCCAACAACCGCTACGTCAACGACGAACAAGTCGCGCAGGCGATTGCCTCCATGCTCGCGCGCGTCGGCATCCAGACCCGGGTTGAAGCCATGCCGTCCGCCACCTTCTTCACGCGCGCCAACAAGCTGGAGTTCTCCTTCATGCTCGCCGGCTGGGGCGCGGACACGGGCGAGGCTGGCTCGTCGCTGAAGTCCCTGCTGGCCACCTACGATCCGGCCAAGGGCTGGGGCGCATCCAATCGCGGCCGCTATAGCAATCCGGCGCTGGATGCCAAGCTGGCCACGGCGCTGACCACCATCGACGATCACGCGCGCGAGAAGCTGCTGCAGGACGCGACCGAGATCGGGATCAAGGATTACGGTGTGATCCCGCTGTATTTCCAGATCAACGTATGGGCGGCGAAGAAGGGGTACAAGGTGGTGCCGCGCCAGGATGAGCGCACCTACGCATTCGCCATCACCAAAGGCTCCTGAGCGTTAGCCCGTCACCCCGATGACCGGCGCGCCAGCGCGCCGGTCACGCCATCGCCGCGCGCCATGCCTCACGCGAAGGTGATGAACTGAGCCGACGACCACACCTTGCCGTCGTCTCTTTCCCGGCCATGGAAGTACACCGGGCGGTGGCCATGGGGCCCGTTCACCGGCTCGACTTCGACCACGCCGCTCACGTCCACCGGCAATGCCTTGTCGGTGAGCCGCTCCAGCGCGATAAACAGTTCCGTGCCGCCCAGCTCCAGCCGCAGGCCGTCGTTGGCGAGCAGTTCGGCGCCGCTGACCTCCCAGCGAAAATCCGGCGCATGGGCGAAGGGGTTGCGCTGCAGCGGATCTCCCACCTTGATGAAGCTGTCGATATGCCCTTCGATCACGATGCGCGCGGCAGCGAGGTTGCTCACGTCGATTTCCACGCTGTCCGCATCGCCATAGGTATCGCTGCGAAAACCGATGTCGGTCGCGTCTTCGCGCCAGCAGGCTTCTTCCTGATGCTCGAAGCCGTGCCCGCCGAAGCGGTTGATCGTGCCATTGAGAATGCGGATGCGGCCTTGCCAGGCGGCCCAGCGATAGCGGTCGCGGATCCGCGCGCCGCCCCAGCGCACGCGGATCAGGCGCTCGGAGAAGCCCGCCTCCCGATGCAGGTTGCGCTCCCAGATCAAGCCATTGTGATCATAGGCCGCCAGGTACTCCCAGCCGGTCTGGCCTAGGAAGCGATAGTCGAGCCGGGCCGGGCCGCGATGCGAGGCCGGCAGCGAGAACGCATCGCCCTGCACGAAGTCGCCGCAGCGCACCAGCAGCGCCGTGTGCTCGCCGGTGCTGGCCCAGGTGTGGCGCGCGCGCAGGGCACGGCCAATCGCCTGCCGGTCCAGCCGCTCGGCCAGCACGCCGGTCAGCCCGCCGCGCACGCCGAACACCTGCACGCCGGGCGGCCCGCCGCCGGGGCGGCCACGGTGCTCGTCGCCGCTGGCTGCCACGCCCAGCTGGTAGCCGCGTGCCATCACATCGCGGTACAGCCAGTCGAAATGCCCCCAGCTGGAAGCGATCTCCACCAGCCGCTCCAGCTCGGGATGATGCCAGTCCGGGATGTAGCGCCGCCCGCCCACGTGCGGCATGATCAGGTGCTGCTCGGGCGCGCCGACGTAGGCGTCCCATAGCTCCTCGACCGGCCAGCGCCCCAGCTCGGCCGCCGTGCCCTTCATGTCCTCGTTCCAGACCAGCGTGCGATTGTGCTCGCCGCGGGCGTTGTAGGGAAAATCCGGCGCGTCGTCGCCGAGGAACACGACGTTGTGATCCCCGCCGGCCGTGGAGCTGCCGCACCACTCCTGCACCGGGTAAGCGACAAAGCGGCCGGGCTCGTTGAAGGTTTCCACGGCTTCCAGCCCAAGCTGCCAGTTGGCATCGGTGATCTGGAAATCGTTGACGGTGTAGCCGAACACATCGATGCCGCCCACGTCGCGCGCATAGGCCACGTTGTAGGCCGGGCTATTGGTGCCGACCGTGTCGTGCGCATGCACATGCAAGTCGGCGTAAAAGGCGCGCGGCGCATCGGCTGCGTCGAAGACCGTCAGCCACGCCGAGCCCTTGGCAACGCGGGGCACATCCGTCAGGGAAGCTTCCAGGCGCAGCGTGCCAGCGCTGGCGGGCAGGTCGTCGATGCCCACCGATGCCCAGCCCGCCTGGGGCACGGGATAATCGCGCTGGTGGACAAGCTCAAAGCCTTGCCACGCGGCAAGGCGTATCGAGCCGCCTGCCGCAGCGCAGATATTGCCCCACCTGTCCATCAGCGAAGCCCTGAGCGGCAACGGCGTGCCCGGCCGGGCAAAGCGCGGCGCCTGCAGCAGGACCTGTGCCGGCTGCCCGGCGTGGATATCGATCACCGCATCGCCCGGCACCGCCACGAAGCGCGAAGTGCCTAGCGGATCCACATAGAGCCGGAAGCGAAAGCTGTCTTCGATAAAGGTCTGCACGCGCGTGCCGGGCCCGCCGCGGCGCCGGTCGCCAAGGCGGATCAGGATGTGATCGCCGGCATTCAGGTAACCATCGACCACATCGACGATGATCGCTTTCTGGAACGGGCGCTCATGCCCCTTCTGCTCGAAGCGCACGTTGAGCGATTGCACGCTCGCGGGGCTCTGGCCAGGCACAAGCGGCGCGGCCTGGTATTCGGCGCTGATGTAATTGGCGCCGCCCGGGTTGGTGGTCTGGAACAGCGCCCAGTCGGAGTAGAACTTGAATGTCGCCTTGAGCCACGCGCCATCCGCCACGCCAGAGGCACCGACCTCGTAGTCGAGGATGATCTCGGCCCATTCGCCCGCTTCCAGCCGGCTCACGGAGCARCTCACCCGGCCGGCGAACGGCAGCGCCTTGTTCTGCTCGTACAGGCCGGCGGGCGCGTGATGCGTGCCCAGGCGCTCGCGCAGCGCGGCGTAACGCGCGGCCAGTGTTGTCTTGTCGGTCATTGGGGGGAACTCCGATGTCAATGAAATGGCCACGGCGCGCTGGCATCCCACACCGGGATGCCCAGGTAGGCGTACCAGGGCGCCATGACCAGCAGGCCGTAGGCAATGCCGATCAGCACCGACACCACGCCCACGCGGGCATAGTCCGCCGTGGTGAAGGTGCCGCTGCTATAGGCCACCACGGCCGCGGTGATCTGCGTGGGCAAGATGTAGGCGAAGCTGTCGCTGTCGCACACCAGCAAGGTGAACGCGGCGGGATGCAGCCCGAGCTTGGGTGCCAGCGCCAGCATGATCGGCGCGATCATCGTCACGGCGGCCACGTTGGACAGCATGGCCAGGCGCGCCACGTGCGTGCCAAGCATGACGATCAGCAACGCCAGCCACCACGGATGGCCCGCCGCGAAGCGGTACAGCCAGTCGGCCACCCACGGCGCCAGGCCGGTCTCGCCAATCGCGGAGGACAGGCTCAGCGCGCCGGCCAGCAGGAAGAACGTGCCCCAGATCGTGCGAGCCTGGATGTCCCTCCAGCCCAGTCCCGTCACCCCGGGCACAAACAGCGCCGCCAGCCCGAGCAAGGCCACGATCTCGGAAGGCAGGCCATGCCACGACTCGGTCGCCCACAGCACGGCCACCACGGCAAACACAGCCAGGATCGTTTTGGATTGCACACCTGCCGGCGGCAACGCGGCACGCTCGGTGGCAATCGCCGCCTGGCCGCCAGGCAGCCGGACCGCGCGCGACTTGAAGTAGGACTGCACCCACAGCTGGGTCAGCACGAACATGCCCAGGTACGGCCATTGCAGCTTGAACCAGTCGAGATAGGAGATGTGCAGGCCGAGGTTCTTCTGCAGCAGGCCGACGATCACCATATTGGGCAGGTGCGCGGTGAGTATGCACATGCCGCTGATCATCGAGCCATACACCAGCGACTGAATCACGATGGCCTTCTTCGCGCTGCGCTCACGCGGCGAGTCGCCGAACAGGCCCACGATGCCGTTGACGACCGGCAGCAACGTAGCCGCGCGGGCGTTGGCCGCCGGCACGAGAAAGCCCAGCACGAAGTTGACCACGAACATCACCCAGATCACGCCATTGGCGGTACGCGTCTTCAGCTTGTCGAGCAGGAACAAGGCGATCCGCCGGTCCAGCCCGGCCGCCTGCATGATGGCCGAGAAGATGAACGCCGCCAGGCACAGGAACACCACGGGCGTGGCAAAGCCGCTGGCCGCCTTGGAGAACGGCGTCACCGCATGCGCCAGCACCAGCAAGGCGGGGATCAGCATGCCGCTTACGCCGACCGGCACGGCCTCGCTCATCCAGACCAGGCTCGCCCAGGCCACCACCGCCAGCGTGGCGCGGCCCGCGGGCGGCAAGCCCTCCGGCTGCGGGAGCACGAACAGGATGGCGAAGAAGGCGATCCACGCGGCCACGAAGCCCAGCTGCGCCTTGCGCAAGGGACCCGGCCGGAACCAGGCCGGCGGCTTGTGCAGGTATGCTTGCCAACCGGCGCGCGAATGCGCCGATGGCGGGTTGAGGGGAGAGTTCACTGCGGCTCCTTGGCGGTTTCCCGATACGCACGTCAGACGCCGCACTGGTCAGTCCGGCCTTGGAAGGCAATAATACGTTTTAATACAAGATGTCCAACGAAGGCATTGGCATATTGTTATGCTGTTTTTCGCAAGCCTTTGATACAACAGGGTTTTACATGAGTGTTGCGCGTGAGAACGCCATTTCACTGTACGAGCAGATCGCAGATTTGTTGCGCGAAGAAATCCAGAAGCGGCGCTTCGACCCGTCCGGAAAGCTACCTTCCGAGGCCGAGCTGGGCGAGCGTTTCGGGGTGAGCCGGGTCACGGTGCGCCTCGCGATCACGCGGCTGGTTGATGCTGGCCTGGTCGAGCGCAAGCAAGGCAAAGGCACCTTCGTGGTCGACAAGCGGCTGCGCCATGGCCTGGATACGCTGCGCGGCTTCTACGATTCGCTGGTGCTGCAGGGACACGCGCCAGAGATGCAACTGGTCGCGCTGGAGCGGATCGTGGTGCCGGCCCGGCTGCGCGGTATCTTTCCCGCCGCGCTCGGCCACTGCATCGCCTTGCAGCGGCTGCATCGTCTCGATGGCGAGCCGATTGCGCTCGCCGAGACCCACATTGCCTGCGATGCCACGCCCGGCTGGGAAGATGCCGAGCGCAATCCGTCCTACACCTTGATCGGCCAGTTGCTGGGCATGCCGGTCGACCGGGCCGACCTCGTCATCCGCGCCCGCTCGGCGGGCCAGCACCTGGCGGCCGTGCTGCAGACCTCGCGCACGCATCCACTGCTGGAACTGGAACGCACGTCGTTCACAGCGGATGGCGCGGTTTGCGAGCACACGCTGTTTTCCATACGGTCGGAGCGGTATGAGTTCGCGCTCAATAGCGCGGGGGGCGTGCGGGTGCCGGCGTGAGTGGCTCCATTCATCTCGCCTCCCCCTTGTCTTGATCCTTGCCCTTGTCCTTATCCTTGTCCCTGGACGGGCCGGCATTGCCGTACCACGGCGGCACCAGCGAGTACATCGCCGCCGAGCACGGCACGCCGTGCAGCACCAGCCGGTTGCGGGCGATGCATTCGAACTGCGCGCCGATCTTCTGCGCGACGGCGCGGCTGACCATATTGTGCTCGGCGGCGACCACTTCCAGGCGCGTCAGCCCGAGGCGGTGAAAGGCATAGCATGCCATCAGCTCTGCCGCGCGCGCGCCCAGTCCCTGCCGCTGCCGGCTCTGGCGGATCCAGTAGCCGAGGTTGCCGAAGTTGTAATCGCGGTTGATCTGGTTGATGGAGACGCCGCCATACAACTCCCTGCCGTCCGGGGCGAATACGCCGATGTCGTAGGCCTCGCCGATGGCCATGCTCTCCGTGCACAGGTCGACCCAGTTCTCGGCATCGCGCACGCTATAGCCCGCGTGGCACCACGGCAGCCATTTGCCCACGGTCTCGAGCGATTCGTGCACGGCCGCCACGAACTGGGGCACGTCGGGATAGCGGAAGGGGCGAAGGAGGAAGCCTTGGCCGTGAAGGGCTTGCATGGTGCATCCTTGGGACTCGGTCAGCGCGGGAACTTGCCGGCGCGGCCTTCTAGCAACGTAACCAGCTCAGTCTGCATCTATGTGTAGCGGTCCGGGAGATCGCGGCAAATGACCCGCTTGTCGGCCGCAGGCGCGCACGCCCGCTTCATCTGTCGGCCTCCTCTCTCAGCCTCATCTCTCAGCCTCATCTCGGCCTCATGGCTTCGCCGATCAGCAGCCTGGCCTGCACGCGCGCATGCAGCAGCGCCATGTCGGCATGGCGCAGGCTCGGGTGGCGGCTCAGCGCGGCCATCACCTTGCCGGACTGCTGGATCGAGCCAGCGCCGGCCTCGGCGGCGGCGCGGTCGATCAGCGCGTCGATCTCCGCGTCGGATAGGGGTCGGGCGATGCGGGCGGCCAGGCTCAGTGCCGTGTCGTCGAAGCGGGCGCCGTCGTCGAAATGAATGCGGCCCTCGATCCTCACCGGCAAGCCGTGCGGGTCGAGCTTGCCGAAGCACAACTCGCGGATGTCGACCGCGTGGTGGCGGCCGTCGAAGTAGAGCGAGCCGTCGATGTAGCCGGGCTCCGGGTTGAGCGGGAACACGAGGCGCCTGCCGGCCAGTTGTTCCAGGCTGTAGGTAGGCAGGTTCATGCCGTCGAGCCGGATCGCCGTGCGCACCGGCTCGCCACCGAGCACGAACGGCGCCAGCTCGATCTCGAGGTCTGCGCCATGCGCGTGGATCGTGGAAGGAGAGAGATGCGCGACCAGGGGGTGAAGCAGTGCGACGGGAAAGGCAGGCATCGACGGTTTCCTCGCAAAGGGTCAGGGACTGGCGCCAGGGCATGGTGGCGCCCGCGTTACCGGTGTTACCGCTCAATCCCGGTTGTACACCTCGCCGCCTTCCAGCGCCAGCGCGCCGGCGGCGGCCAGCGACGCCAGGATCCGGTCAAGGAGGGCCGACAAGTCCTGCGCGGGCATGAAGCGCGCATGGATGCGCTGCATCAGCGGCGCCTGCGCCATCCACGCCAGCAGCGCATCGCGCCGCATGTGCTGCTGCTCCAGCAGCTTGAACTTCACCAGCACCTTGATGGCATGCGTGGCGTTGCGCCCGGCATCGGCGCTGAGGTAAGCCAGCCGCCCAACAGCAACGTCAAGCGCGGCCGCCACGTTGGTGAAGGGCCGCCCGTGGCCGGGAATCACCACGCGCACATCCAGCGTGGCGATGCGCGCCAGCACGGCCGCCTGCTCGGCGAAGCCGCTCTCACCGTCGAGTTCCGGGAAGATCACGCCAAAGCCGTTTTCCCACAGGGCATCGCCCGATATCAGGATGCCCTCCTGAGGCGCGAACAGCATCACGGCATGGGGATCGTGGCCGGGCGCGCCTACCACCTGCCAGTCGAGCCCGCCCAGGCGCAGGGTGTCGCCGTCCTGCACCACGTCATCGAAAGTGAAGCGGTCGCACTGCTGGCCGGTGGCGCGGTAGCTGAGGGCGTCCACGTCCCACGCGCGCACCGCCTCGGCCTCCGCGGCGGGGATCAGCGTGCGTGGCTGCCAGCGGCGCTGCAGCGTGGCGTTGCCGCCGCAGTGGTCGGAGTGCAGGTGCGTGTTCACCAGGCGCCGCAGCGCCCGCCCGCCAAGGCCGGCCTCGACCAGCGCCAGCGTCTGTGGCGCATGCGTGACGTAGCCGGAATCGACCAGCGCGGTGTCATCGCCATCGACAAACAGGATGTTGTTGGCGGATAGCCAGCCGCGCTCGAAAACGCGCATGGTGCCGGGCAGGGTGGGAGGCGTGAAAGTGGTTGGCATTGGGGTGTCGGCAAATCAGCTAGTCAGCGCGCGGCGTGGGAGGTGGCGGTGCATCGGCTCGCCCCGCGCCAACCGGCAATGCGGCGGCGGCACGGAATGCGTCCGAGGCAAAGAAAGGATCCTGGGCAAGCCGCGCGCATAGCATGTCGAGCGCATCCAGGCCCCAGAACAACTGCCCCTCGGCATCCCCTTGCAGCGCAGCGGTAGGTACGCCGAACACGCCGCGCGCCAGCGCTTCGTCCCCGTTTTCCCGCAGGCGCGTCTTGACCGCATCTTGCGCCAGCGCAGCGGTGGGTACGCCCAGCGCACCGCATAGCGCGTCGAACTCGGCCTGCTGCTGGGGCACGTGGCCTTGCTGCCAGACGAAGCGGAAAACCGGCGCCAGCGTGGCGTGCGAGAGCCGGCCTTCGAGCTCCAGCGCGACCGCCAGGCGCAGCAAGGGCAGCGGATTGAACGGGTGCACGGCGGGCATGGCGAGCGGCGTGCCGTCGCGGTGCGCGATCCAGGCAACGTGCTCGAAGGTAAAGCGGCGCTTGGGCGCGATCTCGGCCGGGCCGACGTTGCCCCAATGGCGCAGCAGCCCGGCAAACAGCAGCGGCACGTAGCGCACCGAGACATCGGCTGGCAAGGCCCGGGGCAAGCGCTCGAACGCCAGGTAGGCGAACGGCGAGATCGGGTCGAAATACCAGTCGATGTCGGTTGTCATGGCCGGGTCACGCTGTGTTGTGGGTGGGATGCATCATGGCGCCGACCTTGCGGCCAACGCCGCGGCGCGCTGCGGCAGCAGCAGCCAGATCCTGCGCCGCCCGGCCTCGTCGCTGCCGGACCATGCGGCGATCTCGTCGATGGTGCGCAGGCAGCCTTCGCAATAGCCGCTCGCGGCGTCCATGCGGCACACGTTGCGGCACGGCGACGGCACGGGCTGCGCGCGCTGGGCGGCTTGCGCGCCGCGCGTGAGCTCGGCGGCGAGGCGGGTGGCTTGCGACATCGCCTCAGCCCTCGCCCGGGATGCCGCACATGACGCGGACAAGCAGCGGCTTCATGCGGACTGGCGCTGCGCCACGTCTGCCACCTCGGCTCCGGTCATGCGCTGCAGCTCCTGGGGCGTGAGGTTGAACACGGCGTGCGGRTGGCCGGCGGCGGCCCACAGGCTGTCGTAGCGGAACAGGTCGCTGTCGAGCAGCATGACGGGTGCCACCGCGTGGCCGATCGGGCAGACGCCGCCGATGGCGTAGCCGGTTTTCTCGCGCACGAACCTGGCGTCGGCCTTGCCGAGCGGGCCCACCACGGCGGCGACCTTGGCTTCGTCGACGCGGTTGCTGCCGCTGGCGATCACCAGCACCGGCGCGTCGTCGGCGACGCGGCGAAAGATGATGGACTTGGCGATCTCGGCCACCGAACAGCCTAGGCCGGCCGCTGCCTCGGCCGAGGTCTTGCCGGTGGCGGGCAGCATGACCACGGGCTTGTCGTGGCCAAGGCCGGCCAGCAGGCCGGCCACGCGCAGCGCCGCTTCGGGCAGCGCGGCGGTGTCGTTGGCGTTGGCGGGAGAGTGAGCGTTCATGTCGATAGCGTTGGGATGAAAGGCCTTATACGCAGGCAGGCGCAGCGTCCGCGGCGGCGCCCCACTTGGTCAGCAGCGCGCGTCCCACGCGTGAGCTGTTGGCGCGGCCGATCGACTGCGAGATGAAGTCACCCGCGCGTACCACCTGCTCCAGGTCCACCCCGGTGTGGATGCCCATGCCGTGCAGCATGTACAGCACGTCTTCGGTGGCCACGTTGCCGGTGGCGCCCTTGGCGTAAGGACAGCCGCCGAGGCCTGCCACCGAGGCGTGGAAGATCGAGATGCCGACCTGCAGGCTGGCCAGGATATTGGACAGCGCCTGGCCGTAGGTATCGTGGAAATGGCCGGAGAGCCGGTCGATGGGGAATTCGGCGGCCACCGCGTGCATCACCTCCTGCACCCGGCCCGGCGTACCCACGCCGATGGTGTCGGCGATGTCGATCTCGTCGCAGCCGAGATCGCGCATGCGGCGCACCACGTCCACCACCGCGTGCACCGGCACCTCGCCCTGGTAGGGGCAGCCCAGCGCGCAGGAGATGCTGGCGCGCAGGCGCAGGCCTTTTTCCTTGGCGGCGGCGGCGACAGGCGCGAAGCGCTCGATGGATTCGGCGATGGAGCAGTTGATGTTCTTTTGCGAGAACGCCTCGCTGGCGGCGCCGAAGATCACGACCTCGTCCGCGGACGCGGCCACCGCGCCTTCGAAGCCCTTCATATTGGGCGTGAGCACGGAGTACAGCGTGCCYGGCCGGCGCTGGATGCGCGCCATCACGTCGGCGCCATCGGCCATCTGCGGCACCCATTTGGGCGAGACGAAGGAAGCGGCTTCGATATTGACGAAGCCGGCGTCGCTGAGGCGGTTGATCAGCTCGACCTTGACCTCGGTCGGCACCATGGCCTTCTCATTTTGCAGGCCATCGCGCGGGCCGACTTCTACGACTTTTACATAGTGGGGCAGGGTCATGATGTCTCCTCGCTGTCTGGTAGCGGCGCGCACGTCTTGCCGCGCGCGCCATTCAACTAATGTGCGGACATTGGGTTCGGGCTCCCGGCGCAAACGCTCCGCCCCGGCGCCCGGCTTGCTCAATAGCCGCGTTGCAGGTCGACCACGCCGGCGATCGGCTGGCCCGCGCCCAGCGCGCGGATCTTGGCCGCGATCTGGGCGACGCTGTCTTCGCGCAGCGTCAGTGCCGCGATATGCGGCGTGATGGTGATGCGCGGCTCGGCCCAGAACGGATGCTCGGCGGGCAGCGGCTCGGTGCGGAACACGTCGAGCGTGGCGCCGGCGACCTGGCCCGACTGCACGGCGGCCAGCAGGTCTTGCTCGACCAGGTGCGGGCCGCGCGCCACGTTGACCAGGTAGGCCCCCTTGGCGAGCTTGCCCAGCAGGCCGGCGTCCAGGATGTTCTCGGTTTCCGGCGTGAGCGGCAGCACGTTGACCAGCACGCGCAGGCCATCCAGGAACGGCGCCTGGCCAGCCTCGCCGGCGAAGCCCTGCACCCCTTCGATATCGCGCGCCGTGCGGCTCCAGCCACGCACCGGGAAGCCGAAGCCGGCCAGCGCCTGCGCGATCTGCGCGCCGAGCGTGCCCACGCCCATCACGCCCACGGTGAAATCGGCGCGGCGATGCGGCTTGAGAAAGCGCCAGGTGCCGGCCTGCTGGGCCAGCGCGTACTCGTCCAGGCGGCGGAAATAGCGCAGTACCGCGTGTGTCACGTAATCGATCATCTGCGCGGCCATGCCGGCATCGTCCAGGCGCACGATGGGCACGCCGGCCGGCAGCGCGTCCGGGTCGGTGTCGCGCAGGCTCAGGATGCCGTCCACGCCGGCGCCCAGGTTGAACACGGCTTTCAGGTCGGTACGCCCGCGCAGCATCTCGAGCGGCGGGCGCCACACTACGGCGTAGTCAACCTGCTCGTTCCTGCTGTCTTCCCAGGTCAGGCATTGCGCTTCGGGCAGGGCTTCGGCAAAGCCGTCGATCCAGGGCTGGTAACGGCCGTCCGGTACATACAACTGCAACTTCATCTCATCTCCACTCTGGTCTTCTTTCTCTTCTATTTTCGCAGAGGATAGGCGTGGCCTGCGGTTTTCTTGCAGCGGGCGCCGCCTGAAGGGGCGGCTCAGCCGTTGCCGGCTTCGAAGGACAGCAATTGCGCGCCTTCGCCGACCTGCTCGCCCACGCCATACAGCACCTCGCCCACCACGCCGTCGGCCGGCGCACTGATGGTGTGCTCCATCTTCATGGCCTCCATCACCAGCAGCGGCGCGCCGCGCGCAACCCGGCTGCCGGCCTGGACCATGACCGCGATGACCTTGCCGGGCATGGGCGCGGTGAGCTTGCCGCCCTCGCCTTCGCCCTCGGCAGCATGCGCGAGCGGGTCGATCCAGGTGAGGGCCACATGGCGGTGGCCGCTGAATACATGGAAGGTATCACCTTCCGCGTGGACCTGCCCACGGGCGCGCCGCGTGCCGAGATCGACACGAATATCGTCCGCCGCACACTGCGCCCGGAAGGGCGCGGCCTGGTCGGCGAAGAACAGCGTACTGCCGCGCGCATCGGTGGCGAGCGTCACGTCGGCGATGTGGCTGCCCGCCAGGCCACCCACCGAGAAGCGCAGGGCGCGCCGCTCCCCGCCATTCAACCGCCATGCGCCTGCATGCTGCCAGGGCGAATGCGCGTCGGCCGGGTCCACGCGGCGCACGCGGGCTTGCGCATCCAGCAGCGCCGCTACGGCCAGCGCGATCACTTCCATGCCCACGGGCGCGGGCGGCGGGAACAGTGCCGCCTGGTTGCGCTCGATCAGGCCGGTGTCGAGGTCCGCCGTGCGGAACGCCTGCGACGTCACCAGCCGCCGCAGGAAAGCCACATTGGTGGACAGGCCCACCACACGGTATTCGGCCAGCGCCTGCGCCATGCGCGCCAGCGCTTCCTCGCGGTCGCGGCCCCACACGATGAGCTTGGCGATCATGGGGTCGTAGTACGGGCTGATGGTGTCGCCCTCGCGCACGCCGGAGTCGATGCGCACGCCGGCCGGGCCGTTGCC